>DASWWQ010000169.1:0-54763 GCA_036405935.1 Flavobacteriales bacterium
GACTTCCGGAAATCCACGGGGCGGTTGATGAGCTTGAGGCCCGTGATCCGGATCGGAGCGGCCATGCTGTCCTGCATGAGTTCTTCGGGGTGGAAGTAGTTGAAGCCGTTCACACCTCCGAACCAGAGCCGCCCGTCCACATCCTTGCAGTAGGCGTACCGGTTGAACTCGTTGCTCTGCAGACCATCGGTGATCCCGAAGTTGCGGAAGGTCCTCGCCTTGCGGTCGTAGCACGCGATGCCCTGGTTGGTGCTCATCCACAGGTGACCCGCGTTGTCGGTGAGCACCCCGTAGACCACATCGTTCGGCAGCCCTTGTTTGGTGGTGATACGTTCCACCTCGCCCGTCCGCGTATCGAACCGGTTCAAGCCACCACCGCTGGTACCGATCCACAGCACACCGGTGGGGTCGTCCGGATCGGCGCAGATGGTGAAGATGATGTCCGTGGAGAACGACTTCGCGTTGCCCGGCATGGCGCGGAATTGCTTCCAACCACCGGTACGCGGATCCAAGCGGAACAGGCCCGACATGGTGCCCGCCCAGATGATGCCATCGGGACCTTCGTGTATGGCTGCCGTGAATGCGTAGGGGTCGTTCACTGCTTTCACCGGCCAGCGGAACGGCGTGAATTCCCGCTTCCGCACATCGAACCGCCACAGCGCATGGTCGCCACCGAACCACAACGCGTCGTTCGTGCCCGGCATCAGAGGGAAAGTATGTCCCGTCTCGGCATCCGGCGTTCCCTTGCCCACATTGAACAGCTCAACTTCACCACTGCGCGCTTCATAACGCATCAGCGCACCGGCGTTCATCGAGAACCAGTACTGCCCTTCCGGATCAAGCCATGCCATATCACTGTAGTCGTGCGTGGTCCGTACGTTGCGCGACGCAGGGATCGCACGCATCGACTTGATCCGCGTGGTGTACTTCCGTTGCGCGGGGTCGAACTCACCGAGCAATTCCCAATAGCGCCCGACCAGCACGGTTCCGTTCGATGTTGCCGTGAGCGATCGGATGCTGCGATCGTTCCAGGTATTGAAGCGTTCGATCCGTGGATCGTAGCGCAACAGCCCGTAGCCCGACGTGCCCAACCACATGGTACCGCTCTTCTCGAAGAAGCAGACCAACAGGTCGGCCATGGCCAGCGCATGATGCGTGTCCGCCGCTCGGATCACGGTCATCCGCCGCTGCTTGGGATCATAGCGGAACAGCCCGTTCGCGGTGGGCAGCCAGAGCATGCCGGCCTTGTCCAGTGTGAGCCTTTCGTTCGCCAACGGCTCCATCGGTCGTGCATGCACGTATACGACGGATGATCGCCCGGTAGCGACATCGATCTCCACGATGTGGTCCACACCGACACCAAGAACGATGTTGCGCAACGTATCCTCCACGAAGCGAAGAGCCGGATGATAATAGGGGTCCGGTGTGCGATGCCATCCGGGAAGGGTGTCCAGCACATCGGTTCCATCGTGCCTGGGCGTCATGCGTTGGATGACGTGGTCCGTGGAGCCCCACAAGCGGCCGTCGCTGAAGATCTCGAAGGTGAAACTGCCCTCGTACCACCTTTTCGTGCATGGTGGAAGCGGCGCTCCGAATTCGATCGGACCGGCGAACGTGAGTTTCACGAAGGCCCGGTTGCTCGATGCCCACAGGTCGCCGTTGTCGTCCAGTGCAATGCTCCCGGCCGCACCCCAATCGCCCATGGGATGCGTGAGCGGCATGTGGATGAAATTCTCCGTTGTGGGATCGAACAGGTCCACGCCCTTTCCGGTGCCCACCCACAGACGATCGTAGCGATCGATGTAGAGCCCGCCGATGATGTTGGAGCTGATGCTCGTGCTGTCGTCCGGATCGTGGTTGAAGGACGTGAAGGTGTAGCCATCGTAGCGGTCCAGCCCATCCTTGGTGCCGAACCAGAGGAAGCCGTACTTGTCCTGCACGATATCGTTCACCAAGCCTTGCGCAAGGCCGTCCTCGATGGTGATGGCCTTGAACGGGAACTGGAGGGTGTCCACCTGCGCGTGCGATCCCCTGCCTCCGAAGCAGGCGAGCATCAGGACCCCGATGCGCAACACGTTCTTCACGGCCTGTGTATCCCGTTGGTCATGGCGAAGACCACCAAACCGGCCACGTTGCGCGCGCCGGTCTTCAGCAGGATGTTGTTGCGATGCCCTTCCACCGTGCGTGGACTGAGGAAGAGCTGCTCCGCGATCTCCGGCGTGGTCTTCTCGGCACAGATCAGCTTCAGCACCTCGATCTCGCGTTCGCTGAGCGGATCGACCACGTTGAAGTACGGCCGCACCTTGTTCTTCTTCACCAGCCCTTGCAACATCACCCGGCTCACCATGTCGCTGAAGTAGTAACCGCTTTCGGCCACGGAACGGATGGCGTTCTCGACCTCGCTGGCCTCGGCCGTCTTCAGCAGGTAGCCGTTGGCACCCAGTTCCATCAGGTGTACGATGAACTTCTCCTCCCCGTGCATGCTCAGCACCAGCACCTTCACCTCCGGATGATCGGTACGCATCCGTTCCATGGTCTCGATGCCGTCCATCACGGGCATCTCCAGGTCCAGCAGCACGATGTCCACCGGCACCACGGTGATGGCCTTCAGCAGGTCCTTTCCGTTGGCGCATTCCAGGGCCACCTCGATGCCCTCCAGTTCGCGCAGCAGCATGGCCATGCCTTTCCGGAAGAGGTTCGTGTCGTCGGCGAGAGCGATGCGGATCATGGGGTGCAAGTTGTGGGCGTGCCTTCGCCCCGGTCCAGGTATTTCCACCTGTTCAGTGTTCCAGCGGGCCTGTGGAAGCCTGCTGCAGCGCGGCATCCGCTTCTGCGCTCCGCGCGAGTACGTCCTCGATCAACGCGGTACAGGCCTGTACGCCTTCGGTCCGCACGCGCTCCTCCAGTGTGGTGAGTGCTTCCATCAGCTCCTGGGCGCCCATCTGGTGGGCCATCGGACGGATGCTGTGGGCCGTGGCGGCCAAGGCTTCCGCATCGTCCGACAAGGCGTGCATCTCCAGTTCGGTGAAGAGCGCCGGTGCTTCGGACAGATACAGCGCGATGTACCTCGCCATGCGCGCGCGATCGCCGTTGCAGAAGCGCTCCAGGAAGGAGAGGTCGATGGGAGAGGGCATCGGGCCGGAAGGTAGAAAGGCAGCCTCAAGAACGGCGGCGGCCCCCGACGGAATGGACCGGGTGAAGGGCTTGTTCGGTCCGTGTTATCCTTCCCGGTTGCTTGGAGCGCGATCCTTCCACGCACTAAGGATCGGATAGGCCATGCGCAGCGTGTGCGCCGAATGTAAAGGGCCCTTCGCCACCTTTACCTCCACACTCCACGGCATGCTCCTCGCGAAGATCCTCCTATGGACGGCCCGCATCGTCGGCGGCATCGTCCTCCTCTCCTTGTTGTTCACGGTGGTTCCGGAGATGCTCCGGGCCGATCCCGCAAAGGGCGAAGGATTGCCCGACAACCGCGCGCGCCTCGCCTTCCTGTGCTTCCCCGTGCTGATGTTGCTCGGATTGGCCCTGGCCTACTGGAAGCCCGGGCTCGGTGGTACGGTATCCTTGGTCGGCATGGCGGCTTTCTTCATGCTGCGTCCCGACCTGACCGGCGACCCGTTCATGCTTGCGCTCTGGATCCCCGGAGGTCTGTACGTGGGGTATGCGCTGTGCATGAGGATGGCGGCGGAGTAAGCGATTGTCGCAAGTGCGTAATGTGCTTCCATTCGATCTCAGGTGCCGAGTTTCACTTGCAAGTGCTTCCCCGGTTCGGTGAATGGTATGATCAGCAGTCCGACACCGATCCCGATGACGCAGGGTGTAGCCACGCGCAGGTAACGGTCCGAGTTGAAAGTGCCGTCCCGGAAGCGCATGGCCTTCAAGGGCGCATAGATCAACAGACCGATCGCGGAGAAAAGGGTGATCACTTGACCCATGCCGGCCGTGCTTGGATCGTATCGGATATGATCGATGCGGCCAAGTGCGTAGGTCCTGGGGACGTTCACGGTATCGTTCGTGAAACAGGTGATGTCCTTACCCTTTATTGGGGGATACAAATAGTTCTCATGGATCGACTCCGACCAATGTTCTGAGGCCAGCCAGACCGATATTGAATCGGGAGTCGTGAACTGCAGCATCCCTATCACGCGATGTTCATGCGTCACTCCTTCGATCGCCGGCAAGCTGTCCTTCAGATGCAGGGTGATCTGGCGATACGGCTTCAGGAACTTCGGCTTTCCGTTCGCCTTGATGAACTCGTACCGGAGATGCGTGTCGTACTCCTGCGCACAGACCACCAAGGGCAGGAGCAGGGCCCCCAGAAGCAAGGAGCGGAGCAGTGGTGACATGGCCCGAACTTACGGGGTTGGAAGGGATGGCGTGCCGCATGTGTCACTTAGAACCAGTCGCTTGCCGCTTTCATCGTACAGGAAAGTGCTAGGGAAGGTGGTCAACGCTCCTTCCTCGGGATCCAGTCCAACAATCCGATCAGTTCCGAATGATACTCGGCCACCCCACCATCGATCCGCTCAGTACCTCTGAGGCCGGTGAAACGATCCCGCCATCCGTCCAGATCATGCGCTGCACAGAGGAATAGATAGGCGACCAGTTCCTCGTTCAGGAAAGAGGCCGAATGAAGTCGCTTCTCCCATTGCTCAAGTTGAACGGTAGTGGGTACAGGTAGTTCAACGATCAAGGTGGAGCGCGTATCGATTGTCATGTTACCGCTTGGGTCCGCTGACCTGCTGAATTCCCATTTCCAACACGGTACGCTCATAAGATCCAGGAGCGGACCTTGAGGTACCGTCATCAGCTCCATCACCACCAGCGAGGAATCCGTCACGGAGATGGTACACGTTTCCACAGCACTCCATTCGTGAAAGGAGGTGTCGGGGGCGGAGCAGTCATAAAGAGTGAACTCGGAAAAGAACGTGCCTTCATTCCCTCGGTCGATGTAGCCACAGAGCCCGATGGTGAGGTCCGATGTCACATGGAACAAGGAGTCCGGCGGTTTCAACTCATCATCCAGAAAGTCCCGGCATTGGCACGCGGGTACTTGACCGAAGGCGCTGTCGGAGCTGAAGCAAATGACCATGGCAACGGCCAGTAGAGCTCGCGACAACTGTAGAAAGGGCATGGGGTAGGGAAAACAGTGGCACTGCAACGATCCCGAAGGTAGCGTACCCCCAACGTCAAAAGGGCCCCCTTGCGGGAGCCCCTTCGATCGAAGAGCGGTAGCTATCATTCCACCAGGATGCTGGCGGCCGACCGCGTACCCCCTTGCTGTATCGTCAGCAGGTAGGCGCCCGGGCTCAGGGCGTCCGGCAGTTGCAGTTGGATCCGGTCGATGCCGTTGGCGTATTGCGTGGCCCGATAGGTCTGCACGAGCCGTCCGTCCGAAGTATGGAGCAGGATACGTGCATCGGCGGAGATCGCACCGGCGGTCCGCACCACGATCGTATTGCCGGAGGCGGCGGGGTTCGGCATCACCAGAGCGGAGCCAAGCTCCTGTGTATCGGCGATGCCGTTGCTGAGGTCGTTCTTCAGGCGGGCGAGCAGGAAGTGGTTCTCGTTGTTCTCCGTGCGGGCCTGTCCACCCACCAGCACCTGGCCGTCGGCCTGCAGGGCCAGGCCGTAGATCATGGCGTACCGGTCCGGAACCCCGGGCATGGCCAGGCCGTTGTTCCCGAAGTCGGTGTCGCGCGTGCCGTCGCTGGCGTATTTCCAGACGGCCATGTCGAAGCCGTTGGGCGGTCCTTCACCCGAGGTTCCGGCCATGATGATGCGGCCGTCGGGCTGCAATTCCAGTTCCCACGCATAGTCGAACTGGTCGAGGTCCTCCTCCACGGCACCATTGTCGCCGAAGGTGTCGTCCACTTCGCCGGTGGAGGTGAACTTCATCAGCAAGGCGCTGTAGTTGTAGTCCACGGTCACTGTTTTTCCCGCCACGATGATGGAGCCGTCCGCGGTCAGTTCCAGGTCGTAGGCCTCATCGTCCACGTTCCCATGGTTGTGCTTCACGATGCCATCGTCGCTGAAGGTGCCGTCGAGTGTGCCGTCGGCATTGAAGCGCACGAGGAGCAGCGTGTACCACAGTTCCGTCTCCCCGAAGAAGCCGGCGGCCACGATCTTGCCATCGGGCTGCAGTTGGAATGCCTTGAATGCCGAGGAGCCCACGGCCATCACCGGGATGCTGGCCACCCCTTGATCACCGAAGGTGGTGTCCAGATCCCCAGTGGCGGTGAAACGCACCACCACCGGGCGGCGCACGTAGTTCTCGTCGTGCGAGCTGCCGCAGACCAGGATGCGCCCTTCGCTGTCCAGCGCCACATCGAAGGCCATGTCCTCCGCATTCGCACCGGCGGGACTCACGAGCCGCGCCACCACGCCACCGATCCCGAAGTCCGGGTCGAGCGTGCCGTCGCTGTTGAGCTGGATCAGCAGGATCCGGTACTTCTGGTAATCGGTGGTGGCACCCACCAACAGGATCTTCCCGTCGGCCTTCACCACGGCGGAATAGAGCAGGGCCTCATTGTCCAGTTCGTGCATGAACACCCCGTCCGTGGCGAAATCGGTGTCGAGCGTGCCATCGGGCAGGTAGCGGAAGGCATAGGCGCGAGCGGTGTAGGTGGCATCCCAGCTCATCCCGAGGGTGATGATCTTCTGGTCGGGCTGCACCACGATGCGTTGCACGCCGTCCATGTTGTTCACGGGCTGGATCACGTAGCCCGTGCCGTTGAAGCTGGGGTCGAACGTGCCGAACTGGGCTGGGAGGGTGCCGAAGCACAGCAGCCCGAAGGCCGCAAGGAGGGAGGGTCGCAGTGTTCTCATGTGGAGGGTGTTTCGTTGTCGGCTGGATTTTCGGGTAGGTCCTTCCGTTTCAGCGCCTCGAGTTGTTCGAGCAGTTTCCGCCAGGCCGCTTGCTTCTCCTTCGCTCGTTCATGCATGCGTTCGAGGCGGGCCAAAGCGTCGGCCGGATCGGCGGATTTCGGGTGACGGATGGGGTCGTGGGTCATGGACGGACTTCATTCCGCCAAGGGTGGATGGGAAGCCGGGGCGAATGTGCGGGGTGGTCCGGCCAGGTGGTGCCGGAAGAGACCCCACATCCACTGCACAGCCGAACAGAAGGACCTTACATCCGCATTACAGGCCGAGCTAACCAGCTGATGAACAATAGGTTGGTGGCGATGGTTCCTTGGCCTGAAAATGCCGCAACGCAGAGGGCAAAGGCGCAAAGGACGCAGGGTCTGGAACGCTGAACGGCGCCACCAAGCGGGAGCCAAAGCATGGGAATAGCTCTGCGGCCTCCGCATCTCCGCCCTCTGCGTTGGACCGATTCAGATCGACTGCAGGAAACCGATCAGGTTCACCTCCTCCCCCTCGATGCCGAGCTTCTTCCGGAGCCGTGAACGGGCCACGGTGATGCTGTTCAGGGTCTGCTGGGTGATGGCCGAGATGTCCTTGGTGGACATGTTCAGGCGGAGGAAGGCACAGAGCTTCCGTTCGTTGGGGGTGAGTTCGGGGAAGCGCTCCTGCAGCGTGCGGTAGAAGTTGGAGTGCACCCGGGTGAAGTGCGCCTCGAACGCCGCCCAGTTGTGTTCGTCGTGGTTCGCCTGAAGATCCCGGACGATCTCCTGGATCACCTGCTGGTTCTCCTGGCGGAAGGTGGGTTTGGCCTTCAGCAGGCGTTCGGCGATGTGCGCGATCAGCTCGTTGCGCTTCAATAGGAACAGGGCGTTGGCCGTCAGCTCGCGGTCCTTGGAGTCGAGGTTCTCGCGCAACGAGGCCTGCTCCGCCTCCAGCTTCTCGCTCTCCAACCGGAGCTTCTCGCTCTCCAGGCGCAGCTTCTCCTGTTCCAGGCGACTGTTCCTTACCCGCGCGCGCATCACCTTGAAGAGCAGGAAGGCGGTGAGCAGGAGGAAGAACAGCGCCCCGGCCAAGGCGATGTTCCAAAGGCGTTGCCGCGCATTCTCAGCGTCCTTGCGCTGCGCTTCCGCGCGGAAGGTCTCCCGTTCCTTGTCGCGCCGGAACTCCTCCTCCAGGCGGGCGATGGTCAACCGGCTGTCGGCGTTGTAGAGGCTGTCGTTGAGCGCCTTGAAGGCGCGGTGTGCGTCGAGCGCCGCCTCGTGGTTGCGCAGGGTGTCGTACACGAGCGACAAGGATTCCAGGGAGATCACCATCGACTCCCGGCTGCCGATCGCCTTGCCGATGGCCAGGGCCTTCTCGAAATGCTCCTGCGCCTCGGCGAACCGCCCGTAGAACACCTGGTTCTTCCCGAGGTTGTTCAGCACCTGCGCCTGACCACGGGCATCACCCAGTTCCTTCCGCACGGCCAGCGACCGCAGGAAGTGCTCGTTGGCCCGGTCGTACTGCCCCATCTCCATCAGGCAGATGCCGATGTTGTTGTTCAAGGAGCTTTCGTTGCGCAGGTCGTGCAAGGGCCGGTTCATGCGTACGGCCTGCTCGAAGTAGGGCAGGGCCGTGGCGTAGTCGGAACGTTGGATGTACACGCCGGCCATGTTGTTGAAGAGGCGCACCTTGCGCAACGCCAGCTGTGCGGTGTCCAAGCCCTGCGCCCCATCCAGGATACGCAAGGCCTCGTTGTAGCTGGCGATGCTCTTGTCCAGATCGCGCAGGTGGAAGTGCAACAGGCCGATGGCCATGCGGATGTCGGCCTGGGCCAGCCGCAGCTCCGGGGCTTCGGGGGACTTCGTCAACGCCTCCTCCACCGTGCGCTGCGCCCGCTGGTAGGTGGCCAGTGCAGCGGGCATCTCCCGCACGCCTTGGTAGGCATCGCCCAAGGTGATCAGCACACGCGCCCGATCGGCCGGTGATCGCATCGTATCGATGTGCTGTTCGTCCCGCAGCGCGAGCGCCAAGGCGGAGTCGGGATCCAAGGAGTGCCGGGTCCGTTCCGCATCGGGCGACGGGGTGCCCTGTTGGGCCGAGGCCGGGATGCTCACCAAGGCGATCAGCAACGCGATGCACCCTTGGAGCACGCGTGTGCTCCGTGACGAAGCGATGGGGCGGATCCGGTCGGTCATCAACGGTGGCGGGGTGGCGGCCAAAACTAAGTGGACCTTCCGGCCAGGACAATCGCGTTGCTCCGGTCGTTCCCCACCGCATGGAATGCACGAACGGCACCAGCCATATCGCGCTGCGATCCGGCGGGACAACCCAGCGGCCGGAACGCAAGGGGGCGTCGGTCGGTGCTCTTGGCGCCGCTCAGATGACCCCCGCTGCCAGCAGGGCCGCGATCGCCAGGATCAGCAGACCGACAAGGAGCTGCACCCCACGCATGGTCACCTTGGGGATCACCTTGCGCCCCCACCAGGCACCGAGGAAGGCCGCAAGCGTTGCAGCTGTCAGCAAAGGCCACTGATCCTGGAGGCCGAGCACGGTTCCACCGCGCAGATAGGTGGGTAGCCGCGTAAGGTCCACCAGACAGGCTATGGCCACGCCGCTGGCGATGAAGGCTTCCTTGCCCAGCCCGCTGCGCAACAGGAAGATGCTGCGGAGTGCACCTTGGTGCCCGCTCAGTCCCCCGAAGAAGCCGCTGACCACCCCGCCGGGTATCATCCAGTCCGGTGGTAGCGAGAGCTTGTTCAAGGTGCTGGAGATCTCGAACAGGCCGAACACGAGCATCGATCCGGCGATGATCAGGTCCAGGGGATCCACCGGATGCAGCACGCCTTGGTACAAGGCTTCGCGTGTGCCGAGCATCAGCATGAGGCGCGCACCGAGGAGGGCACCGAGAACGCCCGGCACACCGAAGAGCAGGATGGTGCGCCAGTGGATATCCCTCCACAGCAGTGCGAGCTTGAAGAGGTTGTTCAGCAAATGCACCACCGCGGTGAGCAGGATGGCCGTTTCCAGGGGAAAGAACAGCGCGAACACCGGCAGCAACAAAGTGCCCAGCCCGAAACCACTGATCAGGGTGATGAGCGAAGCGGCTAGCGCAACAGCGGGGATGAGGATGAAGGAGGCCTCCATGGATCCGCTTCAGGTCCTCTTGTTGGAGATCGAACGGTCCATCGTCCACTTGCCGGTGAAAACGGCGATGCGCATGCGCTCAGGGTGTTGGAACGGAACGACGGAAGTACCGATCCCTGGCCCAGAAGGCCACGTTGACCAAGGCGATGAGCGCGGGCACTTCCACCAAGGGACCGATCACGCCCACGAAAGCCTGGCCGCTGTGGATCCCGAACACCCCGATGGCCACGGCGATGGCCAGCTCGAAGTTGTTGCCCGCCGCCGTGAAGGCGATGGAGGCGCTCTTGGAATAGTCGGCACCGAACCAACGGCCCACGGCCAGACTGATGACGAACATCACGGCGAAGTAGATCACCAGCGGGAGGGCGATCCGGAGAACATCGAGCGGCAGTTGCACGATCACCTCACCCTTGAGGCTGAACATCACGATGATGGTGAAGAGGAGCGCGATGAGGGTGATCGGGGAGATCCTCGGGATGAAGCGCTCACCATACCACTGTTCCCCTTTGTTGCGGATCAGGATGTACCGCGTCAGGAAACCAGTCGCGAACGGGATGCCCAGATAGATACCGACGCTCTGCGCGATCTCGCCGATCGGGACGTGGATCACCGAAGCGTCGATCCCGAAGTACGGCGGAAGTACGGTGATGAAGAAGTACGCCTGAACGCTGTAGAGCAGCACTTGGAAGAGGCTGTTGAGCGCGACCAGCCCTGCGGCGTACTCGCGGTCGCCATCGGCCAGTTCGTTCCACACGATCACCATCGCGATGCATCGGGCGAGGCCGATCAGGATGAGGCCGACCATGTATTCCGGCTGGTCGCGGAGGAAGATCAACGCAAGAGTGAACATCAGCAACGGACCGATGATCCAGTTGAGCACCAACGAGGCGGTGAGCACGCGTGTATTGCGGAAGACCTCACCCATCTGCTCATAGCGCACCTTGGCCAAGGGCGGGTACATCATCAGGATGAGGCCGATGGCGATGGGCCAATTGGTGCTTCCGGTGGCCATGCCAGCGATCGAAGCGCCGACCTGCGGAACGAAATGGCCAAGTGCTACGCCCATGGCCATGGCCAGGAAGATCCACAGGGTAAGGTAGCGGTCCAGGAAGCCGAGCTTCCTGCGTTCGTTGACCGGTGCACAGTGTTCCATTTCAACGTGCGGCCTGTTGCATCACATACCACAGTTCCGCAGCGATCTGCAGGCACCGTTCGTCGTAGCGCGAGGCTTCCTCGGGTGTGTTGTCGGCTTCCTTGGGGTCGTTGTAGGGCAGGCTGATCCGGTCCAACGCGCCGAATACGATGGGGCAGTTCCGGTCGGCCTCCGAGCAGGTCATCACCGCGCAGAAGTCCTTTTGCGGGTTCGTGGCATCATCGTACTTCTTGCTCCAGCAGCGCTCGGCGGGATGGTCCTTCGCGAAGGATACCTCATGGACCGGGTTCTTCCCCTCGGGCTTCACCACTTGGAATCCGGCGCGCTCCAAGGCGGCCACCGCCCGGGGGTTGAAGGCCGTGGCCTCGGTGCCGCCGCTGTAGGTGCGCACGTGGTCATGTCCCCAGCTCCAGGCAGCCGTGGCCGCCCACAACTGGCCCAGGTGACTGCGCCGGCTGTTGTGCGTACAGATGAAGATGAGGTCGGCGGTCCGGCCTTCCGATCGACGTTCCTTCACGAACATGGCGAGGAGATCGAGACTCTCCTTGCGGTCAGCGGGAATGCTGGCCACGGCCGGGAGCACCCGTTCGTTCACGTAGCGCTGCAGTTCGGGGTGAAGGGTGCGGTCCATGGGACGGGTGGCAATGGTGTGGGGGAGAAGGGTCGTCAGAAGGAGGAGTGGGAACATGATGATGGAGTTCAGCAACAGTTGCTGTCGGTTCCGCAGCAGGCGGCCTTCAATTCCGACTGGTCACTTGGAGCTTGTCGTGGGACGGGTTTGGTGGCTGATACCGTGATGCTGAAGATGCCGGCATCCCCGGCCTTGTACGAGGCGATCTCCTCCGCCCCGAGGTATCGGCCCAGGATATCGTCCGGCACCAGGATGGGTTTGCGCTTCTGGATCGTCACTTGCTCGAAGCCCAGGTCGTGTATGATGCCGAGGTATTCGTGCTCGGGCAGGGCGCCGGCAACGCAGCCCGCGTACATCTCGGCGCTCTCCTTCAGCGCAGCGGGGATCGTACCGCGCAGCACCACATCGCTGATGCTGAAGTGGCCGCCCGGCTTCAGCACGCGCAGCACCTCGCTGAAGGCCTTGCGTTTGTCGGGCACCAGGTTCAGCACGCAGTTGCTCACCACCACGTCCACGATACGGCTCGTGAGCGGAAGGGCTTCGATATCGCCTTGGCGGAACTCCACGTTCTGGTAGCCCAGCTTGGCGGCGTTGGCCTTCGCCTTGGCCACCATCTCCGGGGTGAAGTCCACGCCGATCACCCGGCCGTCCGCTCCGGTCTCGTGGCGGGCGATGAAACAATCGTTGCCCGCACCGCTGCCAAGGTCGAGCACGGTATCGCCCGGCTTGATCCCCGCGAACTGCGTCGGCAGGCCGCAGCCCAGGCCGAGGTCCGCGTCGGGCGCGTAGCCTTTGAGCCCGGTGTAGTCATCGGTCATGATGTTGTACACCTCGGTGCTGCAGCCTCCGGCACCACAACAGCTGCTGGCGTTCGTCTCCTTGTCCTGCGTGGCGATCTCCGCATACTTCGTGCGGACCATCTCCTTGATCTCCTGTTCGTTCATGGTTCTGTATGGGATGGGTTCAACAGCAGCTGCTGTCGAGGGGTCGGTATTTGTCGAACAGGGTGTTGAAGCCGGCCTGCACCTTGGCCCACACCTTGGCATCGATGCAGTAGCACACGCTGGTGCCTTCCACCGTGCCGGTGATCAAGCCCGACTCCTTCAGTTCGCGCAGGTGTTGGCTGATGGTGGCCTGCGCCAACCCCAGCTCGTCCACCAGGCTGCCGCAGACGCAGGTGTTCCGTTTCAGCAGGTACTGCAGGATGGCGATGCGCGCCGGATGCCCCAGCACCTTCGCCCATTGGGCCAGCTGGTTCTGTTGCGTGGTGAAGAGGTCGGTCCGTGTGACACCCATGTTCCGTTGAATGATCGCAATATTACGATATATGGATCGATGGGGGTGCCTGGTCCGGAATTTTCCCTGGATCCCCTGGTCCGTACTTTCCGCCCGACATCCTGAACGTCGTGGAATACAACGAACATCCGGTCCCCGCTATCCTGTCCGGGGCCGTGCGTTGCCTCTGGACCTTGCGCGGGGATCCCGGTGCGGTGTCGCCCGAGCCGCAACCCGTATTGCCCGATGGCTGTGCGGAGCTGATCCTGAATTCGGCCGAACCGTTCGAGGAGTGGGAGGAGGGAGCTTGGCGGAAGCAGCCGGTCCGATTCCTCTACGGTCAGATCACGCAGGCCATCCGGTTGCGTCCTGCCGGAGCCACGGCGATGATCGGTGTGCGCTTCCATCCTTGGGGCGTCCACCGGCTTTTCGGTGCCGATGCCGTTGCCGAAGGGAAGACCCCCCTGGATCTCATCGATGGCGCAATGGACCAAAGCATGTCCGTGTCATTGCGCGATCGACCGTTCCCGGATGCCGTCCCGGTGGTGATCGGGGCCTTGGCGGAGCGGCCGCAACAACCGGTGGAACCCGCCTTGCTGCGTTTCATCCAGGCGTTGCAGGATCCCGAGGCCGGCCCGTTGGAACGCCTGAAGGCCGAAGTCCCCTTGAGCGAGCGCCAGTTGGAGCGCCGTTTCCTGGCCGTGGTGGGACTGCGCCCCAAGCTCCTCGCGCGGATCATCCGCTTGCGAAGGGCGATCGACCTGCTGCATGGTGGCGATGTGAAGGGCTTCGCCGCCCTGGCCCACGCGGCGGGGTATTTCGATCAGGCGCATTTCAACCGCGACCTCAAGGCCTTCACCGGCATGCCCCCACGGGCCTACTTCAAGCAGGACCTGTTGCTGCCCGAGTACTTCAGCGGTGTGCGATGATCGCCGGTTCCGTACAAGTCCGGCCGGCGGTGGAACACTTGTTTTGCTCCAACATCCCGGACCCCATGAAACACCTGTTCGCCTTCCTCTGCGTGCTGTTCCTTCTCCCGGCCACGTTCGCCCAACAAGCACCCCTTGATCCCTGGACCGAACAGCTCGTGGGCCGTTGGGAAGGACCCTTGGGCGCGGGCACCTACGCCGAGGAATGGCACAAGGTTCAGGACGGAACCTACGAAGGCACGGCGCGGATGACGCAGGGCGGAAAGGTGGTGAGCACCGAACGGATGCGGCTGACCTGGTTCGCGGGAAGCTGGCTCTTCATCGCCTCCACCGAACACGGGATCACCTGCTTCGTACGCGCCTCGGACCGTGCCGATACGTGGATCTTCCAGAACCGCGAGCACGACTTTCCCCAACGCATCGGCTACACGATCAAGGGAGATGTCCTGAGCGCTTGGATCGATGACGGCAAGGACAACGGCCAGCGCATGGACTTCCACCTCGCGAGGTTGAAGTAAAGGGTTTCGATGCGCGCCCTTGACCGTCGTTATCTGGACCGCAACAGCGTCAGGAACCAACCCGTTCCCAAGGACAGCAGCACGAGGGGCAACAGGCCCGGCTCCTGCTCCACCATCACCATGTAGGCCAGCGTCACCGCCCCGATGGCGGCCACCAGAAGGGACAGCACCGCGCGCACCGGAAAGCGATCGAACACCGAGGAGCCCTTTGTGGGCAATGCACCATCCGCGGTGCTGGCGGCTTGACGGAAGAGCTGCGCGGAGGCCGACCAGAACAGGACGAATATCGCGTTGATCGCCAGGACCAGGCCTTGGCTTTCGGCGGTCACCGCATCCGTGGCGAAGGCGAATACTGTCACCGCCACTTGGACCACTGCGGTCGCGAGCATCAGGTGGGAGAGGGTCCTGGCGTGGAGGCCCGGCAGCAGGGCGCTCAGCAAGGGGAGCACCGCGATGGCCAGGTAGAGCACGTTCGCCGTGTTGGCGCCCGAGCCCACGAAGCCCACGGCGGCATTGCTCCACACCAGGAGGAAGGTGGCCGCAATGGCCAGCAGGGCACCGGTGCGGTAGGTGTCGTCCGTGGAACGGCGCAGCACCAGTTCGAAGAGCAGCCCCGAGCCGCCCAGCAGCAGGGCGGCCACCAGGAAGTCCGCGGCGTCCCACGCTACCTCGTGCGTGAAGAACATCGCTATCGCGGGAAGCAGCAGCACCAAGGCGGCGCCGGACCAGCCTACGATCCGTAGGATGTTCCACCGCTGTTCGGAGCTGTTCATGCCTCCCATCATCCGTTTTCCGCTTGGTGCTGTCATGGCCATGGTCCTTGGTCGTGTTTGTACTGGTTCAAAGTACTTTGAGTTGCAAAGTTGATCCGGATAACGCCACGGCGCAAATCGGATCCACGAACGGTTGGGCGGAACGGGACCGTTCCTGTCCCCAACGCTTGGGCCCGGATGGGCGTTACCGGCTTCAATGGCGTGAAGTGATAGCCCTTTGTCGCGCGCCGCCACGTCTGGCGCGGAGGGTTCCCGGGACTTTTGCCCCATCACTTCACCCGACCATGTTCCGACCAGCCGAGCTTCTTCTTTCGATCGCCGCCATGAGCTTCATCATCGTGATCGGCGGAGCCACCTATGAGCACCTGGCCTTCGTGCCCCAGTGGACCGCTGCACCGCCGGCCTCCTTGGCGATGTTGCAAGGGCCTTATGGCTTGAGGGCCCAGGATTTCTGGATCCCCATCCACCCGGTGACGTTAGTGCTGATGGGGTCGGCGCTCCTGGTCAACTGGCGCGGTCCGCGGCGCCGCACCATCGGCCTGGCCTTGGGTGGCTATGTGGTCGTGTTGGCGGTCACCTTCGCGTTCTTCGTACCCGAGCTCATCGCCATCACCACCACCCCTTACGCAACCGTGGTGGACCCCGGGCTCCAGGCCCGCGCCGCACGCTGGGAGACCCTCAGTCTGGTGCGGCTTTCCGTGCTCATGGTCCTGGCGATGGTGTTGCTTTCGGCACTCACCATCCCCAGCGGCGCTTCGCGCAAGGCATGAGCGGTGGACTTCGGGGTGGAGGGGATGTTTCCTCCGATTCCTACGCGACCCGTGTGTTCAAGCTCGAAGCGCTCCTTGGCGGAACTCCTTCGGTGTGCTGCCTGTCCATTGGCGGAAGGCCCGTTGGAACGAGGTGGGTTCGAAGTAGCCCAGCTTGTGCGCGATGTCGGCGATGGTCAGCTCCGGGTTCGCCAGCAGGTGCTCGGCGAGCTCCTGCTTCACCGCATCCGATAGTTCCCTGAACGTGGTGCCCTCCTGGCTCAGCTTGCGCTGCAAGGTGCGCGGCGTCAGGTGCAGCACTTCGGCGATGACCTCCAACGGCGGGAAGGTGATCTGCATGTTGCCGAGCATCACTTGTTTCACCTTCTCCGAGAAGGCCCCTGCTGCGGCGTGCTTGCGCTGCTGCTCCTCGTACAGCTCCTTCAGCATGGCGTTCAGCGGCTGGTTATGGCCGATGAGCGGTGCCCGCAGGTCGGCTTCGGTGAAGACCATGCAGTTCGCCTCCTCGCCGAACGACGGGCGGCACCGGAAGATGCGCTCGTACTCACCGATGTCGGCCGGGCGGGCATGGCGAAAGCCCAAACGGATGGGCCGGATGTGCTTCCGCGTGAGCAGTTCCAGCTGATGGACGACCGAGGAGTACGAGGTTTCGATCACGTGCGCCGCCGTCACCGGCGATCGCTCCCACCACACCGGTACGACCTCCGTGTACAGATGCACCTCATCACCCACTGTGGCCAGGCGGAAGGTCTGCAGGTTGGTGAAGGCCTGGCTGAACTCCTGGGCGCCGCGCAGCACATCCAAGGCGTGTTTGCTGCTACCGATCAGAAGGCCCGCAAGCCCCAGCGCCGAAAGGTCCGTGCGTTCACCCATATGCAGACCCAACAGGGGATCGCCCGAGACACGGATCGCCGACGACAATCCCGCACAGCATTGGTCCAGGGTGAGGCGCATGTCGCCCGCTTCCAGGTCGTCCATCGTGATGCCGATGTCCGCACAGATCTCCGCCATGCCCTTCGCATTCCCGCCGGCATACAGCACCGTGTTGCGCACGATGGTCATGCCCACCCACAGCGTGGACGTCGTCGATCCGCTGCTCTTCATGCTCGCGTTCACCCTTTCGGCCGAAGATAGAAGCGGCGCACAACGCGTGGCATGAAGTGACAGCCCTTTGTCGTGAACCGCCACCTCCCAAGGCCCGGTGCCCGGGGACTTTTGCGCCATCAACAACGCCACCATGCGCACGTTCCTCTTCCGCCGCACCGCACTGCTCGTGTTCGGTCTGATGCCGTTCCTGTCGAACGCCCAGGACAGCACCTTCACCATCGTACCCCGGCTGTTGCTGGACCTCCCTCTCATCGATGCACCCTATGCCTGGCATGCGGCAACGATGTCCGCCAACAAGCGCCTCGGTACCACCGACGGAACGAACGCCGCACCGGGGGCGGGCGACCTGTTGCGGGGCTATGAGAACCCGTCCATGCAGCAAGCACTCACCGTGACCAAGGGCCTGCACGCAACGAACTACTACCTCACCAACACCCTCTGGAACCGGGCCATCGCGCCCACGACCCGGAAGCGCTACCTGCTGAACCGCTTGGTGGCCAACGTGCAGGCCGGCGTGGTGGACTACGTGCTGGCCTACAACCTCATGGTGTTCGGGCCCGCCTGGATGCATGAGGAATTCCATCGGTCAGGCACCACGCTGCGCGGCATCCCCACCTTCAACGAGACCTACTACCGCTTCGGGGGCGGCATCCCGAGCGCTTCGGTATCCCACGTGGCCGATGCCGACATGGTGCGCTTCAAGCAGGAGGCACCGAACGAACTGGTCCGAAGTTTCGCAGCAGGCATCGAAGCCCAGTACGCGCTGCTGCGCAACATGCAGCAGGACGATCTCTTCCAGCGCACGCACTACCCCAACGTGGCGATGAACATCCTCATCACCAAGCAGGCGGTGGGCTATGTACGCCAGTTCCGCGCGGCGGACTATGACCGGAGCATCGACACGATGAACCACTACGGCAACGACATGGCCGAACGCGACTACGTGGGTTGGGACTTCACCGCATGGGTGTACGACCTGCACCGGCCGGAGGAAGGCTATGCGGAGCGCGGTGTGCATCCCAACGGCAACGGCATCGACCGCGCCATCAAACGTTCGCGGCTCACCGCCGAGGAGGACGCCTACCTGGTGCGCATGGGCGACCTGCAGTACCTGAACTTCCTCTCGCCGAACATGATCGGGGTGCACGGCTTCCGGATCGGTGCCGGTACGCGCTTCAACTTCGCCGTGCGCCACATCCTGACCTCGTTCGGGTACGACCTCGGTGGTGATCTGCTCCTCGATCGCAAGGGCAGGCATTGGATGCTCGGCATCCACACCTACCACAACCACGCGCGCAGCTTCGGCGGAGTGGAACTGATGCGCAAGGGCCTACGCATGGGCGCTGCTGAAGTGGACCTGCGCGGCATGCTGTGGATGCAACCCGAACGCGGTGGCTTCTACGATCGGCAGGGGAAGGCCGGTGGCCTCCTCACCGTTCGCGCCGCCTTCCCCTTGGGCGGTCCATTCAAGGCCTATGCCGAGGCCGAAGGCAAGTCCGCCGGCTGGGTGATGGCCAACCCCTACCTCGATACCAACCTCAGCATCCGCGCCGGCCTCGCACTCGACATCCATCGCTGATCACGTCCTCCCGACCTCGACACCAGAACAGAAACACACAACATCCATTCTCCCATGAAACAGATCCTCGCACTCCTCATCGGCGGTACGCTCCAACTCGGTGCTTCCGCACAGACCGTCCTCACGGCGGCCACCAACAGCCCGGCCCTTGGCACCGGCTATACCCTCCACTACGGCGCGTACGTCGCACCCGGCATTCCCGGGATCGGCCAGACCTGGAATCTTGCCGGCCTCTCGGCGGACAGCAGCCTCGCGGTGGAATTCGTGGAACCGGCGAACACGCCCCAAGGTGCACAGTTCCCGACCGCCACCATAGCGGAGGTGAACGACGTGGTGACGCAGTACTACCGCGTCACCGCCAACGGCATCCACTTCGCCGGCAGCGACGATGGCGAGAGCCTCATCGTGCATGCGCCACAAGGCACCTACCTGCCGTTCCCGTGCACCTTCGGCACCACGTGGAGCACGCCGCAGAACGCCACCTTCACCGTCGAGGGATCCACCGTGACCCGCACCGGCACCTTCAGCGGTCATGTGGATGGTAGCGGTACCCTGGTGCTGCCCGGTGCCACCATCCCCAACGTATTGCGCGTGCACTGGACCCATGTGCTGCAGGATGTCATGGGGCCCATCACCATCGCACATGTCTACGACAGCTATGCCTTCTTCACGGCCGGACATGGTCACCCCATCGCCGAAGTCGTCACCGCCTCCATCGACTTCGGTGGTGGACCGCAGGTGCGTCAGTTCAGCCGTTGGACCGCCGATGTGAGCACCGGCATCGATGTGCCCGAAGCGGTCGGTGTGTCCGTGTTCCCCAACCCGGCCAGCGAAGAGGTGTCCATCACCTGGTCCGCCGACTTCGGCCGCCGCGCCGCGGTGTCCGTGATGGACATGGCCGGCCGCGCCGTGATGCTCGGGCGCTACACCGCCGTGCAGGGCACCACCACCCGCGTGGACATCCAACGCCTCTTCCCCGGTATGTACCAGCTCGTCCTCGTGGGGGAGAACGGCCAACGCGCCTGGGCTTCCCTCTGTGTGCGTTGATCCCTGGGCACGCTGATCCGAACCCGAACGACCATGGATACCGCACTCCTTGCACCCGCGCGCGCTGCACTGTTCCGCCGCTCCGCGCACCGCACCCTTCCTGCGCACTCCGGCCGTTGGCTGGTCCATCTGCCCGGCATCCTCTTCTTCACCCTCATCGTGGTCGCGCATCTGAGCTTCCGGTCCTCGGCCGGAGCACGCACCGCACCACGACCGGATGCCATGCGGACGCACGCCTACTTCCTTCCCGCAGCACCCACGCTGCCCTAACGATCCGCATCACATGTTCCATTCCATGAACGATGCCCTCAAATGGGCCGGTCTCCTCCTCGGCGTCCTGTTGATCCTCGCCGGCGCCATCGGTCTCTGGGTGCGATCGGTGCTCCCCGCACCGCAAGGCGTTCCCGTGGTGCTGCAGCAAGGGTTGTTCACCCCACCTGCACAACCCTTGGCCGCGGACGACCGGTTCCTCTACCGCTCGGCCACCGAGCTCGCTGCAATGATCCGTTCCGGGCAGGCCACCTCCACGGAGATCGTCCGGGCCTGCATCGCCCGCATCCAGCAGCACAACCACCGCTACAACGCCCTGATCTGGCTGCGCGAGGAGGAAGCCTTGGCCGATGCCGCACGCGCGGATGCGGCCATCGCCCGCGGGGATACCGCGCTCGGTGCCTTGCATGGGGTGCCGATCACCATCAAGGAACAGTTCTGGGTGAAAGGCTCGCCCAGCACGCTCAACGCACGCCGGTTCGGCTTCGTGGCTCCCGAGGATGGCGCGTTGGTGCAGAGCCTCAAGCGGGCAGGGGCCATCCTCCTCGGCACCACCAACGTGCCCTTCATGCTCAGTGATTACCAGACCCACGGCGAGGTCTATCCCACGGCCAGCAATCCCTACGACACCACGCGGACGCCCGGTGGCAGCAGCGGGGGAGGTGCAGCGGCGCTGGCCGCCGGGTTCAGTGCCGCGGAACTGGGCAGCGATATGGGCGGCAGCATCCGCGTGCCCAGCGCCTTCTGCGGTCTGTGGGCCCTGAAGCCCACGTACGGCGCGCTCAACCAGACCCACGGCGGATGGCCCGATACCACCCGCGTGCAACGGCGTTTGGCGATGGCTTCACCCGGACCGATGGCGCGTGCACCCGAGGACCTCGCACTGCTCTGGGATGCCTTGAAGGTGACCCCGATCGATCCGCGTTTCCAGCAGCCCATCACCCGTCCGGAGGCTTCCACCCGTACGCTCAAGGACCTTCGTTTCGCTTGGGCGGACGAGTGGGCCGAAACGAACTACACCGCGCAGGTGGGCCGCGATGTGCGGGAGAAGATGCAGGAGCTGGTCCAAGCCCTGGGTCGCGAGGGATCGGCGATGGCGAACACCGTACCGCCGATCCATGCGGACCTCATGCGCTGCTTCTTCGCCACGTTCGCCACCGTGCATGGCGAGGACGGTTCGTGGCTCCTCCGCAAACTGATGACCCGGCAGCTGCGTGCGCTCGATCCGGGTACCGGCATCTTCGACAGTTACGAGCAGGCCATGAACGACACCTCCGATGCGAACTGGCTACGCATCACGGCGGATCGCACGCGGCTCACCGCCAGCTGGGAGCGCTTCTTCCAAGAGCACGACTTCCTGGTCCTTCCCGTCACCTATGGGCCGGCCTTCATCCAGTGCGAACAGGGCGCGGAACTGCAGGGCGACAACGGACCGGTGCGCTACATGGGATACGTACCCTTCGGCGCCATCATCAACGCCACGGGGCACCCTACGTTGTCGGTGCCCATGGGGCTGAATGCCCAAGGTTTGCCCATCGGACTGCAGGTGGTGGGACCGCTGCACTCCGAGGAGGAACTGTTGCATCTGGCGATGCTCTTGAAGCCTTTGGTGAACGGCTTCGTGCCTCCACCGCAGCCATGATCGGCCCGGCCTACGGCTCGTAGAGCCGAAGGCGTTGCTCCATGGTCCGTACCTGCTGCTGCATGCGGTCCATCCGTTCCAAGAGGTGGCTGATCGCCTCCAGCCCTTCCAGGTTGATATCAAGATCGAAGTGCATACGGGCCAGCTGCTCCAAGCGGGCCACCTGGTCGGCGGGGAGGAAGTGCTGTTCCTCCTGCACCACCACATGGATCAGCCCGCGATCGGTGAGCGCCTGCACGAAGGTGAGGTCCAGCTCCTCGTGGCGGCAGTAGAGCTCGATGGAGATGAGTGGTCCGGTGCTCATGGCTGCGGTTCGGTTCGGGCGAGCTGTTCGAAGAGCGCGCGCTGTTCGGGGGTGAGCGTGGTGGGCAGCTCCACGGTGTAGGTGACGTACAGATCGCCGTGCTGCCCTTCCTGCTTGTACACGGGAAAGCCCTTGCCCTTGAGCTTCACGCGGGTGCCGGTCCGGGTGCCGGGCGCGGCCTTGAGCTTCACGATCCCATCGAGGGTTTCCACTCGCACCTCGCCGCCCAGCATCGCGGTGCTCAGGTTGATGCTTGCCGTGGTGTACAGGTCGGCACCGACCCGCTTGAAACGCGGATGCTCCTGCACCACGAAGGTGAGGTAGAGGTCGCCCGGTGGACCACCGTTGACGCCCGCACCACCTTGTCCGGGGATGCGGATGGTCTGCCCGTCCTCCACGCCCGCCGGCACCGTGATGCGCAGCTGCTTGCCGTTCACGGTGAGGGTCTGCTGATGCGTGGTGCGTGCACCCATCAGGTCCAGTTGCGACTCCGCCCGGTAGTCCGGCCCGCGGTATTTCACTTCGCGCCGGCCACGCCCGCGCCCGCCGAACAGGTTGCCGAAGAGGTCGTTCATCTCCTCCTCGCTCATGGTGCTTCCGTCGCCGAAGCCCGCATCACCGGTGAATGCTCCACCGGAACCGCCTGCGCCTTGCTGGGCACGTTGCTTCTCCTGCGCCTCGATCTGGTCGGCATGCTTCCAATGCTCCCCGTACTTGTCGTACTTCCTGCGGCTGTCGGGATCGCTCAGCACCTCCTGCGCCTCGTTGATCTCCTGGAACTTCCGCTTGGCCTCCGTGTCGTTGGGATTGAGGTCGGGGTGGTACTTGCGGGCCAGCTTGCGGTAGGCGCTCTTGATCGCGTCCGCGCCTGCGCTGCGCTCGAGGCCGAGCACCTTGTAGTAGTCCACTGCCATGGGGGATGAAAATACGGCGGGTCCCGGCCCGGCCGTCAGCGGGCGTGTGCACCGGAAGCCGTGCCGGGTGCCCCGGTCATCAGCATCGAGCTTCTCAAGGCATCAGCGAGCGCCCGTGCGCGATACGGCCCTGCCCGTTACGCGCCTCGAAGAGCACCACACCCGTACCTGATGGAAGGGCGATGCTTTGACCGTCATAGCGCACCTGCACCTCACCGACACTCCGCCCCAGCGTATCCCACAATTGCAACCGGAACGGCACTGGCGTGGATGCGCCCACCCGCACCACGGCGCTGCCATCGCCCTGCGGCAGCAGACGAACGGAGCGCTCGTCCATCAGCGCCTCGGACAGGCCCGTGTTGAAGTTCAGCGCGAGGTCGTCCACCTGGAAGTAGGCGCATTCGCCCGTGCTGGCGCCGGCGCACATACAGTTGACGCAGGAGGAGATCTGGATCACCAACGTGTCGGGTGCCGCCAGGCTCGTGTGGTCGATGTCCAGCGTGAACGGTGCCCAAGTGGCCTGCTCCCCGAACAGTTCCTCGCCGATGCCCACCGTGTCGCGTTGCAGGGTGGCGGCGTTCCAGCGCGTCAGCAGCACCTGTACCCGCGCGGAGTTGTCTTCGCCCTCCTCCAGGTCACCGGCCGTTCGTTTGTACCAGCCCGTAAGCTGGTCCGGAATGCCCGTGATCGGAAGTCCCTCGGGACCGGGCCAAGCGTTCGGACCATTGGAGGCATAGCCCTCCGCATACCAGTACCAGTTCCACACCGAGAGGGCATAGTTGCCGCTGTGCGCATCGCCCACCAGGGCCGCACCGTAGTCGGCACCGAAGGTCCAGTTGTAGGGTAGGGTGGGCAGCTCCGGATCGAAGGGCACGATGACCGCCTCGAAACCGCCGTTGGACACTTGGGCCGATGCCGTGATCCCGAGCAGGACCGATACCAGGGTGAACGTGTTGCGCATGGGATGGCTGTTGATGCCGACAAAGCAAGGAGGCCCTCCGGCCCCGCGCACTGGACGGAGGCGGGGAGGTGTTGGACAATTCGGGGGAAGCACAGGGCCGTGATCGCGACCATACTGCAAGACCCGGCATGAAGGGAATGGGGTCCTCCGGCGGTGCAGGGGCCGATAAGCCGGTGCGTGCCGTGATCGCTTCAGCGCTTGCTGCTCACGAAATGTCGGAGCTGGTTCATGATGTTCTCCGCACGCTCCGTAGATACCCGTGGATCGAGGTGTGCGTGGATCGCTTCGTGGAGATCTTTCCGTCGGAGCAGTGAGCTGAACTCCTGCCGGAGGTAGTGCTGCACATCATCAGGTGCATTCCGGAATTCCTCCAACCACCCCAGCCTGCCATCGAGAACGAAGACGATATCCTCGAAGTCCTTGCTGGTGCGCATGTCACCGCCGCGGCTTTTGAACGCTTCCAGTTTGGTGGCCAGGAAATACGGCGTGGTCAACAGCTTGATCGTCGAAGCGTCGGGAAGTACATGGTCCAGAGCATGGGTCATGCCGGGTATGTACCACTTGTTCGTGGGGCCGATCGCTGGCACATCCGTTGGCATGATGTCCACCATGACGCCGTGGAACCGATAACGACAGATGACCTCATCCTCCGGCGAATGATGGAACCCCAATCGGCGCAGACGTTCTTCCAAGCGCTCATACTCCGTGTAACTGGATACCACGATGACCAGATCGATATCGGAGGTCGGTCGCGGAATATCCGCACCCGGGTCGTTGGCGTACAGACTGACCACTGCGCCACCTACGAACACCACTTGGTCGCGCAGTTCCTCCAGGCCACCGGCGACCAACTGTACGGATTGGATGTTGATCGTATCGCGCATCACTTCAAGCGTCTCGCCAGTTCCTTGGCAGCCTCCGCACGTTCGCGCGTACGGCCCACACGTAGCGCATCCGTGAGTGCAAGGAGCGCGTGAAACTCCGGGTCGTTCAAGGAGGCGGCAACGGCACCCGGATAGAGTGGAGGGATCTCGTGTCCGCGTTCCTCACCCATGGCCGATGCCCAAACGTAGGTCTCTTCGCTCATGAACTTCGAACGCAACGGTGAAGCGGAATGAGCGGTGGGCACGCCACGTACCATACCGCCGGGCCGGGCCGGGAACACATAGGCAAGACCATGCTGAAGGAAGTCGAGCAGCGCCTGGACCGCCACTTTGCGTTTGCCGGTATCGATCAAACCGGCCAATGCCGAGCGCTTCAGTGAATTGCTCACCTCAGCAGGGCTCAGATGCAATGCCGCCGCCACCTCCCGGGCCAACCAGGGCTTTTCTCCGAGTGCCGCGATCTTGAGCAGCACCGCCACATCCTGTGGCCGCATTCCTTTATGAACGTTCATGATTCATGATTCGTGAATTGCAAATATAGGCTGGGCTGGATCACCTGTTCGTCCATCAGTTGGTCCGGCAGGCCGTGGCTACATTGGTCTGCTCCATCATGCACCCCCGCTCAGTGCACCGCCGAGCGGCAGACACACCACCCATCATGCACAAGACCCTGCTCCAGATCACCTACTGGACCTTGCTCGCCTCGGGCATCCTGCACTACATCGCCGACGTGCTCTCGCAATACCTGCGCGGCGTGCGCACCCCCAGCGCCGAGACCACGCTCTACTACGGCCTGAACACCGCCTACGCGCTGGGCCAAGTGGTCTTCGCCACCTGCGCCCTGCTCATCCTCCGCAGCGGCTCGTCGCTGATGGACAGCACCGGCGGCATCGCCCTCAGCTTTGCGGCCGTGATCGGCTGGCTTGTCTTCAGCTTCGTCTTCATCGAATACACCCCGCCCCGCATCTTCATGGGCCTGGTGCTGGCGCTGCTGGTGGTGGCGACGGTGGTGCGGTGAGGAGGGCGATTTGTCTCAGAGCATTTGTCCAGTTTGAATTTTCAACGGACACAGGTCTGTCTCCAGCTATGAGAGGTCAAAGCACTGCACAATCAGGTGTGGAAAGCCCTGCCATAGTGGGGATTGATCCTATATGACTTGGTGGACTTACTTTGGGACAATACGCAAAGCGCAGATTTGGGATGAAGCGTGCAGAAAACAAGCGAACGATTCGCGCGATCGACATGTTCGCTGGCGGGGGAGGTAGCAGTTGGGGGGCCAAACAGGCCGGAGTGAAGGTGGTTGCCGCGTTTGACTTGTGGCATCTTGCCGAGAAGAACCACGAGGCCAACTTCCCCGATGTGCGGTTCTATCGTGATCGGCTGGAGAACCTGGATTTGAAAAAGGTCCGTAAAGAGGTGGGCCGGATCGATCTGATCATGGCCTCGCCCGAGTGCACGAACCACAGCCCGGCCAAAGGCAACAAACCACGCAGCGAGGAAAGCAAGGACACCGCATTTCAAGTCACGCGCTTCGCAGAGGCCTTCAAGCCAAAGTGGATCGTGGTGGAGAACGTGGTGAACATGCGGAAGTGGTCGCGCTATAAGGAGTTCCAGGGCAAGCTCGAAGCGCTAGGCTATAAGTGCACTGAGCAAGTATTGAATGCAGCCGACTTTGGAGTGGCCCAAAGCAGGCGGCGACTGTTCCTCCTGTGCCAGCGAGGCAAGAAGGCACCACTCAAGACACACAAGCCCGACCTGCCCAAGGTCAGCGTGAGGCCCATCGTGAACATGAACGGTGCGTACCGATGGACACCACTCAACCAGCCCAGACGGGCGAAGGCGACCTTAGAACGTGCTTCGCGAGGCTTTGAGAAGATGGGCTACAACAGCGCCTTTTTATTAGTCTACTATGGCTCGGATGGCGGTGGTGGCTGGCAGCGATTGAGCCGTCCATTGCGCACGATCACAACTGTGGACCGGTTCGCCATCGTGAAGCCGACTCCGCAGGGTCACGTGATGCGGATGCTACAGGTACCGGAACTACAACAAGCGATGGGTATGCACGGCATGTGCTTCGAACACGGCACTCGGCGAGACAAGATTAAGATGATTGGGAATGCTGTGTGTCC
Organism: Flavobacteriales bacterium; assembly: GCA_036405935.1. Lineage (GTDB taxonomy): Bacteria > Bacteroidota > Bacteroidia > Flavobacteriales_F > PHOS-HE28 > PHOS-HE28. The sequence goes on from DASWWQ010000169.1 coordinate 26,877, forward strand.
CCCTGTCATGGCCACTGTACTCAGAGAACTTACTCGCAACAAGTAATGGCAGAGCCGGATAGCAAAAAGGGTGTGCAGCTGCATCCGGATGATCTTGTCTTTCAGGTCAAACCGCGCATTCTGGGACTTCTCGGTGACCAACTAATACGAGACGCTACGCTTGCGGTGTTCGAATTGGTGAAGAACGCATACGATGCCGATGCAAACGAGTGCACCGTAACACTTGAGGATGCTCTCGATCCGCGCAAATCCCGAATCACGGTCAAAGACAACGGGTCGGGTATGACGCGGGAAACGATTCAAGATTCATGGATGGTGATTGCGACAGACTTTCGAACGAGTCAGCGCGCTCGGAACGAAAGAAGTCCTCGGTACAATCGATATGCACTTGGCGAGAAAGGACTTGGGCGCTTCTCTATTCATAAGCTTGGCCATGAAATCAGAATGACTACAAGGACTGATGGCGGTCCTGAGTATGTTCTGCAAATCCAATGGGATGAACTTGAAAGTTCTAGCGATTTACGCTTGAGTCCTATTCGCCTGATCACGAGGGAGCCTGAAGTCTTTAAGGGAAAGAAGCATGGCACCCTTATGGAAATTTGGAAGTTACGAGAAGTGTGGGAGCGTGGTTCCGTGAGACGACTGCATCGTGCCGTGAATAGTCTTTGTTCCCCATTTGACGCCCCCGATGACTTCAAGGTCGAGCTAAAGGTGCCGGGGAATGAGGAACTGCTTAAAGGACTGCTTCAGGCAGAGAAGATTCCGACTTATGCGCTATACCACGTAAAAGGGCACTTCGAAGGTCATAGGTTGGAGTTTGACTACAAGTTCACACCACCGGTTGGACTGCAGCCACTGTTGACCCCGAGCAAGAAGGCCAAGCATTTCTCAGGTAACCTTCAGCGGAAAGAGCTCAAGGGCAAACGCAAGCAAGTAACGTTCGATCTGTCGCAACATGAAATTGGTCGGGTTGAATTCGAATTCTGGTTGTTTGATCGGGATCCAGCCGTCTTGCGTGCATCGACGGATGACATCAAGGGACTCAAGGATTACCTCGATGAGAATGGTGGGGTAAGAATCTACCGCGACGGAATACGTGTTTATGACTTTGGAGAGCCAGGTAATGACTGGCTGAATCTGGATATCCGACGCGTTAACACGCCAACTGCACGTACAAGTAACAATCAGATTATTGGTGCTTTATGGCTCTCAGCTGAGGATAGCGGCGACCTGAGAGAGAAATCAAATCGTGAGGGGTTCATTGAAAGTCCCGCCTTCAACGATTTCAAAGACGCCGTCATTTCGGTTCTAACCAACGTTGAAGCAGAGAAGACCCGGGATCAGCAGCACGTGCGCGAAGCTGTTGGTAAGGGCACTGGAGGTCGTGTTTTCACGCACCTGAATGAGTTGCGCGATACGCTTGCGCAAAAGGGCATGCTGGAGGAGTTGGACCCCCAATTGAAGAAGGTCGAACGCGAGATGGAGTTGTACCGCGACCAGCTATTGCATGCGGCCGTTCCAGGTCTCTCCATGGGCATGATGCTTCATGGTGCTGAGAAAATCATGGAAGAGCTTCGCGCTGCGGTCAACAAGGGCGAGAGTGTAAAGCACGTTGCAGCGCTTGTTGATCGGCTGTACAGAGCGATGCGACCGGTCACAAACCTGCTGAAGGACCCAGGCATCGGCAAAACGACGGCCACCGCGTTAATCGCGGAAGCCAAGTTCTCGACGGCGTTACGTCTTAAGCGTCATGGCATCGCCCCGATCTATCCAGAGCGCCCGTTTGATTTCCCCGTGCGTGGCTCAAAACAAATGCTGGTTGCCGCGCTTACCAACTTGGTTGACAACGCAATCCACTGGCTAGAGGTCAAGAACCCGGATAAGAAGATTCTCTATCTGAGCACGACAAACGATTTGAGTTCGGGGCCGGCCATCGTGGTGGGGGACAATGGTCCTGGATTCGGGAGTGATGATCCTCAAGATCTGGTCCTGCCCTTCTTTACACGACGGAGAGACAGCATGGGACTCGGTCTCTATATCGTTAACGAGGTAATGGCAGCGAATCAAGGGCGATTGGTCTTTCCGGCAAAAGGAGATATCAACCTGCCGAAGGAAGTTACCGGTGCCGTGGTCGCGTTGCAGTTTCCAGACAAGCCATGATTGAACAGCTCACTTCACCTTCAGTTTGCCTGATTGACGACGAAGCCGAGGACTATGGGCCGATGCTAAAGGCCTTGTTCAGGCTGGGGGTCGCATGTATTCACTTTACAGGCTCGTCACATAAAGGAACGCCCAAGAAGCCTTTGGCAGATTTGCAACTCGTGTTCATGGATTTGCATCTGCAAGGCAGCATGGGCAAAACGGCGACTGCTCATGCCGTGAACGTTTTCACAAAGACAGTTTCTCCCAAGGCTGGTCCAGTGGTGGTGGTCATTTGGAGCAAGTATGCCAACGATCCTCCTCACGATCTCCCTCCCGAAGATGAGGCAACTACAGAAGTTGGCCGTTTCAAAACCGCGCTTAAGGAAACGATGGGTGATGCCTATGATCGCCTAATCATGTTAGTAATGCCCAAACCTCATCGAAATCAAAGGCCAGCCAATGATCGTTGGGTTCGCGATGTTGCAAACGGGGTAAAGCAAATTCTTGGGCAGCGCGCGGGTATCGGCCTCCTCTGGTCATGGGAGAAGATGGCAAAAGACGCTGCGGGTTCTGTATGTGGAATCTTGACAACGCTCGCACTTGGCATGGCTCGTGCGAGCAATGCACCGGCTACTGATGATGGAGGGGAGCCTCTGAATGAGAACATAAAGCAGCTCATGAAGCTGCTCGCACAGTCCCAAGGTGCATCAGACTGTAGCCCCAAAACCGCCGCGCGCTACCTCATCATGACGATGAATCAATTGGCGCAAGACCAGCTCGAACACTTTGTGATCCCCAAGAAGGTCGATGAACAAGGCGCATGGCTCTCAAATGCCTTGAATGCAAATGAACCCCCAGGATTGGATCGAGCTGAACTGAACGCGATGCTCCTTAGCACCCAGTCAACGGGACAAGATTTCAAACCGGGTACCGTTTATGAGGTGGAGAATGCCTCGGCGTGGGAGAGGCATACTGGACTGAGCCTCGAAGAGCTGAGATTCGATTGTTGTGTAAAAGGAGCCACAGCCCTTGCAGAGTTGACAGCCAATAGCACTCTGGTTCTCGTGGAATTGACACCTAGTTGTGACTACGCTCATGTGGGCAAGAGGAAGACCTCGGTTCTTATGGCGGGGCTTGCTGTAAATGAGGCTGCACTAAGACACATCAAGACAGCAGGAACTACTAAAATTATTCCTCAGCCGATTGGCGGCAATCAGAGAAATCCGCTGACTAATCGCTTTGCCACGCCTCAGAAGAAGATTGGATTTGTCTTCTGCAGCATGTATCCAACAGTTCTGCCTTTGAAGAAGCAACCTAAATGGATTAAGCCCATGGCGCGATTGCGAGAGACCGTGGCAATGGACGTACGATACTGGGCCTCATCGCAAGCCGCCCGAGTGGGCTATCTGTCAGTCTGACGATAAGCTTCAGTCATATCAGTGTTTCTGCCTCTCCCCAGAGAACACCTTGAAGAGCAAGAGGCCCTCCACCGCTCCTCCAAAGAGCATCCGCGACGTGGATGGTCTGTTGGTCCAAGTCACGGTAATGCCAGATGACTTGCTCCTACTTCTGCGCGCCAGATTGGAAGAAGAGATGCGCAAGCGTAAGATTGCATTCTCAGTCGGGGCGGTCGGTGAGGGACTTGTGATAAGCCATTTCAAAGGAACTCCTGGACTACCTAATCTTCAACTTGCTCCTACCGGAACGAAGAATGTCGATGCGCTTTCGCGAAATGGTGATCGCTATTCGATCAAGACCATCTGCAATGCGAAGAAGACAGGGACGATCTATCCCGACGCTTTGGACAAGGACAGACAGCTTTTTGAGTACTTGATTATCGCGCGTTTGACTGCTGACTGGTCATTGCATAGCATTCATCAGTTCAGCTGGAGCGCTTTCTTGGAAGTTCGTTCGTGGGACAAACGGATGAACGCTTGGTATGTAGCCATTTCTGAACGAGCCATGGCTAAGGCAACGCGCATCTTGCCGGTTGAGTAGGCTCTGCATGTCGCTTTAAGGACAGCAGCTGAAAATCTGGAGCCCGCTTATGCGCGTCTTCGGGCATTTCAACGGCGCGATTTGAGTACTGGAGCGCTCACAGTTTCTACACCTCGCCCGTTATACCTGCTCATCGGTCCGGATCAGTTATCGCGTTGGGAACTTGATCTCCATTTGCTTCGTGGTACTCCTCCGGCCGCCAAAACGCCGTCTTCAGCGAGGCAGAAAGGACTTACCTACACAGCATCGGAAACTTCGATCAGGCGTTTCTGTCGAACTACGGCCGATCCACGAAATCGAAGAAGAAGGCGAAACCGTGTTGCTGTTCCAAGACGTGCTTCGCTTCGTCGGCCGCGTAGGTCTGGAGGTGGATGGTGGCCCGATTGCGCTCCACCTGCAGCAGACCTTCCGGTGTGGAGGTGAAGGTGGCTTGGCGCGGTCCCCGGAACACATTGAAGTAGCCGTTCGGGTCCGGAGAAAGGGTGCAGGCTTCCCCACCGTCATCGGTCCCGTGGTGCCAAAGCACGGCGGTCTCGGCGAGTATGGCGAAGTCCTTGGGGTGGAGATAGCCGTTGCGCATGGCTCGGGCGAAGAGGTCCTGATGATCGGAGAAGAAACACTTGGAATGCAACACGATGTTCATGGGGCATTTCAACCGCAATTCGTTCTCCTCGGGTGGGAGTTGGCCGTACTCGGCATAGGGGTCTCGGCGACCGGTGCGTTGCAGGAAGCTCGCACGCCCCGCTGTTGTGGTGATCCCCAGCACGCGCTCGTTGATGTACCGGCCGTGCACGAGGAAGGAATCGAGCAGGAACCGGCGCGTGGCCTCCTCGCTGGTCCGGAACGCGCGTATGCGCTCCGTGTCCGTGCCCATCACCAGCTTGATGCTGTCCGAGACATGGCACTGCGTGCAGATGAAGTCGAAGAGGTCCGCACGCTCGGGAGGCTGCACCTGTGCGTCCTTGAACACTTGAGCAACGAGCGCTCTTTGCCGCGCATCCAAGCCGCGACGCAGTAGGGGAGCGGCATCCAGCGCGGTGATGGGCATGCCCTGGCGCGCGGCGATGCCGAGGAAGTGCAAGAGGCGCCGCTCGTCCTTCAGGGAAAAAGCGATCTGCGCGGCGATGTAGGGGTCCTTGACGTATGGACGGAACTGCGCGAAAGCCAGGTCGTACTCCACATAGCAGGAGGAGTCGCGGTGGGCGATGAACTTCCGTTCCGCGGTGTTGATGAGGTCGTAATAGGCGGTGTAGTCGGCGGCGAGAACGGCGCGGCCCAAGAGCAGGAGCAGGGCGGAGAGCAGGGCTTTGCGCATTGCGTCGTTCAGCATGTGACGTGGGCGTACTATTTCGTAGCCACGATCAGGAACGCGAAAATATCCTTCGTGAAGGCGAAAGGCCGGAGGCCTACATATTCGTGCCGGGGACTTGGTCCGAAGTGACCGGATCAGGCCAAGAACGGATCTACTTGGTTGCCATCGACCGAACGCGTTCGAACCCAACGGCGTTGATGACCCTTGGATCGAACCCGCTGGAAAGTTCCTGGAACGGCGGAGCCGGTAAGGTGTCCGAAATCGTCATGCCGGAAGAGTTGTTCGCATCGACATCACCTGCGTGACGGACCGCACATGGCCCTGCGCGGGAAGTTGACGCGTAGCGAGTTCTCGCTATTGGAAGGGTGCCTCGGTCCGGCGTTCTTTGCTCGTTCAACCTCCTCCCATGCGTGCCCTTTTCCTGTACTTCGTCCTGCTGCCCGTCCTGCTGAAGGCCCAAACACCCACCTATGCCTGGGCCCACAGTGTGCGCAACGTAGGCACGGACGGGCAAGGGAACCAGTGCATCGATGTGTCCACCGCCCCCGATGGTAGCCTGTATGCGATCGGGATCTCGTACGGCACGGAGGTGATCATCGACGATGTGCTGCTGCCCATGCAGGGCGACCGCCGCTACCTGGTGCGTTTCGACAGCACGGGTAATCCCTTGTGGAGCCGCAGTCCGGGTGGTTGGGCGGTGGCCGCGGATGGGAATAATGGTGTCTATGTAGCCGGCTTGTTGTTCCAACCGCTCACCTTCGCCGGTACCACCTACACCCCCAGCGGCAACGATGCCTTCCTGGCGAAATACGGTCCCGATGGCGAGGAACTCTGGCTCCGCAGAATGGGTGGTGCGGGCGATGATGGCGCCTTCGATGTGGCCGTGGATGGACTGGGCCGCGTGCATGTGAGCGGTTTCTTCACGGGCACGGTGGACTTCGGTGGTGCCACGCTCACGGCCACGCATGCACAAACGGGTTTCCACGCCAGCTACAACGCTGCCGGTAACCTGCAGTGGGCCGCGCTGGCCGGTGGATACGACCCACCGGAACCGGGGGTGTACACCTGGAACGCCCTTGCCTGTGACGGGGAGGGCAACAGCTACATCACGGGCAATTTCACCGGCACCGGTCTGTTCGGAACCAATAGTACGTCCATCAACACCACGCAGACCGAACGGCAGTACCTGGCGCGATACGATGCGAACGGCGCCTGCATCTGGGCGGTGGTGAACGGCTCCGCTACGGGGAATGTGGGATCCCACATCTCCCTATCCGCCACCGGTGGATTGTACCTGTGCGGCAGTTTCAAGGGTACGGCGGCTTCGTTCGGAGCGAACAACACGGTGTACAATGCGCACCCCAACAACGCTCAGATCTACGTGGCCCGGTACGACACCGCAGGCGATGGGCAATGGGCCGTGATCCTGACCGGTGGCGTGTTCGGCAGCTCCGCCAGCAGCGTTTGCACCGATGCTGCCGGCACGGTGTGGGTGACCGGAACAGCGGGGTCGGGCAGCTCGGACCCGGAGGATGAACTCGTGGATGTCGGTGGCTTCGAGGTATTCGACAACCTGATCTTCATTGGTCAGCTCGATCCCGATGGCACGGTGCTGAACGTGGAGAACATGGTGGGCCTGCAATCGCACGGCGCGCACACCATCGATGCCTTCGGCGCCCACATCACCTACGGATCGCTCTTCAGCTACCGCAATTTCGACCCTGCGGGCATGGCGGTGTTCGGCTCGTCGTTGCTCGATGCCGACAACGGCTATGTGGCGCGCTATTCACCCGGCTTCGCATACCGCTGGTTGCGGATGGCGGGGCAGCCTGGCGTGGCGGCTGATGCCACCACCGCCGTGGCGTTGGGCACCGCTGGGGAGGTATACAGCACGGGCTACTTCAACACCACGGCCATCATCTGCGGTGACACCTTGTGGGCACCGTTGGAGAACACGCACATCTGGCTGAACAAACGTGCGGCGGACGGCAGTTGCTTGTGGAAACGGCAGATCAGGTGCAGCCGCGCCGGCAGCATGTCGCAGGTCAACGCGGCCTTGGGCATGGCCGTAGCGGCGAACGGCGATGTGGTGTTGTGCGGTCGTTTCTTCGGCACCATCGACTTCGGTGCGGTGCAGTTGACGAGCGTGGGGCGGGCCGACCTCTTCCTGGCGCGCTTCAACGCGGACGGCACCTGCTTGTGGGCCGTGCGCGGCGGTGGCACCGGTGATGACGAGGGCACCGCGCTCGCGCTGACAGCGAATGGCGACATCGGGGTCACCGGTGCGTACACGGGCAGCGCCACGATCGCGGGTGTTGCACTCACCAGCCAAGGTGCCACCGACGGTTTCGTGGCGCGGTACAGCGGTAGTGGGAACAGCCTGGCCTGTGCAAGCTTCGGTGGCAGCGCGGCGGACTTCGGTTCGGCCATTGCCGTGGACGCGACAGGCAACGCATACGTTGCGGGCCGCTTCACCACCAGCGCCACCTTCGGCACCACCACGCTGGAGAGCACGGCTCTGGAAGACCTCTTCGTAGCGCAATACACGCCCACCAATACCGTGGGGTGGGCAGTGGGCAGCACGGGTGCGGACCACAAACAAGCGAACGGCATCGCCTTGGGTGCGGGCGGTCGCCTCCATGTGGTAGGCACCTACTACGCGAGCCTCACCTGGGGTGCCACCACGATCATGGGCGACCCCGCGGCATACCACCCCTTCTTCGCCACCCTGAACACCGCCGGTGAAATGCAATGGTTGCATGACCTGCCCTGCACCGACGGTTCCGCCCAGGTCATCCGGGTGCGCCCCGGTGGCGAAGTGGTGGTGGGCGGCCAATTCAGCGGAAGTCTGGATGTGGGCACCACGACCGTGACCACGAGCGGCACATCGGCAGCTTGGATGGCCGCATTCAACCCCGAAGGCGAAGACCATTGGGTGCAGGTGATGGAGGGCAGTACCAGCGGCGATGCAGGCCTCTGCTCCACCCTTGCCGTGGACGCCGAACAGGTGATCGCTGGCGGCCATTTCGGCAACTACGTCTTCATGGCCTTTTTCCAACCCGGTTCCACCTTCTCGTTCGATGCAGGGAGCACTGCTGATGATCTGTTCGCGCCGAACAGTTACGACGCCTACGTGGCGAAGTACACCATCCCGCAGATCATGGCCATCGATGAAAGGGGCAGTTCGGCGTTGCTGCTCGCCCCGAACCCGGTGACCCGCACCGGCACCGTCCAACCCGATGCTCCGCTTGCCCCCGACGCCACGGTCCGCATCAACGACATCACCGGCCGCACGGTCCACGTACCCTTGCTCCGGCAAACGGAACGGTTCACCTTCGATGCAAGCGCCTTGGCACCGGGAACCTATTTGCTCACGCTGGAGCAAGGTGGGATGCAGCGCAGTGTGCGCTTCGTGAAGGAGTGAAACGGGTTCGTGAGCTGAGCCCTTCACCGAGCCCTACCTGTATGTCCCGGGTGGCAGACCCCGCTACATGTTGCGGCGATATTGACCACCGACCTCGAACATGGCGGCGGTCAGCTGCCCCAACGAACAGTACTTGGTCGCCTCCATGAGCACTTCGAACATGTTCTCGTTCTTGATCGCGGCCTGCTGCAGGTCCTTGATCGCCTTGGCGGCTTCTTCGCTGTAGGCGGCACGCAGGTTCTCCACCGTGGCGATCTGGGCCTCTTTCTCCTCTTCCGTTGCCCGGATCACCTCCTTCGGCAATACGGTCGGAGAACCTTTGGAACTCAGGAAGGTGTTCACACCGATGATCGGGTATTCGCCGGTGTGCTTGAGGGTCTCGTAGTGTGGGTGCCACGAAGATCTCCGATCCAGCGCCACTGCGGCCGGGCCGCAGCCCTGCGGGTGAGCGCCCCTCGTCCGCCCATACTTCGTTGCTCGTCGGTCAGCTACCGGGTGGTAGCCTCCCTACCTCGCGCCTCGTCTGGCCGAACGATGGACGCTCATGGCATCTGTTCGGAGATCTCCGAGGCACCCTGGCTCTCCTCCTGGATGCGGCTGCGCTGGATAGTGGCTCATTGAATGTTCAAGGTAAAGGAGCCACCATTCCCGCAAGCCAGCAGATGCACATTGTAACTACCATTGGGAAAGTCGGTTATGTTCAACCATTGCAGTGAGTCCTGGTCGAACGCAAAGCCAATTGTGTCAACTATACCATTCCCGGTTATCCTGTAGTCTGACCTCGTGCCCCAGGGCGGAAAGTGCAGCAGTTGTTGCGGGCACTCATGATCGCGCACAATCGTCGTGTCAAAGGAGCGTGTTCCGGGAAGATCGAGATCCGCTGGTACGATGAGCGAATAGCGGCAAGTGTCCATGCCGGGCTCTACCTCGCCGTTCCTGATAGCCGTTTCGCGCATTTCACTGTAATGGCAGAAGACAACGTTCTCCCACCACCAGTTACCGACTGCTCCGGCACCGGCAAGCACAAGCGCGAGGAACAGCCCCCACCTCATGGCTACATGTTCCTGCGGTACTGCCCACCGACTTCGAACATGGCGGCGGTCAGCTGTCCAAGGCTACAGTACTTGGTCGCTTCCATGAGCACTTCGAACATGTTCTCGTTCTTGATCGCGGCCTGCTGCAGGTCCTTGATCGCCTTGGCGGCTTCTTCGCTGTAGGCCGCGCGCAGATTCTCCACCGTGGCGATCTGCGCCTCCTTCTCTTCCTCCGTTGCCCGGATCACTTCCTTCGGCAATACGGTCGGAGAACCTTTCGAACTCAGGAAGGTGTTCACACCGATGATCGGGTATTCGCCGGTGTGCTTCAGCGTTTCGTAGTAGAGGCTTTCCTCCTGGATGCGGCTGCGCTGGTACATGGTCTCCATGGCGCCGAGCACGCCGCCGCGTTCGGTGATGCGGTCGAACTCGGTGAGTACGGCCTCTTCCACCAGGTCGGTGAGCTCTTCGATGATGAAGCTGCCCTGCAACGGGTTCTCGTTCTTGGCCAGGCCGAGCTCCTTGTTGATGATCAGCTGGATGGCCATGGCGCGGCGCACGCTTTCCTCGGTGGGCGTGGTGATGGCCTCGTCGTAGGCGTTTGTGTGCAGGCTGTTGCAGTTGTCGTAGATGGCGTAGAGCGCCTGCAACGTGGTGCGGATGTCGTTGAAGTCGATCTCCTGCGCGTGGAGGCTGCGGCCGCTGGTCTGGATGTGGTACTTGAGCATCTGGCTGCGCTCGTCGGCGCCGTAGCGGTGCTTGAGCGCCTTGGCCCAGAGGCGGCGCGCCACGCGGCCCATCACGGCGTATTCGGGGTCCATGCCGTTGCTGAAGAAGAAGCTCAGGTTGGGCGCGAAGGCGTTGATGTCCATGCCGCGGCTGAGGTAGTACTCCACGTAGGTGAAGCCGTTGGCCAGCGTGAACGCGAGCTGCGAGATGGGGTTGGCGCCGGCCTCCGCGATGTGGTAGCCGCTGATGCTGACGCTGTAGAAGTTGCGGACCTTCTTGTCGATGAAGTACTGCTGCACGTCGCCCATCAACCGCAGCGCGAACTCGGTGCTGAAGATGCAGGTGTTCTGCGCCTGGTCCTCCTTGAGGATGTCGGCCTGCACGGTGCCGCGGACCTGCGCGAGGGTGTCGGCCTTGATCTTGGCGTAGACGTCGGGGGGGAGGACTTGGTCGCCGGTTATTCCGAGCAACAGCAAGCCGAGACCGTCGTTGCCTTGGGGGATCTCACCATGGTAATGCGGCCGTGCGCTGCTGGCCTTAGGCTGCTGGCTGCTGGCCTGCTTGGCGTGGCCAGTAGCCAGGAGCGAGGAGCCAGCAGCTTTCCACCGCTCTTGGATCTTCTTCTCCACCTCTGCTTCCAGTCCGTGCTCCCGGATATACTTCTCGCAGTTCTGATCGATGGCTGCGTTCATGAAGAAGCCGAGCAGCATGGGTGCCGGACCGTTGATGGTCATGCTCACGCTGGTGGTGGGTGCGCTCAGGTCGAAGCCGCTGTAGAGCTTCTTGGCATCGTCGAGGCAGCAGATGCTCACGCCACTGTTGCCCACCTTGCCGTAGATGTCGGGACGGCGGCCGGGATCATGCCCATACAGCGTCACGCTGTCGAAGGCGGTGCTGAGGCGCTTGGCCGGTAGGCCTTGGCTGACGTAGTGGAAGCGCTTGTTGGTGCGCTCGGGTCCGCCCTCGCCGGCGAACATGCGTGCGGGATCCTCGCCTTGGCGTTTGAACGGATAGATGCCCGCCGTGTAGGGGAAGAAGCCGGGCGTGTTCTCCTGCATGGCCCAGCGGACCTTGTCGCCCCAGCTGCGGAACTTCGGCAGCGCCACCTTCGGGATCTTCAGGTGACTGAGGCTCTCGGTGTGGTTGGGCACCTTGATCTCCTTGCCGCGTACCAGGTAGGTGTAGAACTCGCCGCTGTACTTCTCCTCTTCGCTCTTCCAGCCCGTGAGCATGGACCAGAGGTGGGGGTCGAGATCCTTGCGCAGCTCATCGAACTTCTTGACCAATGAAGCTACTTCTGGGCCCAGTTGCGGGTTGACGGGTTGACGGGTTGTGTGTTGGCTGTCGTCCTCCACCCGTAACCCGCCAACCCGCAACCCGTCAACGCTTTCGAGCAGATCCGGTCCCCCGAAGGTCAGAACGGCCGAGTACAATCCGTACAGCTTGTCCGCGATCTCCGCCTGCTGCTTCACCTTGCCGTCGTAGCGGCGGTTGTTCTCGCTGATCTCGCTGAGGTAGCGGCTCTTGGCGGGGGGGATGATCCAGACCTTTTCGCTCATCTCGTCGTGCGCGGCGAAGGTGCTCTTGAAGTCCGTGCCCGTCTTCTCGGCGATCTTCTTCATCAAGCGCGCATAGAGCACGTTGGTGCCGGGATCGTTGAACTGGCTCGCGATGGTGCCCACCACGGGCAGGTCATCGTCATTGGCGTCCCACAGCTGGTGGTTGCGCTTGTACTGCTTCTTCACGTCGCGCAGGGCATCGAGGGCGCCGCGCTTGTCGAACTTGTTGATGGCCACCACATCGGCGAAGTCGAGCATGTCGATCTTCTCCAACTGCGTGGCCGCGCCGAACTCCGGCGTCATGATGTAGAGGCTGACGTCGCTGTGGTCCAGGATCTCGGTGTCGCTCTGGCCGATGCCGCTCGTTTCCAGCACGATCAGGTCGAAGCCTGCGGCCTTCAGCACGCTCACCGCCTCCTTCACGTGCTTGCTCAGCGCGAGGTTGCTCTGGCGCGTGGCCAAGGAACGCATGTACACCCGCTCCCCGCGGATGCTGTTCATGCGGATGCGGTCGCCCAGCAGCGCACCGCCGGTCTTGCGCTTGCTCGGGTCCACGGAAATGACACCGATCGTCTTCGTGGGTTGGTCCAGGATGAAACGGCGGATCAGCTCATCCACCATGGAGGATTTGCCCGCGCCGCCCGTACCCGTGATGCCCAGCACCGGCGCCTTGCTGGCCTCGGCCTTCTTGTGGATCTCGTCGGCGATCTTCCCGAACACCGCCGGGTGGTTCTCCGCCGTGCTGATCAACTTGGCGATGGCCGGCCAGTTCTGCGGCGTCAGCTTCTTCGCTTCGCCGTTCACCTTGTCGCTGAGGTCGAAGTCGGCCTTCTCCAGCATGTCGTTGATCATGCCCTGGAGGCCCATCGCGCGGCCGTCGTCCGGATGATAGAGTCGCGTGATGCCGTACCGATGCAGTTCCTCGATCTCCTCGGGCAGGATGGTGCCGCCGCCGCCGCCGAAGATCTTGATGTGCCCTGCGCCCTTCTCCTTCAGCAGGTCGTACATGTACTTGAAGTACTCCGTGTGCCCGCCCTGGTAGCTGGTCATGGCGATGGCGTGCGCATCCTCCTGGATCGCGGTGTTCACCACGTCCTCCACGCTGCGGTCGTGCCCCAGGTGGATCACCTCGGCGCCGGTGCTCTGGATGATGCGCCGCATGATATTGATGGCGGCATCATGGCCATCGAAGAGGCTGGCGGCGGTAACGACGCGGATCTTGTGCTTGGGCTGGTAGGGAGGGGCGGTGACGAAGGACATGCTGGGCTGCCGCAGCTAGGGCGCGGCTTGCCGCGAAGGTATTGGTCCAGCTTCTATCGGGGCGCGTTCGGGCGTGCCCCTTCCCCCACTCACCCTTCCAACGCACGGGTCGCGTGCTACGCTGTAGTCCCGCACCATCGGCCAGCGGCTGCTCTTGCGGCGGTGGCTTCCTGCTGTCGCCTCATCGCTGTGGCATCCCCAAGGCCTCTGGGTGCGCGAGCTGTCGCTACGCCCGCTCACGCGGAACTCGTTCCCGGTCCTGAACTGTCGATTGCAAGACCTCTCCAATCCGAGTTCCGGTTCAATGCTCCTGATCATACATCCCCATGATGTGCCGCATTGCTTCTTCTTGAACGCTTGCTAGCATTGGGTCATCGGGGTGAAGGGCAGTGTAGTGCTGTAGGAACCATATCGGGATCTGGTCATGCTGGAATCTCCAATTCGAATCTTCCTCCGTCCGTTTCATCTCACAGAACAATCGACTTTCCTTTCTGGAATTATCCCACAAATAAGCATGGTAGGCTATTCCCAATGCCTCGTTCAGGTGGCCCATGGTTCGATCATAACGTTTGATGATCTTATCCCTTGGCACATCATGTCCACCCTGCTTCACCCGGATCTCCTTCACGCGTTGCACGTTGATATCCGGGGTCTCCGTAGAAACGAAGTACAAGTACACCTTGTAGCCCGCCGCCTTCGCCCGCTTCATCAACTCCAGCTTGTTCGGATGGCTGAACACCGTCTCGAAGGAGAACTTCCGCTTCGCCTTCAGTAACTCATCGTACAGGAACTGCGCGATCAGCTGGGCCACACGGTCCTTGGGCAACGCGGGTTCAGAGCGGACGCGTTTCGGTGTCCAACGCACACCTTCAGCCAATCGCTCAACGGTCAATGCCTTATCCAACAAGCCTGAAATGTTCGCAAAGGCTATGAAGCCCTCGGTACCCAGTTCCAGATCGAACGGCGTTAGATCATAGCCCTTGCCCAACGCTTTCGCTATTTCGTCCGCGTTGATGTACACACCGAAGTCGACGGGGCGTCCATTCACCCGTGCCTTCCGAACCTCCTCGATGATAGTGGTCTTACCTGATCCGTTTGGACCAGCGAATACCCGCAAGCGCAACGAACGCGCCATAGGTTCAAGCTGCCGGTAGTTCGATCCGCTTGACCTTCTTCTTCACCTTGCCGCTCTTGTCCACCCGCACCAACCAGCCATCCTGAACCACCAACAAGGTATCGACCACCTTGAACGCTGCTTTGCTGGCCGCTTTGGTCGCCGTGGCCGAAGCGCGCCGCAAGGCCTTGCTCGTGAGCGGAGCTTTCACCGCCTTCTTGCGGGGGCGCGCAGTGGATTTCGTGGCCATGGGTGAAAGATACGCCCGTATCGTGCCTCATGTGGATCACCTCCGCTCCGGTGCTCTGGATGATACGCCGTATGATGTTGCCCGGGTCAGAGCCCGGGGCAGGTTCCGGCCTCGTGGTCATCGAAGAGGCTGGCGGCGGTAACGACGTGGATCCCTCGACAAGCTCGGGACAGGTTCTTGTGCTTAGGGACGTAGGGAGGGGCTTGGACGAATGGCCTGGCGTGAAAGTACCGGGCACGATGCGAACGCGGAAGTGTTTGGGCGTGCCCCGGCCCAAAGCCAGCCGGGTCGGGCCGACCGCTGGAAGTCCGCAGTCGTGGTTCCGGAGCCTTGGCCCCATCACGGTAGCTTTGTCCGCATGACGAAGAACATGCGCATCCGCCTCCGCCACTTGAAGGTGGGCGATTTCATCGAGCTGCGCGATACCATGAAAGAGGCCTATCCCGACATGGATAGTGCCATTTGGCGGGAAGATCATATCGACAAGCTGATCCACTTGTTCCCGGCCGGTCAATTGTGTGTCACCGTGAATGGGCAAGTGGTGGCCGTGGCGCTTTCCATCGTGGTGGATTACGATCTGTACGGCGACAACCACACGTACAAACAGATCACCGGCAACTACACCTTCAGCACCCACGACCCGGCCGGTGATGTCCTGTACGGCATCGACATCTTCGTTCATCCCGGATACCGCGGTATGCGCTTGGCACGCCGGCTGTACGAAGGGCGCAAGGAGCTGTGCGAACGACTGAACCTGAAGTCGATCATCGCGGGTGGGCGCATACCCAACTATGCCCAGTACGCCGATACGCTGAAGCCGCGCGAATACATCGAGAAGGTGAAGATGAAGGAGCTGCACGACCCTACGCTCAGCTTCCAGCTCAGCAACGATTTCCACGTGCTGAAGGTGATGACCGGATACCTGCCCGGTGATACCAGTTCACGCGAATTCGCCACGCTGATCGAGTGGAACAACATCTACCACGATCAACGGCCCAAGATCGCCGGCCGTGCCAACGACGTGGTGCGTCTGGGACTCGTGCAATGGCAGATGCGTACCATGGCCAACCTCGATGCGCTCTACGATCAAGTGGAGTTCTTCGTGGATGCCGTGAGCAGCTACCAAGCCGATTTCTGCCTCTTCCCCGAGCTTTTCAACGCACCGCTGCTGGCCGAGTACAACCACTTGGGCGAAGCGGCCGCCATGCGCGGATTGGCCCGCCACACCGAACCGTTGCGGGACAAGTTCGTGGAGTTCGCGATCCGCTACAACGTCAACATCATCACGGGTTCCATGCCCTGGATCGATGGTGATCTGCTGAAGAACGTGGGCTACCTCTGCCGTCGCGATGGCAGTTGGGAGAAGTTCGAGAAGATCCACATCACCCCCAACGAAGTGCAGTACTGGGGCATGACCGGTGGCGATGAGGTGCGTGTATTCGATACGGATTGTGGCAAGATCGGCATCGTGATCTGCTACGATGTGGAGTTCCCGGAACTCTCACGCCTACTGGCCTTGCAAGGCATGCAGATCCTCTTCGTGCCCTTCCTTACCGATACGCAGAACGGCTACATGCGCGTGCGCCGGTGCGCCCAAGCACGTGCCATCGAGAACGAGTGCTACGTGGCCATCGCCGGTAGCGTGGGCAACCTGCCCAAGGTGGAGAACATGGACATCCAGTTCGCCCAAAGCGCCGTGTTCACGCCCAGCGATTTCGCCTTCCCCACCAACGGCATCAAGAGCGAGGCCACGCCCAATACCGAGATGACCTTGATCGTGGACGTGGACCGCGACCTGCTCAAGGAACTGCACGCCCACGGCAGCGTACGCATCATGCGCGATCGCCGTACCGACCTCTATAGCCTGCAGTTGCTGAAGAAAGGAACGTAGCACAGCTCGGCGACAAACAGTACAACCGCTTCCATACACACCGGATCGGACCAACGCAAATCACCCATGAACACCAAGGATATCGGTAACCGGCTCGTGGAACTCTGCCGCCAAGGCAAGTTCGATGAAGCGGTGCATGAACTCTACGCAGAGGACATCGTCAGTGTGGAGGCCGGGGGGCCGCCCGGCATGGACCGGACCGCGCGGGGCAAGCCGGCCGTTATCGCCAAGGGCGAATGGTGGTCGGCGAACCACGAGGTGCACAGCGTCACCGCTGAAGGACCGTTCCCGATGGACGACCGTTTCGCGGTGTATTTCCTCATCGACCTTACGAACAAGCCCAGCGGCCAACGCATCGCCATGAAGGAGGTGGCGCTCTACACCACCGCCAACGGGAAGATCGTACGCGAGGAGTTCCTGTACGGGTAGAGCGGATCGTTCACTCCACCGCCGCCAGCTTCTCCCCATACCGCCCCAAAAGTTCCCAGATGCGGATGTGGTGGGTGAAGTCCTCCAGGTCGGTGTTCACGATCAGGTAGCGGCCCACGCCGGTGCTCCGGTCCACGAAGAGCATGGAGAAGGTACCGGGATCACCGCCGGTGTGCCCGAAGTAGGTCCCGGAGCCGAAGCCCATGAGGATGCCCATGTTGTGCTCATCGGTGAACGGCCCCTTGGCGCGGTCCACGAAGTGCGCGGCCGTCAATTGCTCGCGGAAGTACTCGGCATAACCGGCCTTGTCCAGGACGGTGCCTTCACCGCGATGGCCCCTGATCAGTTCCGCCACGTATTTCGCCATGTCCGCGGGTGTGCTGACGAACCCTCCATCCGGGTAGGTGATGCAGTAGTAGTCCGGGTAGTGTTCGGTGCGTGTGCGGTACAGCTGCGTCATTTGAATGTCGCTGCGTGGGCCCATGCGCCAGTAGGACGATGCCATGCCCAGCGGGTCCAGGATATGCTGTTGGGTGAACGCATCGAACGACATACCCGTTGCCTTCTCCACGACCAACGCTGCCAGCGTTGCGCCGACGTTCGAGTATTCGAACCTTTCACCGGGCTTCGTGTCCATGAAGGCCGAATTGGAGTAGTAGGCACTGTCCTTCATCAGGTAGCGCCGGAGGAAGGTCTCCATGGGCAGAGCGGCGGAAGGCGCACTGAACCGGCAAGGGCTGATGTCGATGGACAGGTGGGCCTGCAGGTCGGCGGTATCGGAAAGGATGTACGTCCGATGCAGGTAGTCGTCGGTGTCCGTGATCGAGGACGTGTGCGTAACGAGATGCCGGAGCGTGATCGGCACCTCGGCGTGGTTCGGGTTGATGATGGCGAAAGGCAGGTGTTCCGCGATCGGGTCATCGAGCTGCAGCTTCCCGAGCTGTTGTGCCTTCAGCACCGCCAGACCGACCAAGGTCTTCGAGATGGACGCGATCGGCTGACGCGTATGGTCCCCGTAAGGAAGATGCCGGGCCACATCGGACCGGCCGAAGCCACGGTGGTACAACACGCCATCGGGTCCCGCAAGCGCCACACAGAAACCGTTGATGTCCGCGCTTTGGCTCAGCAGCGTCAGGGAGTCGGACAGCTCCTTTTCCAGCGATGCGCGGTCGGTAGGGGTATTGGTGCCGCACGCCGCGAGCAGGCCAACAAGGGGGGTGAGGAATAGGAGCTTCAATGTGGAGGACCGTGTGCGAAGATCCGACCGCTGGGGGGGCGCAAAGGTTGCCCGGCAGGCTTCAGCCTTCCTGTGTTGAACAAATCCCGGCGCTTTTCCGTAGCGGTGGGCAGGCCGCTTTCTCTTTGCGGCTGCGTCCTTCTCCTGGACCAACCACACCTATGCGCAGAATACCATCCCTCCTCGTTGTCGCTCTGGCGTTGAACGCCGCCACCCTCCACGCTCAGACCCCCACCTACGCCTGGGCCCGGTTCGCCGGGAACATCGGCAACCAACAGGCCAGTGGACGTGCCATCGCGGTGGATACCCAGGGCAACGTCTTCGTGGCCGGTATCGGTGCACCCAGCATCAACTGGGGTGGCATCAACCTCACCAACTGCCAGCAGTACCTGATGAAGGCCGACAACAGCGGCACGGTGCTCTGGGCGAAGAAGATCCCCATGCGGCCGGATTTCCTGGCCACGGACAGCCAGGGCAACGTGTACGTTTCCGCCTCGGCCCAAGGTGCGGTGAACCTCGATGGCACCACCGTGCCCGGTGACTTCTCCACGGCAAGCGTGCTGTTGGTGAAGTTCGATCCGCAAGGCACGCTGCTCTGGTTCCGGAACCACCTCCCGAACACCGACCACACCACGCCCGGACGGGTGATGGTGGATGCGGCCGATAACGTGTACCTGTGCGGGGCCTTCAATACCAGCATCACCATCGGGGGGGTCACCTACACCGGTCAACCGGAGAACGGTTCGGCGGTCTTCGCCGTGAGCTATGCGCCGGATGGGACCTTTCGGCGCGCCAATGCCACTTCATCCGCACCGCCGGTGGCCAGCTTGAACATCATGGCGGTGGCCGCCTGTGATACCACCTGCGCCATCATCCGCGGTGGAGTGTTCGGTGGTGTCGATGAGTTCCAGATCGGGGACTTCAACCTGACCGTTACCAGTGAACAGATGCCCGCATTCAACGCCTACCTGGCCAAATGGGCGCCCAACGGTGAGGTCCTTTGGGCAAAGGCCTCCGGTGGCATCGGTACGGAGGATCTCACCGACGTGGTCGTGGGCCGTCGTGGGCACATCGTCATCGGCGGCTCCTTCACGGGCGATTTCTTCGACCCCGATAGCGCAACAGTGTTCGGAAGGCGCCTGTTCCTGCAGAGCCAGAGCTACAACCTCGCGGACATGTACACGGCGTCGTTCACCCCGGATGGTGAAGTGGATTGGATCGAACGCGCCGGTGGCAACCACGTCGATGGTGGGCCGATGCTCAGCGTGGATGCCATGGACAATGTCTACGCCTACGGCGGCGGATTGAGCGGGTTGATGACCTTCGGTCAGTTGGAGGTGTATCCGTTCCGCGGCAGCTACATCGTGAAGTTCGCGCGGAACGGTGAGGTGCGCTGGGCCAAGCTGATGATGGCCGGAGTGGGCGATGGCAACAACTGCCTGGGGGCGGCTGCCGATACCCACGGGAACGTCTATGTCACCGGCATGCAGAGCGATACCATCCGCTTGGATGCGTTCCAGAACATCACTCCGGCCTCGAACAACTTCGATGTGTTCGTGGCCAAGCTCAACAACTGCACGCCCGCCGTTTCGGAGGTGAACGCTTCGGGGCCCACGGTCTTCTGTCCGGGCGATAGCGTGGACCTGATCGCACCCGATGCCGCCGATCATCTCTGGAGCACGTTCGCCACCACGCCCGTGATCACGGTGGAAGAGGCCGGTTCCTATTCGGTGGTCACCTCCGATATGAACGGATGCATGACCTGGAGCGATACCGTGGAGGTGGAGCTCTTCGCGCCCGTGGTGCCGACGGCCACGTTGACGGATGGACTGCTCAGCAGCACCACGGCCTCCGCCTACCAGTGGATCCTGGACGGGGAGGCGATCCCCGACGCCACCGACCAGACCTTCGATCCCATCGCCGACGGCTCCTACGCCGTGGTGACCACCGACGCCAACGGCTGCGTCGCGCTTTCCCCTGCTGTGTTCTTCACGTCGGTGGGCCTCGCTGAAGCCCTCGCCCCGATCGATCGGGTGCTGACCTTGGGGGATGGGCGGGTCACCATCCTGTTGGGTGCGCCCGTGGATGGGCTTTGCATCCTGAACGCTGCGGGACAGGTGGTCCGGCGCGTGGAGCGACCCGCACAGGACCGCGTGGAGCTGCAACTGATGGCGGGAGCTTACGTGTTGCGGAGCATGCGCAACGGTGTGCCGCAGTCGCAGCGCTTCGTGGTGATGCGCTGAGCGGCTCAGCCCTTGGCCAGTGCCTTGATGTCCTTCACCTCGAGGATGTTCTTCGGATAGCCTTGGGTCACGGCGTTGATCATGGCGCGGCCGACCTCCTGCATGCGGCAGGTGGAACCGGGCATCAGCACCGCGAAGAGCGGAACGAGCAGGCGCTGGTAGGTCTTGGGGTTGTGTTGCCCCGGGCTCGGCTTCATGATGCCGGGGCGGAAGTTGTATTGCCCCTTGAAGCCCAGTCGGGCGAGTGCATTCTCGGTGCGGCCCTTCACGCGGGCCCACATCATCCGCCCTTTTTCGCTGCTGTCCGTGGCGGCGCCGCTGATGTAGATGAACACGCACCCGGGCGAGGCCTCGAGCAGGGTCCGGGCGAAGGCGAGCGTGGCGTGGTAGGTGATGCGCGTGTATTCCTCCTCCTTCATCCCGACGGAACTGATGCCCGCGCAGAAGAAA
Source organism: Flavobacteriales bacterium (assembly GCA_036405935.1). GTDB lineage: Bacteria > Bacteroidota > Bacteroidia > Flavobacteriales_F > PHOS-HE28 > PHOS-HE28. The sequence continues at coordinate 47,949 of DASWWQ010000169.1, forward strand.
CAACCATCGTATCCGACCAGCCGGTCCCGCATGCCGTCGAGCGTGAAGAAGTCCTTCACCAGAAGCTCCTTCAGCTTCGCATGTTGGCGCCCGCAGGTCTTGCGGCCCACCACCAGCACTTCGGAGATGGCCGGATCCGCCAGGCATTCGATCAGCACGCCTTCGCCCACATAGCCGGTGGCCCCGGTGAGGATGATCTTCTTGCCCATGTTGGTCCGTTGTTCCGCAAAGGTGTGTTGGGGAAGACGCACGCCTGATCAAATCCCTTCATACCGTTACCCTGCACCATCCAGCGCATTCCCTCATCCATGTTGTTGCTCCGAACGTTCCTGCTGTGTGTTCTCTTTCCCGCTGCCGCCTTGGTGCAGGCCTGTACCGCCTTCAAGTCCACCCAGCACGGGCGGACCCTGGTGGGCAACAACGAGGATGCCTGGAGCATCAATGCGCAGGTCCGGTTCGAGCAGGGGCGCGATGGCGCATACGGTGCGGTGTATTTCGGCCACTTCAACGGCCACCCCATGCGGCGGATGGTGGATCAGCTCGGCATGAACGAGAGGGGCCTCGTCTTCGACGGCTTGGGGATCCAGCCGAAGAGCGTTCGGCCCGTTCCGGGCAGGAAGCAGATGCCCTTCGACGAACTGATGCCCCTGGTGTTGCGCAGCTGTGCCGATGTCCATGAGGCGGCCGCGATGCTGCGCACCATGGACAACAGCTGGCTCTATTCCTCGATGCTCTTCCTGGTGGACCGCAACGGGGAATACCTCATCGTGGAAGGGGATACGCTGATCCTCGGCAACGACCCCACGTATGCCGTGGGCAACTGGCGGATGAGCACGTGCTCCGATCCCGACGCCATTCCGATCCCCCGCCTGCAGGCCGGGCGGACCCTGTTGCACCAAGGCCTGGACAGCACCCGGACCGCTGCGCTGGAGGTGTTGCGCAGCATGAAGGCCTGCCGTGCCCGCTTGGGAGAAGGCACTTTGTTCAGTACGCTCTTCGACACCAAGGCCGGCACAGCGCAACTCTACTTTTATCACGACTTCGACCAGGCCGTCACCTTCGATCTGAAGGAGGAACTGGCCAAGGGCGATCGCGTGCTGGACATGGCCGCCTTGTTCCCGGTGAATGCGGAGTACGAGCGGTTGCTGGCCTATCGCACCCCCTTCCATCAGCGTTGGCTGTTCGTGGCGCTGCTGCTGCTCGGTGTGGCGGCCTTGATCATCGCTGCGATGTCGGGTGTGCTGCTGCTGGGCAAACTGATCGCGCGCCTACGGCGTAGGGCATCCACCGTGGACGGCTGGCTGCAGGCCATCCTGCTGCTCTGTTGCTCGGCCACGTTGCTGCTGCTCGCCTTCCTGCTGTTCAACGAAGGCGTGTACTACTTCGGGCTGGGCCAAGCTGTGGAGCCGATCTGGCCACCGCTGCGTTACCTGCCGGCGTTGCTGGTGCTGGCCGTGCTGCTGCTGGTCGTCCGCATCATCCCCCGGATGCGGGATCGCCGCTCAGGGGCCTTCCAACGTGGGGCCTTGGCGCTTTTCGGCGCTGCGGAACTGGCCTTCGTCGGCTTGTTGTTCTACTGGCAGCTGGTGTTCTGAGCTCAGCGCACGACCAACCGCTGCTTCCAGGTGCGGTCGCCGCAATGCAGCTCCACCACGTAGAGCGCAGGTGCAAGTCCGGTCACGTCCAGTACCAGTGAACGAGCGCCTCGGCCCATGCCCACGTTGCGCACGAGCCGGCCATCCGCTGCATGCACACGCACGAAGGCCGGGGCATCCAGGGGTTTGCCCAAGGAGATCGTCACGGCCTCTTCCGTGGGATTGGGCATCAGCGTGAAACCGATGGGATCCGTGGTGCCCGCATCGGTGATGCCGGTGCTGATGCAGGCCGCAGGCACATCGAAGGCTTCGACCTGGTCCGTACGATCGAAGGAACTGCCTTGGTCGGCGCTGTAGCCGAGGCCCCGGCGCGCGAAGGTTTCCCAGATCAGGCAGGCATGTTGCGCACCGTAGGCGATGGTGTCGGCGCGCAGGATGGCATCACGTCCATCCACGAAACCCGGGTTGCAGGGTTGCAGCTTCAGGCCGTCCATCATCAGCTGGATGGCGATGTTGTTGCCCCCCGTTCCGTTGTAGAGGTCCGGGTCGTAGCCGTGCTCCTCGATCAACGCCCAGTTGAGGTCCCACAGCATGGTGGCCCAGACGAAGCCGATGCCGTGCGGCTCGGTGAGCGCTTGGCTGTTGGTGTTGCCGTAGGTGTAATCGTTCACCGCGAAGTCGGTGGAGTAGGGAGCGGGCCGGATGCCATCGCCGTCCACCGCCTGGTTGCGAACGAAGGTGCCCACCCCGCGCACATCGCTCGGCCCATCGTCCGCGCGCTGTGTCAGCATCAATCCCATCCAATCGCTCCAACCTTCACCCATCTGCTCGGCGTTCCACAGGCAATCGGAGTTGGCCGGACCGCCCGTGAGCCGGGTGGATACACCATGTCCGTATTCGTGTGCGATGATGCCGTTGTCGAAATCCGAATCGCGGAGGTCGGCGTTGTCCACCCCCATCAGGGTACCGTGCACGGGGCCGTCCTCCAAGGCCTGTTTGATGGTGTTGCCATCGCTCAGCGAGATCATCACCGAGGGGATGACGATGCCTTCCTGTCCCTCGCTGCCGCCCATGGCGATGGGGTCGCCGCCCACATTGTTGATCACGATCACGGCGGTGGCTCCGGCGGCCTGTAGCGCCAGCACCTTGTTCACGAAGGTGCACTGGCCGCGATCCACCAAGGCGATGTGCCCGTCGATCGCGGAAGCGTTCAGCAGGTTATCGCACCCATCGTTCACCGGCGCGGTATCATCCTCCACCAGGATGAGGTCGGAGCTGATGGGTTCGGAAGGCAGTTCGGGACCGAAACCGGCCAGCGAGTTGAGGTAGTTCCCCGCGATGGACTCCGGTGAGTCGATCAGCAGGGTGCTGTCCGTGGAGGTGCGCCACAGGTACATCTGCATGTAGCCGTGCGAACCATCCGGTGGCGTGGCGAAGTTGGCGTTGTTCATGCCGCCGCCGTCCTGCGCTTGCGCCATCACCTCATCGCCGCTCGCGCCCAGCCCGTTGGCGTTGTGCGCTTGGAAGTTGCCGCTCTCCTCATCGAAGCCGTAGTGGTACCACACGTCGTGCAGCACGTTGCAGGTGTAGAAGAGGTTGGTGATGGCCGCATCGAGGTAGTCCGCGGGTGCTTGCGGGGGGACATAGGGAAAGTCGAACTGCAGACCGGCACCGCCGCTGGGGCTGTAGCCCGGTTCATCATCGTTGTCGAGGTCCTCCCAAGCGTACACATTGTTGCCCCGGGTTGTGGTGTATTCCGCACCGGCCGCTCCGTTCACATCGTGCCAGCCGAAGGGCGAGGCTACGGGGTCGGAAGGGTCCATTACCAACGTATGGGGCCCGTGCGAAGGACTTTCCGTGGGGAAGGGAAAGACGCGGTAGCCGGATCCATCGGGGGGCGGGGGAGCGAGTGGTGCTGGTGCAGCGGCCAGATCGTCCAAGGCGCGGTAGGCCGGCGCTGCGGTGGGATGGGCGCAATGCGTCACGTAGTCCACTTGGCGGAGGATCGAGCCATCGTGGGCATCCACCGCGAGGTGCCACCAGTTGTCGGTGGTGATGGAGCGGATGGTGAGGTCCCACGCCAAGCGGATGCGGCCATCGGGCAGGGCTTCGTAGAGCAATCGGGCGGGGATGGGGTCGTGCGAAATGCCGGCACCGCTCAGGACCAGATCGGTCGGGGAGTTGGTGCGGACCACCTGCGTGCTGCTTATGGGCAGCAACAAATGCTTGGCTGCACTGCGATAGGCTTCCACCGCGGTGAGGGCCGGCGTTGCCGCACCGCTGCGACCGTGGACATCGCTGCGCAGCCGGTTACCGAAGGACACCACCTTGCCTTCGAGCACGGCGAAACTGGCCACCGCATTGTGCACCGGAAGACCATGGGCGGTCTGCTCGATGTACACGTAGGTGACGCCCTTGCGATCGGTGCTCCTGGAAGTGACCTGCCACTCGACTGCATCGCGTGCAGTGAGGCCGGATCGCGCGTGTTCCTGCGCCAACCAGCGGCGCACCACATCGGAGGCCTCTTGTGCAGAGGTGAGGGTGCTGAGAAGGAACAGCGCGGGGAGCAGCTGTAAGCGGAGTGATCGGGCCATGGGAAGGAGGCACGGAAAAGGGGGCCGGGCCGATGGAAAGATACCGAGGAGGAGGATCGCGTTGCCTCCCTGATCAGCCAACGATGGGGCTGGCCTTCGGAACCCAAGGTCGATCCGGTACGTTCGGCCCGGTCGACGCGTCCGATACCCGAGATCAGCACGATCGTCCCATAGATCGGGCTGTTCCGGCCACTTGATGCTAATTAGATGTTGTTTTGCTCAGAAGCTATACTCGCTCCTGATGCCCGACAACCGGAACTGTCCGAAGTGCAACAGCGATCAGGTGGTGCGCAGCGGCATCGTGCAGGACCGTCAGCGCTACCGTTGCAAGAAGTGCGGCTACCACTTCACGGTGAACAAGCTGGGCAAACGCATCGACAACTATTACGTGGTGAAGGCGCTCCAACTGCATTTGGAGGGCGTAAGCCTGCGCGAGATCGAGCGCCTGTTGGGGGTGAGCCATGTGAGCGTGCTGAACTGGGTGCGCCAGTACCACATCAAGGTGCCCGAGCAGCGCGACTATCGCCCGAGCTACAAGGTGCTGGACCATACGGAGCTGGTGGAATTCATGCGTGATAAGTCCCACCTGAGCGGTGCGGGCATGGTGGTGACCGAGCTCGGCGACAAGTTCATGGTGATCCGTTGGGAACGGATCCGCAAGGATTGACGGGGATCCCCGGCGGTTCGGATATGTATGCTTAACGAAAAAGTACCACCGCTTTGGCGAAGGGGGAGGACCGGATGCTACTTCGGCACCGATGGGATGGCACCGCCGCTTTCCCGACACCAATCCCCGGACCCTCATGCGACTACTTCTCCTCCGCTCCGCGCTGGCCTGTTCGCTGGTGCTGCCCCTGACCGCTCTGGGCCAGGGTTCCGAACTCTATGGCCCCGGCATCAAGCTGAAGCCGAAGGCCGACGGGGATGCGTACATCCGCTTCATCTTCTGGAACCAGCTCTGGACCCGCTACTACGAGAACAACCCCGGAACCCTGATCAACGGGGAGAAGGCGGACAACAACTTCGACATCGGCATCCGCCGCGCGCGTTTCCTGGCACTGGCGCAGATCAGTCCACGCTACCTGGTGCTCTTCCATGCCGGCATCAACAACCAGACCTTCGCTACGGGCGGTGTGCCCAACGGCGGTGTCACCGGCAACGGCGGCACGTACACCAGCGGCAAGAAGCCGGGCATCTTCATCCACGATGCCTGGAACGAGTACGCCGTGGTGCCCGCTGGAAAACGCGAGGATGGCAGCGCCAAGCCCTTCAGCCTGTATGCCGGCTTCGGTCTGCACTACTGGAACGGCATCAGCCGCATGAGCAGCGCCAGCACGCTCAACTTCCTCACCATCGATGCGCCCATCTTCAACTGGCCGCACATCGAACAGGCCGACCAGTTCGCGCGCCAGTTCGGCTTCTACCTGAAGGGCAAGGCCGGCAAGCTGGACTACCGCCTGCATGTGAACAAGCCCTACGCCACCACAGCGGTGCCCACGCCCACGCCCAGCACCGGCAAGGTGGTGGCGGTGGACAACAGTGGGAATCCGCAGGCGGCCTTCGGCGGCTACCTGATGTACCAGTTCCTGGAGCAGGAGAGCAATGTGCTGCCCTTCACCGTGGGCAGCTATGTGGGCACCAAGAAGGTGTTCAACATCGGTGCGGGCTTCTACAACCAGGCCGCCGGCACGCGCAGCAGCATCATCCAGGACGGTGATACCACGTTGCGCAAACACGACATCAACCTGCTCGGTATCGATGTCTTCGCCGATCTGCCCTTCGGTGGCGACAAGAACATGGCCGTGACCGCCTACTCCGTCTACTACATCCAGGATTGGGGTCCGAACTACCAGCGTACGGTGGGCATCATGAACACCGGAACCGTGGATACCTCGGTCCCTATCGCCGACCGCAATCCCATCGGTGCGGGCAACGCACGGGTGCTGGAGGGTACCGGCAACATCTGGTACACACAGGCCGGCCTGTTGCTGCCGAAGAGCATCAGCACGAAGATGCGCCTCCAACCCTTCGTGGCCTACACCATGAAGGACATCGACTTCTACAGGACCACGATGGGCTTCGTGGATGCCGGCTTCAATGTGCTGCTCGACGGGCATCACGCCAAGCTCACCTTCCAGTACAGCAGCCGTCCGGATGTACGCTTGGAGGCCACGGACTACAAGGTGAAGGGTAACCTCGGTGAGTTCCTCCTCCAGGCCCAGGTCTATCTCTAGTTCCAACGATCACATAACGCATCCACATGGCAGCAACAACAGCAACGGCCGCTTCTCCGAAGGGCATCTGGAAGGTGATCTGGGCCTCCTCGCTCGGCACCCTCATCGAGTGGTACGACTTCTACATCTTCGGCAGCCTGGCCACGGTGATCGCCACGCAGTTCTTCCCGAAGACCAATCCCACGGCCGCGCTCCTCAGTGTGCTGGCCACCTTCGCCGCGGGCTTCATCGTGCGTCCCTTCGGCGCGCTGGTCTTCGGCCGGATCGGCGATATCGTCGGTCGCAAGTACACCTTCCTGCTCACGCTCATCATCATGGGCGGTTCCACCTTCTGCATCGGTCTGGTGCCGAGCTACGAGAGCATCGGCTTCGCGGCACCGATCATCGTGCTG
>DASWWQ010000170.1:0-3928 GCA_036405935.1 Flavobacteriales bacterium
ATGATCCCCTCGGCTCCCGAGAACCCCTACACCATCCGCCTGAACTGCGACATCCTGGAGAGCAACGGCTCCAGCTCCATGGCCACCGTGTGCTCCGGCACCCTGGCCCTGATGGACGCCGGTGTACAGATGAAGGCCCCCGTGAGCGGTATCGCCATGGGCATGATCAGCGATCCCGATGGCAAATACGCCATCCTCAGCGACATCCTCGGTGACGAGGACCACTTGGGCGACATGGACTTCAAGGTGACCGGCAGTGCCAAGGGCATCACCGCCACCCAGATGGACATGAAGATCGACGGCCTCAGCTTCGAAGTGTTGGCCCAGGCCCTGGAGCAGGCCCGCGCCGGACGCCTCCACATCCTCAACGAGATGTTGAAGACGATGGACAAGCCCCGCACGGACTACAAGGACCATGCGCCGCGCATCGTGACGATCGAGATCCCGAAGGAGACCATCGGACCCGTGATCGGACCCGGTGGCCGCGTGATCCAGGAGATCCAGGCCGAGACCAAGACCACCATCGTGCTCGAGGAGAAGGATGGTGTGGGACATGTGCAGATCATGAGCGACAACAAGGCCGGTATCGATGCCGCCCTCGCCCGTGTGAAGGCCATCGCCTTCCCGCCGACCGCCGAGATGGGTGTCACGTACAAAGGCAAGGTGAAGACCATCATGCCCTACGGCGCCTTCGTGGAGATCTTCCCCGGCACCGACGGACTGCTGCACGTGAGCGAGCTCGACTGGAAACGCATCGAGCGCGTGGAGGATGTGCTGAAGGAGGGCGAGGTGATCGAGTTCCAGGTGACCGGCAAGGACCCCCGAACCGGCAAACTGAAGCTCAGCCGCCGTGTGCTGCTGCCCAAGCCCGAAGGCTATGTGGAGCGCGAACCCGCCATGGAAGGCGAAGGCGGACACCGCGAACGCGGTGAGCGGGGCGAACGTCCCCGCCGCGAGTTCCGTGATCGTGGCCCCCGCCGCGACAACTGATACCCCCAACATCGACCGAAGGCCGCTCCACAAGGGCGGCCTTCGGCATTCCCCGCCCAGCGTGATGGAATACCGTTCCTCGCGTCGAACACGGGCCTGCCGCCCTCCAGTGGTCCGTTCGGTGGCGGACGATCGTACATGCCGTAACCGACGGCGCGATCCAGCCGTTGAACGGGACCACTCTCTTAAATCCCAAGCGGTACAATGGCACGTATGCGACAATTGAAGATCTCGAAGCAGGTCACCAACCGGGACACGCCCTCGTTGGACAAGTACCTGACCGAGATCGGTAAAGTGAAGTTGATCACCGCTGAGGAGGAGGTGGAACTGGCACGCCGCATCAAACAAGGCGACAACGATGCATTGGAGGCGCTCTGCAAGGCCAACCTCCGCTTCGTGGTGTCCGTGGCGAAACAATACCAAGGACAGGGCCTCACCCTGCCCGATCTCATCAGCGAGGGCAACCTGGGCCTGATCAAGGCCGCCGGCCGCTTCGATGAGACCCGCGGTTTCAAGTTCATCAGCTATGCCGTCTGGTGGATCCGCCAACAGATCCTCCAAAGCCTTGCGGAACAGGCCCGTATCGTGCGCCTGCCCCTGAACAAGATCGGATCGATCAACCGGATCAACAAGGCGTTCGCCAAATTGGAGCAGGAACATGAACGTCCGCCGACCGCGGCCGAGCTCGCTGAAGTGCTGGAGATGACCCTCGAGGAGGTGAAGACCAGCCTCAACAACACCGGCCGGCATGTGAGCATGGACGCTCCCCTGCGCGAAGGCGACGACAGCGGCACCATGCTGGACGTGATGAAGAACACCGACCTCCCCGACCCCGAGGAGGCCCTGATGACCGACAGCCTGCGGGTGGAGATCGAACGTTCCCTCGATGCGCTCAGCGGCCGTGAGGCCGATGTGATCCGACTCTACTTCGGACTGGCCGGCAACCAGCCACACACCCTGGAGGAGATCGGACAGAAGTTCGACCTGACCCGTGAACGCGTTCGCCAGATCAAGGAGAAAGCGATCCGGCGGCTCAAGCACACGGGACGCAGCCGCACGTTGCGCGCCTACCTCGGCTGATCCACACGCACAAGCCCATCGAAAGGCCTCCGCATCGGGGGCCTTTCGCTTTACCCGACGATCATGCCGGCCGCCACCGTGGCGTTCGTGGACTCGTCGATCAGGATGATGCTGCCCATGCTGCGGTTACGGGCATACGGGTCCACATGCAAGGGCACGGTGGTGCGCAACTTCACGCGCCCGATGTCATTCATCCGGATCGTATGCTCACCGTCGGCCTTGCGCAGGGTGTTGATGTCCATGCGGTAGACGACCTCCTTCACCACGCAACGTGCATCCTTGGAGGTATGGCGCAGGGCATACTTGCCATTGACCTGCAGGGGTGCTTCATTGAACCAGCACAACATCACCTCGAGGTCCTGGGTGCCTGCAGGGGGATTGTTGATGCCCGCGATCAGATCGCCACGGCTCACGTCCACGGCATCCTCCAGGGTGATCAATGCGCTCTGTGGTGCGAAACACTCCGTGGCCTCCTCCCCTGCCACGAGGATACCCGCGATCCGGCTCTGCTGTCCGCCCGGTAGCACCTGGATCGGATCGCCGGTCCGGAAAACGCCACCGGCCACACGTCCTGCGAAGCCCCGGAAATCATGATGCTCCTCGGTCATCGGCCGCACCACGTACTGCACGGGAAAGCGGCGGTCGATGTGGTTGAGATCACCGGCGATGTGCAGGGTCTCCAGGAGATACATCAGCGTAGGACCCTGGTACCACGGCATGTTGGATCCGCGTTCCACCACCATATCCCCCTTCAGTGCGCTGACCGGTAGGAACTGCACATCGCGCACCTCCAGCTTGCTGCTGAAATCCTCCAGTTCGCGCTTCAGCTTCGTGAAGACGGCCTCCGCGTAGCCCACGAGGTCCATCTTGTTGATGCAGAACACCACGTGCGGGATGCCGAGCAACGAAGCGATGAACGCATGGCGGTTGGTCTGCTCCTGGATCCCCTTGCGCGCATCCACGAGGATGATGGCCAGGTTCGCCGTGCTTGCACCGGTGACCATGTTACGCGTGTACTGGATATGCCCGGGCGTATCGGCGATGATGAACTTGCGCTTCGGCGTGGCGAAGTAGCGGTACGCCACATCGATGGTGATACCCTGCTCACGCTCAGCGCGCAGACCATCGGTGAGCAACGAGAGATCCACCTCGCCGCTGCCGCGTTTCGCGCTGGCCTGCTCCACGGCTTCCAGCTGGTCATCGAAGATGGCCTTGCTGTCGTAGAGCAAACGGCCGATCAAGGTGCTCTTGCCGTCGTCCACGCTGCCCGCCGTGGTGAAGCGCAACAGGTCCATGTCCAAGTAACCGCTCATTCCAGCTTTCTTGTTTCAGAAATACCCCTCCTTCTTCCGATCCTCCATCGCCGCTTCGCTGCGTTTGTCGTCGATGCGGCTGCCGCGTTCCGTGACGCGCGAGGAAGCCACTTCCGCGATGATCTCCTCCAAGGTGGCTGCGGGTGAATCCACCGCACCGGTGCAGCTCATGTCACCGATGGTGCGGAAACGCACGCGTTTGTTGTAGGGCTTCTCGGTGGGCTTCAAACGCATCACGGGTGAGTTCGCATAGATGACACCATCCCGATCGAACACTTCGCGCTCATGACTGAAGTAGATGCTGGGGATGGCGATGCCTTCCTGCAGGATGTACTGCCACACGTCCATCTCCGTCCAGTTGCTGATGGGGAAGGCGCGGAAGTGTTCGCCCTGGCGTTTGCGGCCGTTGTAGATGTCCCAAAGCTCCGGCCGCTGGTTCTTCGGATCCCACTGACCGAACTCATCGCGATGGCTGAACACGCGCTCCTTCGCCCGCGCCTTCTCCTCATCGCGCCGGCCACCGCCGATGGCGCAGTCGATGCGGT
>DASWWQ010000171.1:0-10609 GCA_036405935.1 Flavobacteriales bacterium
CCAGGCGTGGCTGATTTGCGTGGCATCGTGTTCGGCATCCGTCACATCAGCAGCGAGCTGGAACGTCGTGTCCACACCCACGGGATAGAAGGCATGGTCATCGAAACCGGTGATGCTCGCGACCGGTGGCGTGTTGTTCACGGAGACGATCAGCTCCTTGGTCACCGTGTTACCGCCTTGGTCGGACACGCTGAGTTCGACAGTGAACAAGGTGGGCACACCGGCAGGGGCCTCGAACACGTGCGTGGGATCCGCCAACTCGCTGTGCGGCGATCCATCACCGAAGTCCCAGTGGAAGGTCAAGGGACCGTTCTCGGGATCGCTGCTTCCGCTTCCACTGAAGGAGACCGCCAACGGTGAGGGACCATATTGCACATCCGGGGTGGCCACCACCACGGGCGGCAGATCGATGGACAGGGTGTAGCAGATGCGGCGGATCTCGTTGCTGTTGTACTTGATGTACACGATGCAGCCGTCGGGATCGGCGCCGATGAAGTTGAGCGCACCGAGGCCATCGGCGAAGTCGTGCACGGAGACGGGACCTTCATGGTGGTCCATCACGATGCGTTTGATGAAGCCACCGACATAGTCGCCGAAGAACAGGTTCTCCGCGAACGCGGGCGGCAATACGAGCTCATCGCTGGAAGGGCCCACCATGCCGGCATAACCACCGAAGCGCGGTCCGGGAACGGGAGCGTCCGGTGCATCGAGGTCGAAGGTCACCGCCGTGTTGCCGTTGAAACCACCGGAGCGCGATTGGTTGCCGTGCTTCCAATCGATCATCGGCCGCGCGTGGAAGAACTTGGGAACGGTGTTCGGCAGTTGTTGCGCAGGGGCACAGGGCGAAGGGTGACCGTTGGCATGGGAGGGTGAGGCCTGCAGCAGCAGGTCCTGGAAACGGAGGAACTGCACCGTGCAGTTGATCCCGTCATAGGCGGGGTTCGGCACATCCCGGTTCTCCACGAGGAGGGGGCCATAGGGCGAAGCCTCGAGTCCCTCGTACTGCGGCCACCCGAAATTCATCCCGGGTCCATCGCATTGGCTCAGTTCCTCCCAGGAACTCCACCCCACATCGGTGATGTACAACGTACCGGGATCGCCCGCACCGGGATCCGTGCTGCCCGTGTTGGGTGCGAGCCTCATGCGGTAAGGGTTGCGGAAGCCCAAGGCCCACACCCGCGAGCGCGGAGCGCGGGGAGAAGCCGCGTCGTACCACGGGTTGCTCGGTATGCCATCGCCGGTCGCCGGATCCAGCCGAAGGATCTTTCCGTTGAGCGAATTCACCATCTGCGCACGCCAAGCCCCCACGTTCTCCTCCGGGCGGAGGATGCCGTCCGCTAACGCCTGCACATAATAGCTGTCCGACGCGCTGCCGACATCGGTGCCCACGGCACTTGCTCCGTCCCCCACGCTGGCCATCAGCGTTCCGTCGCGACCGAAGACCAACGATCCCGCGCCGTGCGTGTTGAAGGTGATCGGTACACCGGTGGACGCCGTTTCGCCCAGCAGCACCAGCCGCGAGGCGGGATCCACGGTATTGAAGTTCGGAGCACCGGCCGTGTAGCGCGTGATGCGAACGATGCTCGCCGCATTGCCTTCCGTGGCGAAGGGGTCGTAATCCGGTTGGCCGAAATGGAACAGGTGGTGGCGGTCCAAGGCGTACAGGAGATAGATGTACCCGTTCGTCGTGAAGTTCGGGTCCAAGGCGAAGCCGAGCAGACCGTGGTCCCCCCAGTTGCCGACTTCCTGTTCGATGTTCACCAGTGGGGTGGAGAGGCGGACACCGTTCTCCACGATGTGCACACGCCCGCGCTTCTCCCACACGTACATGCGTCCGTTCGCGTCCCACGTGCAACCCACCGGCCGGTTCCAGCCGCCCATGACCAATGCGTCGCCGAAGCCCTCCGGGATCACATGGGCCTGGGAGCGGGGGATGACCAGAAGGAAAAGAAGGACGACCAGTGGTTGAAGGGAATGGCGCACGCGGGAGGGGGACAGGTCACGAAGTTCGGCACCCCGGTGGCCCACGGCAAGCGCGGGTTCCGGCGTGCCGATCCAATGCACGCCCCACTGCGGGCAATCCGCCACGCTATCACGCTTCTTCAGCTTACCCCTGCGAATAGGTCGCCGAGCATGGCATTCCGTTTCCCGTTGCTGGGGCACACGGGTCGGACATCGATATAGATGATCCGAATGGGATGATCGTCCATATAAATGCCGTGCATGTTACTCTTGCACTCCTCTTAATACCGATCCCGATCATGGCGAATGAAAACCCGGCCACGGACGCCGGCAAATGCCCGGTCATCCACGATGCGCCCCGCAAGGACGTTGCGGGTGCCGGTACCACCAATCACCAGTGGTGGCCCGAATCCTTGAAAGTGCACCTGTTGCGGCAGCATTCCGCGAAGAGCGACCCGCTCGGTGAGGACTTCGATTACGCGAAGGAATTCGCGCAGTTGGACTACTATGCGTTGAAGAAGGACCTGGTGGCCCTGATGACGGACAGCCAGCCGTGGTGGCCGGCGGATTTCGGGCACTATGGCCCGCAGATGGTCCGCATGGCCTGGCACAGCGCGGGCACCTATCGCATCGGCGACGGGCGCGGTGGTGGTGGTCGGGGTCAACAGCGCTTCGCACCGCTGAACTCGTGGCCGGACAACGTGAACATCGACAAGACCCGTCGGCTGTTGTGGCCGATCAAACAGAAGTACGGTCAGAAGATCTCCTGGGCCGACCTCTACATCCTGGCGGGGAACGTGGCGCTCGAGTCCATGGGCTTCCGCACCTTCGGTTTCGGCGGTGGCCGCGCCGATGTGTGGGAACCGGACCTGGACGTGAACTTCGGTGATGAGACGAAATGGCTTGCGGACGACAAGCGTTTCCACGGCGATCGTGAGCTGGATGGTGATCTGGCCGCCACGCATATGGGCCTGATCTACGTGAACCCGGAAGGACCCAACGCCAGCGGTGATTTCCTCGCTGCGGCCAAGGACATCCGTGCCACGTTCTACCGCATGGCGATGGATGACGAGGAGATCGTGGCGCTGATCGCCGGCGGACATACGTTCGGCAAGGCGCACGGTGCAGCACCCGAGTCGCACAAGGGTCCTGAACCAGAAGGCGCTACCATCGAATCGCAGGGCACCGGCTGGAACAGCAACTTCGGCTCAGGCCATGGGGCGGATACGGTGAGCAGCGGGTTGGAGGTGACGTGGACGAAGACACCTGCGCTGTGGAGCAACAACTTCTTCGAGAACCTCTTCAAGTTCGACTGGGAGCTCACGAAGTCGCCTGCAGGAGCCAAGCAGTACATCGCGAAGGATGCCGAGGAGATCATTCCCGATGCGCACATCAAGGGCAAGTTCCACAAGCCCACGATGCTCACCACGGACCTCACGCTGCGCTTCGATCCCGTTTTCGGAAGGATCTCCGAGAAGTTCCTGCATGATCCGCAGTCGTTCGCAGAGGCCTTCGCGCGCGCGTGGTTCAAGCTGACCCACCGCGACATGGGGCCGCGCTCACGTTACCTCGGTCCCGAAGTGCCCAAGGAGGTGCTGATCTGGCAGGACCCCGTTCCGGCCGTGGAACATCCGTTGGTCGATGCCGCTGATGTCACCGTCCTGAAGGAGAAGGTGCTGGCGTGCGGCCTCACCGTACCGGAACTTGTGGGCCTGGCATGGGCCTCGGCCTCCACCTTCCGGGGAGGGGATAAGCGGGGTGGTGCCAACGGTGCCCGCGTGCGGCTCGCTCCGCAGAAGGATTGGGCGGTCAACGATCCTGCACGACTCGCCGCCGCGCTCAAGAAGCTCGAGGCCGTGCGCTTCGAGTTCGACCAGAGTGCTTCCGGCGACAAGCGGATCTCCCTCGCCGACCTCATCGTGCTGGCGGGTTCCGCTGCGGTGGAGAAGGCCGCGAAGGATGCCGGCGTGTCCGTGACCGTACCCTTCAATCCGGGCCGGACCGATGCCACGGCTTCCCAGACCGACGTGGAGTCGTTCGCCTGGATGGAGCCGAAGGCCGATGGTTTCCGCAACTACAGCCAGGAGAAGTACGCCGCTTTTGCGGAGGAACTGCTGGTGGACAAGGCGCAGCAGCTCACCCTCACCGCACCGGAACTGACCGTGCTCGTGGGTGGCTTGCGGGTGCTGGGGGCCAACAGCGGCGGTAGCACGCATGGCGTGCTCACCGAACGCGTGGGCGTGCTCTCCAACGATTACTTCATCACGTTGTTGGACATGGGGCACGCGTGGGCACCCAAGGCCGGGCAGATCGGTATCTACGGATCGCACGACCGGAGAACGGGAGCGCGCAGATGGACGGCCACCCGGGCCGATCTGGTGTTCGGGTCCAATTCGGAACTGCGGGCCATTGCAGAGGTCTACGCCAGCGCCGATGCCAAGGAGAAGTTCGTGAAGGACTTCGTGAAGGCCTGGACGAAGGTGATGGAACTGGATCGTTTCGACCTGAGGAAGTGAACTGCCGATACGAACAAGAAGAAGGCGGTCCATATGGGCCGCCTTCCTTTTTTTGACGGGTACCACGGCCCGATGTCCGTTCCCCGCACGAAGGCCCTCGCACATCCGCACGGAACGTGCGCTAGCGCATCAGCAGCACGAAGCCCTTCGATGTGATCTCGTCCTGCGGACTACAGGGGTCGCGCATGCGCATGGTGTACACGTACACGCCATCGGGATGGGTGCTGCCGTCCCATTTCTCCTGACTATCGATGGTGCTCCAGAGGCTGGTGCCCCAGCGGTCGAAGAGCTGCATTTGGAACCATCCGTCATCGGGGATGTCCACCGGACCCGGCCAGGTATCGTTGAAGCCATCCCCGTTCGGGGTGAAGGTGTTGGGCAGGAAGAGCACCGGTACCGTGCGCACATCGATGCTCACCGAGGAGGTATCGTGGCATTCATTGGGCTGCGTGGAATGGAACGTGAAGTCGAACTCATCGTAATCGCCGACATCCCACCGGATGAAACCGCTGCAATCGTTGAACACCAGGCTGTCCCCGATGAAGAAGGCGCAGGAGTCGGCGGTGCTGCGCAGGTCGATGTCCACGAGATGGGTGCATGGCACCTGTTCGGCGAAGAACGTGGCCGGCAGGCGGGGAAGGATGAAGATGCTGTCCACCATGGGCACATCGCCGCAACCCAAGGAGTCGAATCCTTGGAGGGAGATGGGCTGCCAGAGCGGGTCGTCGAAGTAGAGGGTCGGGCTTTCGAGGTGGCTAAGGCCGTTGTCGCCCCATAGCCATACCAGGGAATCGGCTGTGGAGGTGAGCACGGTGGCCACGCCCGTGGTGCGGAGGCAAAGGGTATCGGGAGCGGCGAAGGTCACCGTGGGATAGGGTAGGGCGGTCACGGTCACGGACGCGGTCACCACACAGCCGATCACGGTGTCCGTGGCCGTGAGCTCGATGGTTCCGTCTGTACCGGGCACCACCGTGAATCCGCTGGTGCTATCGCCCGTGCTCCATTCGTACACATGCGGATGGAAGCCCCATTGGGGCAGTGTGGTGAGAACCGGTGGGGCGGAGGGGCAGTAGTCGTACGCGCCTTCGATCACGATGTCGGGATCGCCCAAGGAGGCTGCGACGTACGATGGGCATTCACCGCCGTTGATCACCACCGTGTACATGCCGGGTCCGAGGCCGGTCAGCACGGTGCTGGTCTCGGTCGGGGCATGTAACCAATTCCAAGTGTAGGGTCCGGGGTTCACCGTGAAGGTGATTGTGCCATCGTCGTTGCCCGCGCAGGTGATATCAGTGGTGGTCATCACCCCCAACGCCGGCACGATCGGGTTCTCCACTTCTCCTTCCAGGATCGAGAAGCATCCGCTGGTGTCGGTCACCAGCACCGTATAGGGGCCGATGCCCAGGCCGGTGGCCAGTGGCCCGTTGATGGAGGGGTCGTGCAACCAGACATAGGTGAACGGTCCACCCGCGCCGGTGACCACGTTGATACTGCCGTCCTCTTCATCCGGACAGCTGGGTGAGGCGATGTTGAGGGAGGCGTCACAAGGCTCCTGAGCGCACAGGAACAGGGATGTGAGGAACGAAATGAACAGGGTGGGATAGCGCATCGGGGCGCGAATTTCGGTTTTTTCCCTCCCCCTTGGGAAGCCCCCCGCGACGAACGGTGGGCCCCAAGAGGGTTGCGGGTAACTTGCGGCACCTTCCTCCAAGCATGTCCCACATCGATATCCATCCTTTCCCAACGCCGTTCGGTGAACTGGTATTGGGTTCGTTCGAGGAGCGGCTGTGCTTGTGCGATTGGCGCTATCGGCGCATGCGAGAGGGCGTCGACCAGCGCCTACGCAAGGGTTTGGGAAGCGCTTTTCGGGAAGGGCGGTCACCGGTCATCGAAACGGCCATGGCGCAGCTCAAGGCCTACTTCGCCGGGGAACGCCGCACGTTCGGTGTGCCGTTGCGCTTCGTGGGCTCGCAGTTCCAGCAGCGGGTGTGGGAAGCGCTGCAGAAGGTGCCTTACGGATCCACGTCCACCTATGCCGAACTGACCGCACGGGTGGCCTCCCCGGCGGCGATCCGGGCGGTGGCCTCGGCGAACGGTGCGAACGCCCTTTCGATCCTGGTGCCCTGCCATCGGATCATCGGTAGCTCGGGTGAACTGGTGGGCTATGCGGGCGGCCTTCCTGCGAAACGGAAGTTGCTCCAGCTCGAAGGCGCACATGCCCAGGAGCAACCCGACCTGTTCCACGCCTTGTCGCAGGCCTGAGGACTACCTTGCCCGCATCCATGAAGGCACCGCTTCCCTTGCGCACGGTACAGGTGGTGCGCTACATCATGCCCCTGCGGGAAGGAGGGTCCTTGCCGGGGTTGGTGGATGCCGACGACGGGTTCAAGTACGTGATCAAGTTCCGCGGCAATGGGCATGGACCGAAGGCGTTGATCGCCGAACTGATCGGTGGTGAGGTGGCCCGTGTGCTGGGGCTTCGGGTGCCTGAATTGGTCTTCGCGGAACTGGACGAGGCCTTCGGCCGCACCGAGGGTGATGAGGAGATCCAGGAACTGCTGCAGAACAGTGCGGGCATCAACGTGGGACTGCACTTCCTCTCGGGGGCGATCACCTTCGATCCGGTGGTGACCGATGTGGACCCGATGATGGCCTCGCGCATCGTGTGGATGGATGCCTTCCTCACGAACATCGATCGCACCGCGCGCAACACCAATATGCTGATCTGGCGCAGGGAGCTCTGGTTGATCGACCACGGTTCCTGCCTGTACTTCCATCATAGCTGGGAGAACCGTGCGCAGCATGCCACGGGCCCGTTCCCCTTGATCAAGGACCATGTGCTGCTGCCCCGCGCCACCCACTTGCAGGAAGCGAACGCGGAACTGGCGCAGCGATTGACACCGGAGATCCTGCGCGGCATCGTGGCCCTGGTGCCGGACGAATGGCTGAGCTGGCCCGATGCCGAGGGCTCGCCCGCCGAACTGCGGGCCGCTTATCTCGATTTCCTGATCGCGCGCGTCGCCCATGCGCATGTGTTCACCCAAGCCGCGGAAGATGCAAGGCAGGCACTTGTATGAGTATGCGGTGATCCGCGTGCTGCCCGTGCCCGAGCGCGAGGAGTTCGTGAACGTGGGCGTCATCGTTCTCTGCAAAAGCGCGGATCGCATCCAGGTGCGGACCCTGTTGAACGAGGAGCGCGTGCTGGCCTTCGATCGGGAAGCGGACCTGGAGCCGGTGCGCGCCAACCTGCGCTCGCTGGAACGGATCGCTTCGGGGGATCCCCAGGGCGGTCCGATCGCGCGATTGGATGCGCCTTCCCGCTTCCGCTGGCTCACCGCCGTGCGCAGTTCGGCCATCCAGACCTCCCGTCCGCACCCGGGAACCTGCACCGACCTCGACGAAGTGGCCGAACGCCTGTTCCGCGAACTGGTGCTCTGAGCGTGCTCCCATGTTAAGCGCGACACTGGAACTGCTCTCCAAACCCTATCGCCAAGCCCGTTTCGGTGCGGTTCTCTGGAAGCGCAGCCTGCTGTTCGGTGCCTTCGTATGCCTGTTCCTGGCCCTCTTCCGGCCCTTCGGGCTCGATGGCATCGGGGAGCGGATATGGCCCATCGCCTTGGGTTATGGTGCCGTATGCTCCGCGATCATGCTGGTGATGAACACCTTGGTTCCGTTGGGATGGCCTTCGTTCTTCGATGAGGAACGTTGGACCGTCGGACGGGAGATCGGCTGGTCCTTGTTGAACGTGTTGCTCATCGGTGCAGGAAATGCGCTGTACAGCGTGGGGGTGGGTTTCGTTGATCCCTCATGGAACGCCCTCCTTTGGTTCGAGCTCTACACCCTGCTCATCGGCCTGTTCCCGGTGACGGTCGTGGTGCTGTCCAACGAGGCCCGCCTCTCCCGCCACTACTGGGAAGGTTCCAAGCGCGTGAATGCCGGTATCGAGGGGTCGGCCCCGGCGGTGGTCGTGCCCCGGAACGAGGAGCCGACACATCCACCCGACCTGCCGTTGAAGGCGCCGGATCAAGCGGCAACCATCACGCTCCCGTCGGAGAACGGACGCGAGGACCTGACACTATCACTGGATGACCTGCTCTTCCTGCGCTCCGCGGGCAACTATGTGGAGGTGCATCACTTGCACCAGGGCCGCCCGCTACGCCCGGTGATGCGTGCCAGCCTGAAGCGGATCGAGGAGGCCTTGTCGCCGTGGCCTCGTTTCCTGCGCTGCCACAAGAGCCATGTGGTGAACCTGCATCAGGTGGTGCGGGTCAGCGGGAACGCCCAAGGGTACAGGTTGCATCTGCGGGAGGATGTGGATGCGGTGCCGGTATCCCGCCAGCTCAATGATCGGCTGGAGGAATTGCTTGCCGGGCGTCGCTGACCTTCCCGTTCATCCCGCGTGTCCTCCCGTACTTCCCACGCGTTCCCGTTGCTCCCAAGTGCCTTGGAACGAGGGTGTTGGTCACTGGATCTTGGCCGCTCGAGATCCAACGCCCATGGCCACATTGCACACCGTCCTGCTCGTCCTCCACATCATCGCTGGCTTCACCGCCCTGCTTTCCGGCACCGTTATCCTGGTGCTGAGGAAAGGAGGGCTCTGGCATCGTCGTCTGGGCCGGGTGTTCTTCGGGGCGATGATCGGCGTTGGCGTTACCGCCTTCGGGCTTTCCATCATCCGTCCGAACGCCTTCCTCTTCATGGTCGGTGTGTTCTCGCTGTATCAGGCCTTGGGCGGTTTCCGGGCGGTGCGGAACAGGACGCTTCGGCCGGCCGTGGGCGACTGGATGATCACGGTGATCGGCGCGGCCAATGGAGCGGCCATGCTCGTCAGCGGACAGGTCGTGCTGATCGTCTTCGGGGGGCTTTCGGTATGGCTGGCCTTCAACGACATAAGGACCTATCTGCTGGTGTTGAAGCAGCGTCCGGTACCCCGCCTGCTCTGGCTGCAACGGCATATCGGTTTCATGATGGGCGCCTATATCGCCACGTTCACCGCCTTCCTCGTCGTGAACCTGGCCTCGTCCTATGGCATCCTCGTGTGGCTGGGACCCACGGTGGTGGGTGTCCCCTTGATCGTCGTGTGGACCCGGAAGCATGTCCGCGGCCCGTCGGTCCGCATGGCGGCAGGCGTGCTGGTCGGCGCATTGGCCATCCCGGTGATGGCGCAACCCTATGTGGAAGGGGGCGATACGCGGCACCGTTTCGCCCAGTTGACCTTGGGCTTGGATGCTCAGCATTATGCCGGTGGAACGATCGAGCGAGGACGGGTGGATCGTGATCCGCGGGTGCTGGAAGCCATGCCTTCCACTTCGGAACTGCGACTGGTGATCGGGGGCACCCATTTCTGGGGGCACGTGCATTTCGATCTGGCCTTTCCGCTGGTGCGTTCCGGCCATGAAGGGATGCGGACCGGGGCGGAGACCGGTATGAAGGTGTTCCCTTGGCGCATCCGCAACAAGTTCCTGCGCCCTTGGTTGGGACTGGCGTGGGTGCCGGTGAAGTATAGCCAAGGGGAAGGTCCGTTGCTGATCGAACATCGGCTCCCGCTCTCGGTCGGTGCGCTCTATGCCCGGCGGAACGATCTGCTGCATGCCGGTCTTTCCTACGATACCAGGTCCCCTACGCGCTACCCGGCGGTGGACGGGACATCCATGGCGATCCGAACCCCTCCGTTCTGGTTCTCGATCGGCTGGGTGAGGATGTTCGACACCACCCTCGGGGCCGAGCCCGGATGGATCAGCGGCCGAACGCGATCGCTGACGGACACGCTGGCTGCACTGGGCCGGTTGGATGGCCCTACGGTCTCCATCGGCGTATCCGCTTCGTTCCTTCTGGGTGGCTCATCCCCGGAGGCTGCACCTTCATCCCGGCTCACCGAGCATCGCTTGTCGAAGGTGTTCCCCGAGTTCGCGGCAGGGTACTATTTCCATCGTCCGGACCTGCAGGTTGAAGCGGTGTATCGCACGATCAACGACCGGACGGCCGGCTACAGCGACCGACATACCATCCAGCGGCGCAGCCTTGCCCTGGAGGCCTACAAGTTCATCTCCGATATGCACGGGTTCGCGGCCTTCGTGGGTGCGGTCGGAAGCCATGAGCGTGTTGTCATCACGGATGTCCGGAACGGTAGC
>DASWWQ010000172.1:0-6235 GCA_036405935.1 Flavobacteriales bacterium
GTCGTGCAAGGTGATGTTGTTGTGCACCGTGTCGCTGAAGAGGAACACATCCTGCAGCACCACCGACACGCTCCTACGCAATTGATCCAGGTCGTAGGTATGGAGGTCGATGCCGTCGATCAGTACCTCGCCCTTTTGGAAGGCATAGGCCCGGCTCAGCACGTTCACGATGCTGCTCTTCCCGCTGCCCGTGGCCCCTACCAGCGCGATCATCTCGCCTGCCTTCGCCTCGAAGCCGATGTCCTTCAGCACGAAATCGTCGTCCTCGTAGGCGAACCATACGTTGCGGAACGCGATGTCGCCCTTCATATCGGCGGTGGAGCGCGTGCCTTCCGCAGGCATGGCGGCATCGGTATCGAGCAGACCGAAGACGCGTTCGCTGCCCACCATGCCCATCTGCAGCACGTTGAACCGGTCGGCCAGCTGACGGATCGGACGGTAGAGCAGGTTGATGAACTGGATGTAGGCCACCAGTTCGCCCAAGGTGGCCGTAGCCTCCAGCACATCCCCCACACCCCACCAGATCAGGAAGGCCAGGGAGATCGCGCTGAGCACCTCCACCACGGGGAAGAACACCGAGTAGGCGAACACCGAACGGATGTGCGCATCGCGATGCTGCTTGTTGATGGACTGGAACTTGCCCTCCTCCTGCTTCTCCCGGCCGAACATCTGCACGATGGCCATGCCTTGGATGTGCTCCTGCACGAAGGCGTTGAGCCGCGCCACCTGCGTGCGCACATCCTGGAAACTCTTCTGGATGCTGTTCTTGAAGATATTGGTGGCCCACAACAGGATCGGGATCGGCACCATGCTCCAGAGCGCCAGTTCCCAGTTGTAGATGAACATCACGGCGACCACCACCACCAGCTTCAGCAGGTCGCCCATGATCATCAACAGCCCTTGGGAGAAGATGTCCTCGATGGTCTCGATGTCGCTCACGGTACGCGTGACCAACGTTCCGATCGGTGTCCGGTCGAAGAAGCGCAGGCGGAAGCCGACCAGTTTCTCGAACAGGCGCTGCCGCAGGTCGAAGGTCACCGTTTGGCCGAGCCAGCTGGTCCAGTAGGCCTGATAGAACTGCACGACGGCCTCCACCACGAGCAGGCCGAGCACCAGGCTGAACAGCAACACGAGCAGGTCGCTCGGGCCGGACATCCCGAAGAAACGCTCCACGGCACCCACTGAACGTTGCAGCAGATCGGGACCGTCGTAGTCCTTGGTATGGGGCAACTTGTCATCGAGCACGTCCTGCAGGTGCACGGCGTCCACCATGTAGCCCGAGAAGATGGGACGTAGGATACCGAGCCCGGACAGCACGATGGTGAGCCAGAAGCACATCCAGAAGGTCTTCCGGTAGGGCTGCACGAAACCCATCACCCTACGGAAGAGCCCCATATCGAATGCCTTACCCTTGGTGCCGCGGCTCATCGATCGGTGCGGGGGATGAAGGGATAGACCACGCGTTCGAGATAGAGTCCGCAGGCCGGTGCGCTCTTGCCGGCCTGGCTGCGGTCCTTGGAGGCGATCACGGCGGCCATATCGTCCGGCGGACGTTGCCCGCGACCGATCCGGATGCAGGTGCCCACCACGGCGCGCACCATGTTGCGTACGAAACGATCGGCCACGATGGTGAACCGGTAGCCGTTCGGTGTGCGGGTCCATTCGGCCTTGCGCAGGTCGCAGATCGGTGTGCGGTTGTCGCTGCCCGTGCGTTGGAAACAACTGAAATCCTGCTTACCGATCAAAGCTTCGCAGGCGGAGTTCATGGCATCCATGTCCAGATCGAGATGGAGCAGGTACGAACGATCGTTGAGGAAGGGATCCTTGATGCGATGGATGAAGTAGCCGTATCCGCGTTCGGTGGCGCTGAAACGGGCGTGCGCATCATCGGGCACGGCGATCAACCGCTTCACGGCGATGCTCGAAGGCAGGATGCCGTTCAGGCTATGCGCGAAACGCTCGTCCAGGATCCGGTCCGAAGGCCCATCGAAATGGACGAAGTATTCCGAGGCATGCACACCGGTGTCCGTGCGGCCACAGCCGATGGCGTTCACCTGGTGGCGGTGCAGGGCGATCCCCAAGGCGCGTTCCACCTCCGACTGCACGCTCGGCGCGCTCAACTGCCTCTGCCAGCCGCGATAAGGCGTGCCGTCATAGGCCATCTCCAGGAAGTAGCGGGGCATGATCTCCATATGCCGAAGGCGTCCTCCATGCGGAAGGCGCTTGCGATCGGGGGCGCAAAAGTAGGGGCAGCGAGACCCCCTCGAGCGACCCACGGATCAAGCCTTTGGGCACTTGATCGTACCTGAAAGACCACGGCGGCCCCTCAAGTGAGGGACCGCCGTGATCCAAAAGACGTTCGAATGGCCGTTCCCTCAGGGCTGAACGATCAGCTTCTGCGTTTCAACCTTCGCATCCCCCAGGATCAGTTCCACGAAATAGGTTCCGGCGGCAAATCCTTGTGCATCGAACTGGAATTGATGTTGTCCATTCTTCAGGAAGTGTCGATCGACCTCCTTCCCGAGCATATCCATCACCCGGAGCTGCACCTGTTGCGCAGTGGGCATCTCCGGTAAAGTGACTGTGACCTGACCATTCGTGGGATTCGGAAAAACACCCATCAACAATGCGCCTCCGTTGACGAGCGGAGTAGCTGTAGAGTTCCCCTCCCCACTCTCCATCACACCTCCGGACCATGGGGTCCGGCACCTACCGTAATGGAAACACAGCAGGTTCTGGGCCCAGACCGCCGGACGGTCCTGTGCACCGGACACCAAGGATTCCAACCGGTCCTTTTCGGCCAAGGTCAGTTCGGCATCCGAACGTCCGGAAGCTGCTATCCCTTGCACGAATCCGATCAGCTCAAGCATGCGCAGCTGTTCTTCCCGTTCGGGAGCACCAATGTCGGAATGGCGGCTCGGGATATCATTCACCAATTGCTTGGCCTCGTCGTAACGTTCTTGCTGCACCAGACCAAGTGCTTCTGCATATCGCGCCCCCAAAGTCGGAATTGCGCTCCAAGCTTCACGAACATCATCGATATGGCTGTTCAGGGTATCTCGCGTGTAATGTGCGATGAGCCTATGCGAAGCTTGGCACAGATTCGCATGATGCACTCCCAGAGCCCGTTGCAGTTCCTCATCCTCCGGCCCAGAAGCGGCGAGATGCTTGAGGTTCTCGTAGATCTGCTTCTCCCCTTCCAGGTAGTCCATCGTTTCAAGCACCATCCCATCCACGCCTCCGCCGGGGATCTTGCTGGAGCAGTTGTTCTGCGGTATGCTCGTGACCGCAGAAGGATTCATATTGAAGTTGGTGACGAAGTTGTTCTGGGGCATATAGGGCGTGGTGCTGTTCCTATGCCAATAGGTGATGGGATTCACCGTGGTGGTGACCAGGAAATCCCACTTTCCTCCCGTGCCGTTCCAGCCGTCGAACACATTGTCGGCAGGGCGATTGGTAGCACCTTGATGCGTACGAATGGTATGGGAATTCGCATCGGTCGTGCCCGTGATCTTCCGGCTCCAGAGGTTGACATTGTTGTTCTGGTTGGTGTTGCAGATGAACTGGAGACCGGTGGTGGGCATGGAACTGGGAACCTCGCTGGCGCAGATGCCTTCACCCACGAACCCATTCGTGAGGTTCGACCCGGTGTTCCGGAACACATAATCGCTGTGGTCGCGGCTGTACCCGATCACCACCCCTTCGGTCAACCGGTTCGCTGGACTGCCCACCGTCTTGGTGAAGGAATTGTCATCCACCGAGAATCCGTAGCCGCTGTAACTGTAGACGCCGCGGTGATGGTTCCCCCAACCCGGTGTGTACGGGGTCGTGGTGGGCAATTCCTCCGGATTCGTCAGGGTGACATTGCGCTTTCCGATGCTGAAATTGGAGCGTTTCACCACGAAGCCCGTCACACCGCTCGAATACACCCCACAGATGTTGTCCGTGAAGGCTGCTTGGTCCACTTGGAAGGTGTACAACGCGCTCGGTCCGCCCAAGGCATGGATGCCATGATCAAGTCCGATGAACGTGCTACGACCCAACTGGGGCTCCGAGCAAGTGGGGCATTGCGCTTCCACCGTGTATTGTGCATCGAGACTGTAGATACCATGTCCCAAGGCCAGGCTGCCCGTTGAGGTGAACAGGTTGTCCACCCGCTCGTTCTTGAAGTGGCATGCGGTGAAGCGGACGCCATCCACCCGCCAGAGGTAGGCGTGGCGTTGGAAGTCGTACGTGGCCGGATAGGCAGCATTCACCGTGAAACTCGTGGCGCTGAAACTGCTGCGGTTGGGCACGGTGCCTTGATAGCGCTGGAAACGCACCCCCTCCCTGCAGTTGATGAAACGTGAGTTCTGGCTCGTGTTCACCACACCGCCTCCTGAAGTGCTGGAGAACAATACAGGCGTAAGCTGGGTGCGAGCGCCCACCAGAACGCCGATCAGCGCATTCTCCACCACCGTGTTGTACAGCATCAAACGAGGCTGGGTCGTCGGATACGTGGCGGAACCGTCCTGGGTCTGTGCCGAGTTGCCCTGGGCCTCGACACCCGGCCAGCGCGCTCCTGCACAATCCAAGCTCGTCAAGGTGCTGTTCGTGAAACGGACGAAACCTCCAGGTTGAACGATCAAGCGCGCGTTCTCCGCGAAACGCCAGGTCATGTTGTTCACCGTTAGACGGGCTCCCGACGGAACCACGAAATCCTGGGAGAACACAGCCGTGCTCGACGCCCCGATGCCCAGGGTATTACTTCCGGGGTTCCAGGTCACGAGGCCCGTGGGCGCCAAGGTCCCGATCACGTGGATGTTGCTCTGGATATTGTTGCTGACACAGCATACCGGCTGCTGGAGCTGCGTGATCTGTCTGTCGCTCCATACCTGCATATCCCCTAGAAAATGGGTCTGGACCGGAGGGTCGGTCAGGGCATTCTGCGAGATCGGCATTGTACCCAATGCACTGCTTACCGGAACATTGGCCTGCCAGGTCGCCGTACCAGGAGCATCCACGCCGACCAAACAACCCATTCCGTTCGTCTTGGGGAAATAGATGGCCGGAGCAAGTCCATTGGGCGCGATGTTCGCGTTCATCACACCCAAGGAATAACTGGAAGCACTGGGGATACTGAGCCCCTGTGCGACCGTTGGGTTCGTGAAGTCCACATAACCGATGTACGGCGGGAAGTTCTGGGTGAAGTAGACATATCTTCCGTTCGGACTGAACATCACATCCCGTACACGCCCTATGTTGCTCCCGTTGGCGTTGGAGAGATTGGTGTTGACCTCGTGCTGGAGATCAACGACCGGAACCCCTCCGGTATAGACCACCGTGCCTAGCCAGATGGTCCGTTCCACGGGACCGCCGATCACCGCATGACTATTGTTCGAACTGATGGCGATGCGCAATGCTCCGGAAGCATCGTGGCGGAGGTCGAAGCCACCGAGGAAATACAGATAGTCATCCGAGGGCTGATTGAAGATGGCCGTGTAGTCAGGGGAACAAACGCTCAGGTTTCCGATCCCTTGGGATGTGATCGGAGCTTGATAGAAGCGTGCGGCATCACGTACGAACAGCGTCTTCACCTCTCCAGGCCCTGTTCCCTCATGGATCCTGAACTGGATATCCCCATGTCCGGAGTTCGAGTTCCAATTGTCCAAGACACCGAACTGCACAGGAGGTTCTGTCGGAACAACCAATGAGCCACCCAGTACACCATTCAAGTACTGGTCGAACGCGACCGGAAAGGTCGATTCCACTTCTTCGGCATCCAATACCCGGCCACGACGGGAAGTGGAATACGCACTCGTCGCCCCCATGTCCAGGATCGCATATCCGATTGATGGAGGTATATCGGCGTTCGACTGCTGCTTCGCCAAAACGATATAGTACTTGTCACATGTACCCGGAACGAGCGTGATACCTACTTGTCGCGTACCTCGCATCAAGCATTGCTGGCAGTTCGGCGATGCATCATTGTCCGCGATCAGATACCCCATCCGGTCGTAGATGTTACCATCTATGATGAAGAAGAGCAATTGACCGTTGACGTCGTACTGCGCATTCTGACAGTACTGGGCTACGGAACCGGAATAGTTGCCCGCTCCACCCGGAGTGGGCAACGGACTCACAGCGACCTGTCCGGCAGGGGCATTGAAGTCCAACATGCGATTGCCTGCTATCACCACGCGGTCCTGCGCGTGGGATGGTGTCAGGGGGAGCACAGTTGCGAATACGAAACCTG
>DASWWQ010000173.1:0-12696 GCA_036405935.1 Flavobacteriales bacterium
ACGCACAAGGCCATCCAAACATGACGTTTCCATCCGTTGCGCATGCCCGTATCGCACCAGAGGAAGAGGCAGGCGAAGAACATCGTGGGCGTTTCCGGATAGATGCCGGTGCTGAAGTAGAGCACGTTGATGCTCGGCAACAGGAGCAGCAGGAAGATGTTCTGGGCGATGAGGCCGCCCAGCCGACCGACGATGCGGAGGATGAGCAGCACCGAAAGCGCATGCAGGAGCACCTGCGCCGCCTGGACCCAGAGGAGATCCGGACCGATGGCGCGGAAAAGCGCCAGGAACAGCGGATAACCGGGGTTGCGGAAGGTGTCCGGTATGTCCACCGGCAGGCGGTACCACATCGAATAGGTGCCGTGCAGGATGCCATCGGCCAAGGGGAGGTAATCGCCCAGGTCGCCGTGCGCCGTGCGGAAGATGTAGACCACCAGAACGCCCATCAGCACATTGGCCGCGAGGAGGATGTTCCGGAGGCGTAAGGAGGACAGCCGCTCGGCGATCATCGGGTGGAGCCGGGCTTGTGGTAATCGTTCCGCGAGAAGTACTTCTCGATCAGGCAATACAGCATGATGAAGAAGTAACGGCTGCCCATCTCCTTGATCTTGAGCTTGGATTCCCCGGTTTTGCGGTTGCGCCACGAGTTGGGCAGCACGGTATAGCGGTAGCCTCGTACGATGGCCTTCAACGGCATCTCCAACGTGAGGTTGAAGTGCGGGGAGAGGAAGGGGTGGAGACCTGCAACGGTCTCCCGGCTGTAGAGCTTGAACGCGTTGGTGCAGTCGTTGTACCGGATCCCGAAGACCACGCGCACGAGGTTGTTCGCCGTGCGGTTGATCATGCGTTTGATCCACGGATAGTCCACCACCACACCGCCTTTGGACCAGCGGCTGCCGAACACGCAGTCGTAGCCCTCCTGCATCTTCCGATAGAAACGCACGAGGTCCTCGGGGTCATCGCTGAGGTCGGCCATCATCACGGCCACGCAATCGCCGTTGAAGTGCTCCAATCCTTTGCGCACGGCGTATCCGAAGCCGCCGGGACCTTCGTTGTCCACCACGCGGAGGGGCGGCATTTCCTTTTGGAGCCGGGCGAGGATGGTGCCGGTGGCATCGGCCGAATGGTCGTTCACCACCACGGTCTCGAACGCGATGCCCTCCCGTTCCAGCACCATGTGCAGGCTGCGCAAGGTGGGCTCGATGCTGCCCTCCTCGTTGTGGGCGGGTATGACGATGCTGAGCTTCAGGGGCGCCTGGAGTTGAATTCGTCGAAGATCTGCACCAAGGTCTCCTCGATGCCGTAGTGCGGCTTCCAGGTGGGGTAGTGCGAGCGGAACTTGGAGAGGTCGCTCACGTACCAGATGTGGTCTCCGATGCGATTGCGGTCGGAGAGCGTGATGTCCATGCGGTTGCCGGTGATGCGCTCGCACAGCGCGATGGCCTCGAGCATGGAGCAGTTCGCGAAGCGGCCACCGCCGGCGTTGTACACCTCGCCGCTGCGCGGGGCTTCCAGGAAGGCATCGAACATGGCCACCAGGTCATCGCTATGGATGTTGTCGCGCACCTGCTTGCCCTTGTATCCGAAGATGGTATAGGGCGTTCGATGGATGGCGCACTTCATCAGGTAGGAGAGGAAGCCATGCAGCTGCGTGCCGCTATGCTTGGGTCCGGTGAGGCAGCCGCCGCGGAAGATGCCGGTGCGCAGGCCGAAATAGAGTCCGTACTCCTGCACCATCACGTCCGCGGCCACCTTCGAGGCTCCGAAGAGGCTGTGCTTGGTGCGGTCGATGCTCATCGTTTCGTCGATGCCTTCGGCGAAGTAGGGATGGTCCTCCGCCACTTCCCACCGTGTATCCAGCTCCACCAGTGGAAGGTTGTTGGGCGTATCGCCATACACCTTGTTGGTGCTGGTGAAGATGAAGACCGCCTCCGGACAGTGCAGGCGGGTGAACTCGAGCATGTTCAGGGTGGCGGTGGCGTTCACCTCGAAGTCCAGGAACGGGATGTCGGCGGCCTTGTCGTGGCTGGGCTGTGCCGCGGTGTGGACGATCAACCCGATGTCCTTGCCGTGCTCGGCGAAGATGCGTTCCAACGCCTCGCGATAGCGGATGTCGATGTCGTGATGCACATAGTTCGGTATGCGTTCGCGCATCTGGTCCACGTTCCAGCGGGTGCTGGCATCCTGGCCGAAGAAGACCTTGCGCATATCGTTGTCGATGCCGATGACCCGGTCGAACTTGCGGGCGAAGAAGGCCGTGGCGGCTCCGCCGATGAGCCCGCCGGAGCCGGTGATGAGGGCGACACGCATGTCAGTTGAGGATGGGCCTGAGCACGTCTTCATGTGCCTTCAGCCATTGGTAGGAATCGGAGAACAGGGTGTGCAGGTCGCGTTGCGGTGCCCAGCCGGTGGCCGCTTGCACGGCCGTGTTGTCGGTGATGTAGAGCTTCAGGTCTCCGGGCCGGTCCTCCGCATGCGGGGTGATGTCCAGCCTACGGCCCGTGATCGTGCGGGCGAGCTCCGTGCAGGCCCGTAGGGTGGCGCTGTTCGTTGCGCCGCCACCGGCGTTGAAGGTGCGGCCGTCCACCCGGTCCATGTCCTCCAGTTGCAGCGTCACCAGATCGCAGAGATCGTCGATGTGCAGCATGTCGCGCACCTGCGATCCGCGTCCGCCGAAGCCGATGTACTGCAACGGTCTTCCCCAGTGGTGCCGGGCCAGCCATAGCAACACGAACCCCTGGTCCGTCCGGCCCATCTGCCAAGGTCCGGCGATCACGCCGCACCGATCGATCACCGCCCGGAAGCCGTGCAGGGCGGCGTACTCGGCGATCATCAGTTCGCTGGCCAGCTTCGTGGCGCCATAGAGGCTGCGTACACCGGCCAACGGGAATTCCTCGTTGATCCCCTTGTGGGAGATACCCGCCGTCCGTGCAGTGGGGTCCACCGCGAAGCCATGCTCGTTCTCCAAGCAGGCGGCATTGATCGGAGCGATGGGATAGACACGGCTGGTGCTGAGGAACACGAGGTCGGCCCGATCGCGCGCCACCAGTTCCAGGCAATTGATGGTGCCCAGGAGGTTGGTGTTCACCACGTAATCGGCATGGGTGCCGTAGCCTGCGAGCACCGACGGTTCCGCGGAGCACTCCACCAGCGCATCGATCGGTGGCAGACCGCGCAGATCGCCGGCATCGCGCACATCCCCGTGGAGGAACTCGATCCCCGCATCCTTGAGTCGGGGCAGGTTGAGCTCGCTGCCGCGACGCTTCAGGTTGTCCAACGCGATCACCTTCGAACCCGGGTGTCGCTTCTTCCAATGGAGCGCGAAGGACGATCCCACGAATCCGGCGCCACCGGTGATCAGCACGGTGGATTGGGAGGGATCCTTGATCATCGGCTCTGGCGGTCGCGGCCAAATATAGCCCGATGGTCCATGCCCTTACGGTGCACGGGGTCTTGTGGAGGATGGCCGGTGCATCGCACCTTCGCCCCATGGAGATCCTGCTGTGCACGGGCAATCCGGGCAAGGCCGCCGAGCTGCGCGCCCTGTTGCCGGAAGGAACGACGATCATCACGTTGCGCGAGGCGGGTCTTCCCGACGACCTGCCCGAGACCGGCTCCACGTTGGAGGCGAACGCGCTGCAGAAGGCCTGGTACGCCTACGAGCGGACAGGAAAAGTGTGCGTGGCCGACGATACCGGACTGGAGGTGCGAGCGCTCGAGGGAAGACCCGGGGTGCTGTCCGCGCGCTATGCCGGACCGGCCAAGGATCCCGCGCGGAACATGATGCGCTTGTTGGAGGAACTCGATGGCAAGGCCGATCGCTCCGCGCGTTTCCGTACGGTGATCGCCTTGGTGCATGCGGACGGCGAGGAGCTTTTCGAAGGGGTGGTCAACGGACACATTGCGCTGGAGCAGCACGGTGAGGCCGGCTTCGGCTATGATCCCTTGTTCCTGCCGGAGGGCGAGAGGCGCACCTTCGCGCAGATGACCTTGGCGGAGAAGAACGCGATGAGCCATCGGGCGCGCGCCGTGCACGCCTTGGTGGAACGGCTCCGCAAAGCACCGCTACGCTGAGACCGGGATCGACGTGAAGCCGATGTCCGATGCCGCGCCATGGATCGATGCCGTGGTGCCATCGAACGGTGTGCTTTTCCGCGCGTGATGGAAGAACGTGGCCGGTGCGGCTTGCGCGCGCAGCCCGGCCGCTTCCAGGACCTTCGCCTCGGCGACATCAAAGGTGAAGGCCATGAAGGCGTCGACACCATTACGGCGCGCATGTCCGAGCGCTGCGGCAAGCAGTTCCTGATATACGGCAGGGTTCGAGGCGCGGTGCATCACCAAGCGGCACACGTTCAATCCCCGCTGCGCACCGGCGGAACAGATCAAGGCACCATCCAGACGGTGGTTCGCTCTTTTGAGGAACAGCACATGACGCGGACCGGAAGTGTCGAAGAACCGCCACCGCAAGGACGCCGCTGTCCAGTGGAGCTTGACCGGTGCGGGATCGGCATTCAGCCAGGTGGCGAGTTCTTCCAGCAATGACCCATCAGGAGCGATGATCCTGGTGATGCTTGGTCCGCTATCTCCGGCGGTGAAGAAAAGCGAGGCATCCGGTAACCGGCCGGTCAAGCGATGCAACAGGAAACGGATGGTTCCGCGCACCGGGGCGAGGATCTTGCGCATCCACCGGGCACCGGTGATCTCTTGGTACTTCAATCCGCGGAACAAGGGCGAACTGTTCGCGTTCGATCCATTCACGAAAGCGTGCGGCACGTCCTTCGTCGCGGCCATGATCAACCGCAGGCCGAGGCCGCCCGCGCGATGGTGTTCGTCCACTGCGAGGTCGGTGAGCGCGGGGATGTGCTCGATGTTACCGTTCACGTTCCACGCCATGAAGAAGCGGTTCACGAAGCCGATGACCCGGCCTTGTTCGTCCTGCGCCACCAAGAGTTGTGCGAGACCCTGGGTGCAGTGCGGGTTTGCCGTGTAGGCCCAAGGCAGATAGGACGGTCGGGCCTGATGCGCATGCGCACCGTACCTGTTCCGGGCGAACTTCAGGATCGCTTCCTGCGGCACGGCGTTGCCGGGTACGATGCCGACCTTGCCCATGCTCAGTGGAAAGGAGGAAGTCCGCCGGTCACCATCAGTTTCTGTCCGGTGGTGAACCCCGCGCGGCGGCTGGCCAGGAAGAGCACGGCCTCGGCGATCTCCTGCGGAGCGGCCAGTCGTTTCATCGGACTGTTGGCCTTCAATTTTCCGAGCGCCACCGCATTGAAGGAGCTCGTGAGGTCCGTTTCCACGAAGCTCGGTACCACCAGGTTCACCGCGATGTTACGGTCGGCGAATTCCACGGCGAGCGAGCGGGTGAGACCGTTCAAGGCCGACTTCGCCATCACATACTTCGCCTGTTGCGCCGGTGGTGTTTCAACCGCCACGGTGGAGAGGTTCACGATGCGCCCTCCGCCCTGCTGCAGGAAGTGCGGTAGCACAGCCTGAGTGGTGAGGAAGGCCCCTTTCACGATGGTGTCGATGTCCTCCTGCACCTGGTCCCACTGCAATTCCTGGAAGGCGATCGGCCGGAAGTTGCCGACGGCGTTGTTCACGAGAACGTCCACGCGACCCCAGTGGTCGATGATGCCCTTCACCATGGCCTGCACCTCATCAACCTTGGTGATGTCGGCCTGCACGGCGATCGCCTGTCCGCCGTGCGCGCTGATCTCATCGGCGATGGCATGGGCCTGCTCGGCGGAGGATCGGTAGTTGATCACCACGCGGGCACCATGCACCGCGAAGAGCTTGGCGGTGGTGGCGCCGAGACCGCGTGAGGCCCCGGTGATCAGCACCACCTGGTCCTTCAATCCGTGATCGAGGCTGTTGTGTGCGAGTTCTTCCATGGTCGGCGGTCGGAAAGGGGAGCGGGCCACGAGCACCGACACCTTGCCTCTTGCGACGGTGTCGGTACCGTTGGAAAGCACCACCTCTTGATTGATGGTGCGTGTGGTGTCGGAGCGGCGGGTCAGGGTGGAATGCAGTTGGGTCGGTGTGCCGTGGTCTCCGGGTTCCCACGCCAGTTCGAACTCCTGGAAGGTGGCGGTGCGTCCCGGCAGCTGCATGCCCACCAAGGTCGAGAGCGCCGCGAGTGCAGCGAAGCGATCACCATCGAATTGCGCAAGCGCATCCGTTGCCCCACGCGATACGGCCGAGAGCAGGTCGAGGTGCGCACGGCGTTGGTCCGGGCCGATGTGCAATGTTAGCTCGGTCCTACGTCCCACGTCGAGATCCTCGAAGTGCAGTTCCTGCTCTTCGAGGGCGGTGATGATCGGCGAGGCGGACTTTCCGATCCCTGGACTTGCACTGCCTGCGGTGATCGGCAGCAGGTCGAAGCTTCCCCGTGTGATCATGTCGTCCGTTCCGCCCGCGACCTCGAAGGCCACCTTCACCACGCCGTCCTCGATGGCATCCACCGTACAACGCAGGGTGATCTTACGGCCCGGTAGCAGCGGCTTCAGGAAACGGGCCCGCGCGCGGATCGGACGCAGGGCCTGTCCGGGGAAAAGACGATGCAGCACGAGGGGGACCAGGGCCACCGGCAACATCCCGTGCACCACGGTGGATCCGAATAGGGAACGGCGTCCGAAGGCGGCATCCGTGTGCAGCGAACTGCGGTCACCGCTCCATGCCACGAAGAGCTGGAGGAGCGCCTCGTCCACATGGACGTCCAACGCGGCGTGATCACCGATGTTCATGTGGATGGTGGGGCATCCCGCTGTTCCAACTGGAGCGTGTCGGGAAGCGGATAGGTCGTCGAAAGGTCCCAGGTGAAGCTAGGTCCGTCCGCGGCGACTGACCAGCCGCTGCTTTCCAGGAAGCTGAGGCAGGGCTTGTTCTTCGCGGTGGGGATCAACCGGGCGATGATCGAGCGTTTGCCTTGGGCACGCGCTTGGGCATCGGCGAGGTGGAGCAGGGTCTCCTCCACGCGGCGTCCCATCACGCGGCAGCTCAGGACCAGGTCCGTGATCACGGCGTGTTCCGGATGCGTGAGGTCGAGCCCCAGGAGGCCGGTGAGTCCCGCATCCCCGAAACGATCGCGCACGCGCAGGGACCACATCGGTCTGTTCGGATCATTGAGCCGTTCACGCAGTTCCTTCTCCGTGGGCCGTGCAGTGGTGAGGTTGAACTGGTTGGTCTTGTTCAGCAGTTGGTGCGCGCGGGCGAAGTCCGCATCGTCCACCGGAGCCACCGTCACATGCATGCCGAGGGAACGCAACCAAGCGTCCACGTCGGTGGCGGAAGTCTTCGCGTGCTCCCGTTGTTTCTCCTCGTGATAGAGGCGGGTGCGTTGCCGGTCCTCCGTGCTGATCGCCTCCAGATCGAACACCGGAAGGCTGCGCAGCGTGCGGTCGTAGAGCAGCTTGTTCGTGGGCCAATCGGGTACCAGCACTTCGGGCAGGAATTCCTTCACGCGGGAACGTTCCACCGGATTGTCGTCGATGAAGAGCACGTTCTGCGCACCGAGATTCAGCTCTTGGAGCAGGTCCGCGATGTTGCCGGCCTTGTCGTTCCAGTTGATGCGGTGCGTCACGAAATCCTCGGGCCGTAGCACCATCTCCGGATGTTTGGCGATGGCTTCGAGCGCGGTGGATTCCTCGTTCTTGCTGGCGATGGCGAGCAGGATGCCGCGTTCCTTCAAGGCCTTCAAGGTGCGCTGGAAGTCCACGAAGGCCTCGCCGGTCGCGTCGTGCCCACCGAGCTGCAGGTTCTCCCAGCCATCATCGCCCACGATGCCACCCCAGAGCGTGTCGTCGAGGTCGAGCACGATCAGCTTGATCGCACGGCCCTGTTCGATGCGCGATCCCGCGAGCAGGTCGTCCGCGGCGGCCTTGAAGACCTCGTTGGAGAAGGGCGTCTTCGTGAGGTACCAGAGCTTCTCGGACCAAGCGGTGGGCCCGGCTTGCTGCAACCAGCGTTGGCTGTTCAGCGCACGGATGTTCGGCGTGTCCGCGATGCGCTCGCTGAGCTGATGTTGCATGCGCAACAGCAACGCGAACACGCCGGAGGAATGATGCAGCTCGCGACGGCCGAAGCGCGTTTCGGCGGGCAATTGCCAGAGCGGCACATGCAACGTGCGCCAGCGGGAAGCCGCGTCGATCAGCAGGTCGGCGAAGGCATCGGTATCGGCGAGCAGCTGCACGGGATCGGCCACGCCATGGTCCAGGGCCTTCCTCAGTTCGGGCGAGATGCGTTCGGGACGTGTCCACACGAAGGCGTCGGCATCCGCATGGCCGCCGCTGCCCAGGAAGGGCACCACCTGGTCCAGCGGAGCGGTGTGCACATCGAGTGCGCCCTCCGAGCGGCTCCTCAGGATGTTCGCGAAGTTGCTGACGTTGAAGTCGGAGACGAGGAACAACTCCATCGGACGGTGTGCGGGTCAGGCCTGCAACTTGGTGCTGAGGCGTTGCGCGAAGGCCTGCACGGTGATGTCATCCTCGGTGAAGAGCTCGAAGAGGTCCTGGTCGGTGAGCGATACGCTGGTGCCGAAACGCTCCTCCACGGCCTCTTCCATACCCACCAGGAAATTGGCCAGCCCCAGCGAATCCAGCACGCCGGAATCCCCGATGATGGGTGTGCCCGGATCGAAGTTGCGGCGCTCGGCGGCGGGCAGGTCCTCGTTCATCCGGCGCAGGGTGGCCAAGGTCAGTTCCTGGAGAAGTTCGGGGGTAGCGGTCATGCGACAGGGAGGCCCGCGAATATACCGTGCGGTGGTGGCACGCTACCTTGTCCGCCATGCCGCGCCGCATCATCATCAATGCCGATGACCTGGGCCTCAGTCCATCGGTGAACACGGCCATCTTCGACGTTTTCCGAGCGGGCAATCTGACGTCGGCCACGCTGATGGTGAACATGCCCGGCACCACGGATGCCGTGGCACGCCTGAAGGACCACCCCGGACTGGCCATCGGTCTGCATTTCTGCATCACGGAGGGGCGCGCGCTCACGGGGCCTTCCTCGCTCACCGATGCCACCGGACTGTTCCGCACGCGCAGCGAACTGGCGCGCATGGCCTTAAGAGGGAAGGTGCACGCCGCCGATGTACAACGCGAGTTCAGCGCCCAGCTCGATCGGTTGCGCAGCTTCGGGATCAGCCCCACGCATACCGACAGTCACCAGCACGTGCACATGATGCCTGCCGTGCTGAACGGCATGTTGCCGGCGTTGAAGGGCACCGATCTCGCCCTGCGTCTGGTGGATCCTCCCGCTTCGGCCGTGCGGGGTTCATTGGGGCGACCCCCAAAGGCACTGAAACAATGGCTGAACCGGCGTTTCGCGCGGCAAGCCCGCCGGCGCACCACGCAGCGGACCAATGATGCCTTGGTCAGCATCCACGACCTCGATCATGCCGGCCCCTACGACGCTTCCACCTATCGCGGTCTGTTGAAGGCGGTACCGGAGGATGCGTTGGTGGAAGTGATGGTGCACCCGTACATCCTAGGTGCCGATGTGCTCGATCTGTATGCGGTCGATCCGGAGGCGAAACGACCTTTCCTGCAGCGCTGCTTGGCGGAGTATGAGGCGCTACGCGGCAACCCCGTGTTCGAGGGTATGGAGCTGGTGAGCTTTGCTGCGGCCTAGGAACTTCCATTCACCACAGACCGTGCTGCGCCAAAGCGCTTCGCGACGGCGAAGGGCACGGAGGACACGGAGAATGCCTCTGGATCGGACCGCTCCCATTCTGGATCCGCTCTGTGCGCTCTGTGTCTCCGTGGTGAAATGACCGGTATTCAACGCTCCAGCATTCCCTGCACCAGCCCGTTGATGGCTGCGGGTACACCGATGCCGGCCACCTTCAACATCTTGGGGAAGATGCTGGCACCGCTGAAGCCCGGGGTGGTGTTCACCTCGATGGTGATCACCTGCTCACCGGTCCAGAAATGGTCCACGCGCACCATGCCGTCGCATTTCAGCGCGGTGTAGATGGCCTCGGAGCGTTGCTGCACCTCGCGGGTCACTTCATCGGGGATGGGGGCGGGGATCAGTTCCTCCGTATCGGTGGCGTGGTACTTCGCCTCATAGTCGAAGAACTCGTGGCTGTGGCGGATCTCGCAGACCGGCATCGCCTGCACCTTGCCGTGGAGACGGATCACGCCGCAGGTGAGTTCGCGGCCTTTCACGAAGGCCTCGCACATCACGGTGGCGTCCTCGGTGAAGGCCTTCTCCAATGCGGGTCCGAGCTCTTCGGCGGTCTTCACCTTGCTGATGCCCAAGCTGCTGCCGCTGCTGTCCGGTTTCACGAAGCAGGGCAGGCCCACTTCGTCCAACACACGCTGCACGGTGGCGGCACTGCGATCGCGCAGCAGCAGGGAACCCGCCACGGCGAAGCCCATCTGGCGCAGCAGTCCCGTGGTGCTGAACTTGCTCATGGTGATGGCCATGGTGAGCACACCGCCGGTCTGGTAGGGCACGCCGAGCATGTCCAGGTATCCCTGCAGGCGGCCGTCCTCGCCGGGTGTGCCGTGGATGGCGATCAACGCGGCGGCGAAACGCTCATGGCCCTGTCCGCGATCGGCGGTGAAGGCCCCCCGGTCGAAGGGCAGTTGGGTGCCATCGGCGCGTTCGCAGGTCCAGGACGCGCGGGTCACGGTAACATACACGACCTCGTAGCGGGTGTTGTCCACCGCTTCCATCATGGTGCGGGCGCTCTGGAGGCTGATGACGGATTCACCGGTGTAGCCACCACGGAGGATGGCGAGGAAGGGCAGGGCCATGGGTTGGGGAATGGCCCAAAGGTGGAAGGCGCCGGTATCGGACCGGAGCCGGCCGTGGGGGCAACTGCGAACGGATGGGTGTTGAATGCGTCGCTATGCCTTCGGCGAGCGGATCGTTCTTTCAACCGCGGATGTATCTGGATGTCCGAGCATTCCATCGGTGTGTATCCGTGTCCATCCGTGGTTCGGATGAAATGGGAGAGAGGCTTGGCCGATCCCCTCTGTGCGCTCTGTGCCTCTGTGGTGGAACACACTATCGGCCACGGTGGCCGGTCTATCTTCGCGCTCCGCTCCGGTGACCACACGCCCGGAAGCACAGCGCATGGCCGACCGAAAACGATGGATGAGCACGTTGGTGCCCGTAGTGGTGGCCTTGGCCTTGGTGGTGCTGGCCTGGCTCTGGCTGGGGGCATACACCCGCCATGCCGCGCATGAGGAGGTGCCCGACCTTAAGGGCCTCACCTTGGAAGAGGCTCGGGAGCGGCTCCAAGGCCGGGACCTGTTGGTGGAAGTGATCGATTCGGTCTACAACGATGAGGTGCCCAAGGGAACGGTCACCGACCAGGATCCCGATGCGCAGAAGGTGGTGAAGCCCGGCCGCACGGTGTACGTGGTGATGAACGCCAGCGAGCCCAAGATGCTCAACATGCCGGCCTTGGTGAACCTCAGCAAGCGTCAGGCGATCAGCGTGCTGGAGATCATCGGCCTGAAAGTGGCCGAGCTGCAGTACCGGCCCGATCCCTGTTTGGACTGCGTGGTGGCCCAGCTGTACAAGGGTCGCCCCATCGCGGGGGAGGAACGCATCAGGCGTGGGGAGGCCGTGACCCTGGTGCTGGGCAGCGGCGCGGGTGGCACGCGCGTGCAAGTGCCCGACGTGGGTGGTATGACGCTTTCGGAGGTACGCGCGGCCCTGAACACGGCCAGCCTGAACGTAGGGGTCGTAGTGGAGGTGCGGGGCTGTGACAATACCCCATGCGATACGGCGTTGGCACGGGTGTTCCGCCAGAACCCCGAACCCGTGGTGAACAACACCATCGCCATCGGCGGCATGATCGACCTTTGGATGACCTTGGACAGCGCCGATACGGATACCGATGAGACCCCTTAAGACCGAACGACCGCACACGATGATGTTCCGATCCATCCGGATCCCCGGCCTGCTGCTGGGCCTGCTGGTGGGCCCAGCGGCCTTCTCCCAGGCCGAGCGTGTGGTGCCCGTCTCCCAGGCCCGTCCCGATACGCACAAGGACATCCGGAAGTCGGGTGCCGCCAACGAGCACTTCATCTACGCCAACACCACCCAGGAGATCCCCGTCATCGACGACTTCTCGATCGACCGGATGCGGCACCTCAACAGTGTTGCAGGAGATCCCGACGTCACGCTCATCGAGACCTTGTATGCGCTGGAAGTGGGTGGCGTGAGCACGTGGGACATGGCGTACAGCAGCGATAGCACCTTCCACTTCACGGTGGATGTGAGCGATCCCGGGAACGTGGTGACCACCCGCGTGGCGAATCCCTCGGAGTGGGTGAACGTGCGCATCGTTTCCGCCTATCCCGTGCCGGCCTTCACCGCCATGGAGGTGTGGCCCCCGTACAACATCACCGATACCATCGGCGACCCCGATCAGGACATCGTACCCATCAGCCCCGATGTGTTGCAGGATTCGATGCTCGTGTACGATGTGGATGCGGATCCCCGCACGTACATCAATCCCGACAACAGTGTGCGCCCCTTGATCCTGTGGGCCGACGATGATGCCTACATCAACGGTGGTTTCCCTGTGGATCCACCGACGGTGGGCGTGGCCACCTTGGACGGCATGGACCGTACGGGCTTCCCCTACCTGCCCGATGCTCCCAATACCCAAGGCATCGCCGATCGCCTCACGTCGGTGCCCATCAACCTCTTCTATCCCGCCAGCGACAGTGT
>DASWWQ010000174.1:0-27591 GCA_036405935.1 Flavobacteriales bacterium
CTCGATCGGATCAACGGACGCATCGACCAGATCGACCAGCGCAAGGAGCTTTGGGCCATCCGCGATCGGATCGATGCCATGGAGGATCGCATGAACGGTCTCGAGAACGATGTGGAGGCCTTGCGCAGCGGTCGCGGTGCCGGAACGAGCGAGAACCCGATCGCCGAACTCAGTGCACTCACGGGCCGGAACATCCGCATCGTGTTCCCCAAGGGCGGCGCCGCGCTGGTGCAGGAGCACCGGATGCTGTTGAACGAGGTGTTCGAGCAGCTCGCGCGCTCGCCGCAGGACCGTGTGCTGATCACCGGCTATGCGGACCGCACCGGCAATGCGGATGCGAACATGCTGCTGAGCGAACGTCGGGCGAAGGCGGTCCAGGCCTATTTCATCGGCCGGGGCATCCCTGCGGACCGTTTGCTGCTGAACCACTACGGAGCCAGCCGCAGCGACGGCCCGGATGCCGACCAACGCCGCGTGGAGTTGGAGTGGTTGCGCTGAAGGTCGTTCTACTCGGCCGCGGTTGCCCGCATCCGGAAGAGCACCTCCACCGCCGTTCCCGTGCCGTTACCGAGGCGTGATCCGCCGTCCAACTGTTCCGCCAGGGCCTCCACGATCTCCAGCCCCAATTGCGGCGAAGCGTGGGTGCGGGACGCTCGTTCGGCGCCCTTCCCGTTGTCCTTCACCAGCAGGCGATAGAGATCCGTTTCGATATGGCGCACCGAGATGTCGATGTGGCCACCGGTGGCGTAAGGGAAGGCATGCTGGTAGCAGTTCGCGAGCAGCTCGCAGAGGATCATGCCGATCTGGATGGCGGTGTCGGCATCGGCACGCACCCCACCGGTCTCCACCGAATGGCTCACCGAACGGCTATCGGGTTCGAAGAGCACCTGCATCGCCTTGGCGAGGTCGTCGATGAAGGGCTTCAGGTCGATGGAGCGCAGGTTCTTCAGCGCGTACAGCTTGTGGTGCACAAGCGCCATCGAATCGATGCGGCGTTTGCCACGAAGGAACTCCGTGCGCGAGGCATCATCCGTGATCCGGCCGGCCTGCAGGTTGAGCAGGCTGCTGACCACTTGCAGGTTGTTCTTCACGCGGTGGTGCACCTCGCGGTCCAGGATCTCCCGTTCACCGATGGCCTTGGCCAGCTCACGGTCGCGGTTGCGTGATCGACGCTCCTGTCGGCGTGCCTGCTCGGAGGTACGGCGGTTCAGCACATACGCCACCAGCA
Organism: Flavobacteriales bacterium; assembly: GCA_036405935.1. GTDB lineage: Bacteria > Bacteroidota > Bacteroidia > Flavobacteriales_F > PHOS-HE28 > PHOS-HE28. The sequence continues at coordinate 1,229 of DASWWQ010000174.1, forward strand.
GGGTGATGCCCAGCAGCAGCAGCAGCACGATGCAGCCCAGGAGTCGCAGCCGCTGTTGGCCGGTCCAATGCTCCAGCGAACCGAGGTCCACCACCGCGGCGATCATCACTTCGGTACCCTGCAGGGTGCAGGGCAGCACTTGGGCCACATAGCTGCTGTCACCCCTGCTGAAGGTGAACGGGAACTTCTCCTTGCGTTCATCCCAGATGTCCAACGCCTCCTTCCATAAACGTCCCTGCGCCGTGGTATCGAGCGGGATGAAGGGTACACCGGTGGGCGAGAGCTGTATGGCCGCATAGTCCCGGGAACGATCGATGCTGCCGGGCATCAGTGCATCGGGTCGCAAGGAGAATCGCAGTACGCGGTAGGGTTCGGTGTTGGTCTCCGAGCGCAGCAATATCGACACGTGCAGGCTGCCTTCGATGCTGTCCACTTCAGGTGAACTGGACCAGACCGGGTCGCCATGTCGGTCCTCCAAGGCTTGGCTGAACCAAGGTTCCTCGCGGGGGTCCATCGCTGGATAGGCCTTGGTGCTGGCGGCGTTGGCGTCGTTGAAGGACCAGGAGGAAGCCTGTGGTGCAAGTCGCTCCGAACCGTGCGAAGTGGTGATCAATGTGAACTGCGTGCCCACCAGGCGAAGGGAACGTTCGTCACCGCTCTCATTGGCCAGGCCGATGGTGGTGATGGCGGGTTGAGCGAGCAGCACGGGCCGCCAACGCTGTACCATCGCGGCACTGTCCATGTTGCCCACGGCCTCGAGATGGAAGGCCTCCTGTTCGAGGCTCTGTTCCACACTGGTCAGTTGCAGGGTGAGCCGGGCGAGCTGCTCGTCCATCACGCGCTGGAGGGTCACCGTGCCGAGGTCCTGGACCTGGCGTTCCAAGCGGAGGATGCTCCAGCCCAAGAGGGCCAGCGTACAGATGATGAACGTTCCGATGATCCACGCGATGCGGCCGGAGAACATCCGGGGCATCAGGCCCGACCGGGGCGCCACGGGAGCGCGGGGAGGCGTGGTGCGGGAAGTCAAGGGCAGGAGGGAACGACGGTGGCGGTGTAGGTGGAAAGCTCGATGCGCGTGGCCCCGGACCGGATCTGTTCCGTGGTCACTTCCTGCGGTACGAAATACACGCCGTTGAACTTGCCGCGCAGCGCACGGCCGGGCGGCACGCAGAGGTCGGCCGTGAACATCTCGTTCGTGAACCCATCGAGTTGGAGGTCCAGCACGGCGTGCACGGTCCGGGCGGTGTCGCCGGGGTTGTGCACCTTCAGCAGCAGTTCGCTCGGACCTTTTTTCGGGTGGTTCCAGCGGTAGGCGATGCTCACCCCCTGCTGTTCACCCAAGGGCGTGAACTCCTGGGCGATGGCCGTGGCCGCCAGCAGCAGGCCGGAAAAAAGTAGGATCGATCTCATGGTCGCAGACGTTGCAAGATGGTGATCGTTCGTTGGATGGCGGCATCGTCCACGTCGAGATGCGTCACCATACGGATCTGTTGCGGACCGAAACGCACGGCCAGCACCCCTTCGACCTTCAAGGCTGCCAATGCGCGGTCCACCATTTCGGAGGAGGCCAGGGATGCCACGACGATATTGGTCTGCACGGGCAGCACACCGGTCACCCAGCCACAGGTGACCAGAGCAGCCTCGAGGGCCTTCGCGCGGGCATGGTCCTCCACCAGGCGATCCACGTGATGCTCCAGAGCGAACAGCCCTGCGGCGGCGATGGTCCCCACCTGCCGCATGCCACCGCCGAAACGTTTACGAACGCGCCGGGCTTGATGGATGAAGTCCCTCGGGCCGATGAGCACGCTGCCGATCGGAGCGCCGAGGCCTTTGCTCAGGCAGATGGACATGGAGGTGAAGGTCGCTCCCCAGTCCTTTGGACTTTCGCCGGTGACGGCCATCGCATTGAAGATCCGGGCACCATCCAAGTGAAGGGCGAGTCCGTGCCGCTCGCAGACCTCCCGGATACCGATCACCTCCTGAAGATCCCAGGTGGACCCCCCGCCGCGGTTGCTGGTGTTCTCGATGTTCACCAAGCGGGTGCGGGCCTGATGCACGTCGTTCGGGTTGCCGATGGCGGCCTCCACCTGTTCCGCCGTGAAGCGTCCACGATCGGAAGGGATGAAGCGCACGGAACATCCGCTGTTCGCCATCAGCCCGCCGCCTTCATAACGATAGATGTGCGCACCTTCCTCGCAGATCACCTCATCCCCCGGCCGGGTGTGCACGTTGATGGCGATCTGGTTGGTCATGGTGCCGCTGGGGCAGAAGAGGCCGGCCTCGTGGCCGAAACGTTCGGCCAGACCTTCCTCGAGGCGCAGCACGGTGGGGTCCTCGCCGAAGACGTCATCGCCCACTTCGGCCCGGTCCATGGCCGTCCGCATGGAGGGTGTTGGGCGCGTTACGGTGTCGCTGCGCAGATCGATCATCATAGGGACGGGCAAGATAGTCGGCCCTATTTGAGGCGAGCCACGGAAAGGCCGTCCCGGAGCGGCACCACCACCTGTTCCACGCGCGGATCGTTGAGCACCTTGGTGTTGTAGGCGATGATGGCGCGGGTGGCCTCGTCCTGTTCCGCGGTCGACTGCAGCACGCGCCCGCTCCAGAGCACGTTGTCGGCGATGATCAATCCACCGGGCCGCATCCGATCGATCACAGCATCGAAGTAGTTCGGATAATTGGGTTTGTCGGCATCGATGAACACCAGATCGAAGGGTGCGGGCAGGGTGGGGATCACCTCCAACGCGGGCCGGTGATGGGTCACGATCCGGTCCTGCATCCCCGCCTTCGCGATGTAGCGCTGCACGATCTCCTTCAGGTGCGGATCGATGTCGATCGTATGCAACTGTCCCCCCTCGGCCAGGCCCTCCGCCAAGCACAGCGCACTGTAGCCGGTGAAGGTCCCGATCTCCACGATGGTCCGGGGGCGAACCAGGTGGCTGAGCAGGGAGAGCAAGCGGCCCTGCAGGTGACCGCTGAGCATCTCGGGGGCATGCACCTTGGCCCGGGTCTCGGACGAAAGTTCCTGGAGGTAGCGGGCTTCCGGGCCGCCGTGGCGTTCGGCGTAGATGTCGAGGGCCGGGTCGATGAACTGCATGGTACGCAAGGTAGTCCGGCCCTGTATCCTTTCCGGTGGCCGGTACGTAGGAGGGGCATGTTCCGTCGCATACTTCCCTTCCTGTTCGTGTCGATCTCCGCAACGGCGATCGCCCAAGGCAACAGCACCGACGACCGCACGGCCTCCGTTTGGCGCGCGGAGACCGACCTGGCCAGCACCGAGGTGAAGCCCCTCGCCTCCGGCAATGCCCCGGCCGTGATGCACACCTATCCCAACCCGGCCTGCGACCGCGTGATCATCAGCGCCGGCGGTGAACTGCTCAACGATATCCGCGTCTTCGACATGTCGGCCCGTGAAGTGCTCGTGAGCCAGAACATGAACATGCCGGCCTACATCATCGAAGTGGGTACCCTCACCTCGGGAGTCTACCTCGTTCGCGGATCCACCGTGAAGGGTACCGTCACCAGCACCTTGGTGGTGGAATAACGATACTCCTCGGAAAGTCCAAAGGCCGGTCCATGGACCGGCCTTTGTTTTCAAGGAAGCTTGATGAAGGGGGCCTGGGCAGGTGGTCCCGGGCCTTGCGCGGTGATCAGGTATCGTCCCGGAGCAAGGTCCTGGACGTCGATGCTGCGATCGGAGGGAATGGTGCCTGTGCGGACATCGCGCCCCGTGGCATCGATGATCCGATACATGGTGTTCCGGATACGCGTATTCGTTCCGATCCGGAGGAACGCATCCGTTGGGTTCGGTGAGAGGCTCAAGCCCGTGCTTGTGTGTTCGTCCACGGACATGCCGAGGTCCAGCTTCCACCAGTCCTTGTGCCGTTGCCCTTCGCCCAGGCCCAGGCCGAAGTAGAGGCCGCCGAGCTCCAAGAAGGTGACCCCTTGGGCGACACCTCCGCGACGCGGTCCACCCGCGAGGTCCGGCATCTCCACCGTGGACCAACTTTCCGCGAGGAAGTCATGGTACCACACATCGGCGTGTTCCTGGGTCACGGAGGAGGACCCACCGACCACGAAACCTCCGGAGGCGCTGCACCAGAAACGGGCCTCGGGCAGTGGTGCGATCGGAACCCAGGTATCGGTGAACCCATCGAAACGGTAGCCATCGGATAAGGGGGTATCGTCCACGTCCGCGCCACCCACGACCATCACCGCCTGCGTCATGAACGCACAGGCTCTGTGCCGTGCCGGGCCCGGGAAAGGTGCCCGCGCTTCCCAAGCATCGGCCTCCGGATCGTAGCACCAGACCTCCGATGTCGGTTGTCCATCGGCCAGCAGGCCGGTGGCGATGTACCCCTTGCCGTTGGCCCCGCTGAACGAAACGCAGGCACGGCGGCCGGCGGCGGGCAACGAAGCACGTTGCTCCCACACGTCGGTGATCGGATCGTACATCCACAGCTCGTTCAGCAGGTCGGTGCCGTCCGATCCTCCGAAGAGATAGCCCTTGTCGTTCAAGGTGAACGCCGTGCAGTATTGACGAGGTGCGGCAGGGAGCGATGCCATGCTGCTCCATGCTCCGGTGGTCACCTCGAAGCGCCACCAATCCGCCGTAAGCCCCCAGCCCACCTCCATGCCGGTGCCTACGTGGATGGAGGTGCCGATGACGAAGGAGGTCGCATCATCGCGTGCCGTGCCGGGGAAGTCCGGTTGCGCGATCCATGTTTGGCCGCATGCGATCAAGGGTAGGGCTGCGGCAAGGAGGGTGGTCGTGCGCATGGGTACAAGGTAGCTCCGTCGACCGCGGCAAAAGCCCATCTTCGCGGGATGCGTGAACGCTCGACACTTGCACTCCTGTTGTTCTGCGGTGTTCTCCATGGAAGTGATACCCTACGTTTCCATAGCGCCGCGTTCGGAACCGAACGGACGGTGATCGTGCATACGCCGCAGTTCTTCGCCGCGGCTTCGGGGCAGGTGCGCATGCCGGTGTTCATCCTGCTCGATGGCCAGCATGATTGGTTCGTGGAGCCGTTGCTGAACGACATCCGGTATTTGCAGTACACGCATGAGGTACCGCAGGCGATCACGGTGGTGGTGCCCCATGATGACCGGGTGAAGGAGAGTGCCGAGACATCGGAAACGACCGGCCCGTTGCCTTTGTTGAGGATGTTGACGGAGGAGCTTCCGCCCTTGTTGGAACGATACCATCCGGGCGACTACCGTGTGCTGATCGGCCATTCCTTCACCGCCTCCTTCGCGCTCTATGCCAAGCAGCACGCACCCGATGCCTTCGATGCCGTGATCGCACTCTCACCCTTACACCGGGTGGAAAAGTATGTGCCGGCGTTGGGCCAGCAACTGAAGGAAAGAAGGAATGATGATGTGTTGATCGGGGTCGGAGGCGGAGATCCCACTAAGGATGGAGGTCATCACGAAAAGTTGCTCGCTGCATGGAACGGGCTTTCGGTTGCGAAGGGCCGGATGTTCTTGAAGGAGTATCCGAGCGCTGGTCATACATCGTTGCCGATCATCGCTTTCCCCGACCTGCTCGCCACCTTGTTCATGGATTTCGCGCTGCGCGACAGCCTCGCCCCGGTGGATGGGGAGTACAAGTTGCTTCACCCACCACCTGCCCCCGAAGTGCTGATGACCCAGGTGGAAGCCGGTCTGCTTTTCCGCGGAACCATCCTGCCGTGGGAGATCGCGGAGATCAATGGACTGGCCTCAAGGCTCTGGGCCAGCGATCAGGTGGAGCATGTGCGAGCAATCTACCGGCGTGGCGTGGAACTGTACCCGGATGATGCGGGCATGAACTGGTCCTTGGGAGAAGTGGTGTTGCCGATGGATCGTGCGAACGGAGAACGGCATTTGCGCAGGGCGCTGGAGCTGTTGGATTCCGAAGGCATGAGCGATGCGGAACGTGCTGAGGCGCGTGCGGCGATCGAAGGGCTGTTGAAATGACCATCGTGCAGCTGACCCGCTCCCTGCGAACGGGGTACGGTACGCGATCCGCGTCAGCGGCCATCCCTTCTTCGTCCGAAGGGTGATCCTTTCAGGCGGTGACCTTCTTCGGGAGGCCGCGTAGGAAGGCTTCAACGCCGAGGGGTTCGCGTCCCAGCAGTTCCTGCATTTCGCTGTTCGGCTCCCGGATCACGCCTTCGGCCAGACCACGGGCCATGGCGGCCAGGAACGGAGCCAGGAAAGGGGGCGTACCGCCTTTCACCAAGGCCTGTTCGTGCTCGGCGATGGTGCAGTCGACATGCTTCACTTCATGGCCGATCACACGACCGTAGGCGGTCGCCACATCGGCATAGAGGATCGGGCGGGCGGGAGCGAGCGGATGCGGTCGGCCATGCAGGGTGGGTGTGGCGATGATCTTCGCCGTGGCCTCGGCCATGTCTGCACGGGCGGCGAGCGAAACGCCTTGCGGGGCATCGGGGTAGGCGAACACGCCGGTCTCCGCAGCGTTGCCGAGCATCATGGGCAACACGTCCAGATAGATGCTGTTGCGGAGGAGGGTGTACGGGATACCCGATGCCGTGATCATCTCCTCGGTGCGTTGGTGGTCGCTGATGATGGCGCCATGTCCGGTTTCGCCATGGTGGATCACGCTGGAATAGAAGAGATGCTGCACACCGGCCCGCTTGGCGATGTCGATCACGCGCTGGTGCTGCTCCAAGCGGTTCGGTGCGGTGGTGGGCACCAGGTACACGCTGTGGATGCCGGCCAACGCTTTCTCCGTGGCCGTGACATTGTCGAAGTCGGCGATCCGCACCTCCACGCCCTGGTCGGCGAAACTTTGCATCTGTCCGGCCTTGCGGCCCAAGGCCACCAAACGTTCGGCGGGAAGGAGTTCGAGGAGGCTTTCGAGGACACCGCCGCCCAGCCCGCCGCTGGCACCGGTGATGAGGATCCGTTGTGACATGGTCATCGTTCGTTTTGTGGGGCAAAGATCCGATCATCCACTTTCCTTGGGATATCGATATCCCGGAGGAAAGTGGTGTCCTGGGGGATAGTTGCAGCATCTTTGCGCTTCCAAGCAGACGCACATGAAGAAGGAATCGCCCCATCCCGACAGGATCCGGTGCATCTCGGAGCTGCTGCCCACGCGGGATACGTTGGAGCTGCTGTCGGGCAAGTGGAAGATCCTCATCATCATGGCGCTCGCCGCGAAGGGCCGTTCACGCTTCATGGAGATGGTGCACGACATCGGCCGCATCACGCCCAAGATGCTCAGCAAGGAACTGCGTCACCTGGAGCAGAACCAGCTCGTAACGCGCACCGTGCAGCCGACGATCCCCGTGACCGTGGAGTATGAGCTGACCGAATACGGTCGCACGCTGCAGCCGGTGATCGCGGCCATGCGCGACTGGGGCATCACCCACCGTGCACGGATGACGGGCAAGGCCATACCGAAGACGCGGAAGAAGGCGGCCTGAAGAGGTTCACCACAGAGACACAGAGGGCACGGAGAATTGCGTTTGTTGAGTATGCCGGATGGGAGCAGCATTTGAACTCCTCCGTGTCCTCCGTGTCTCTGTGGTGATATTTGTTTGCATGAGCACCTCCACGATCATCGCCAAGCACTTCCGCGACGTCCACTTCGGCGGCAATTGGACCTGGGTGAACCTGCGTGAAACCTTGAAGGACGTGAGCGTGGAAGAGGCCCTGCACCAGCGCGAAGGCTTCAATACCATCGCCATGCTGGCCTTCCACATCAACTACTTCGTGGATGCCGTGCTGAAGGTGTTGGAGGGCGGAGCGCTCGATGCACACGACAAGTTCAGCTTCACGCATCCACCGATCAGCAGCGAGGCCGATTGGCAGCGGCTGTTGGACAAGATGTGGACCGATGCCGAACGTTTCGCGGCACTCGTGGAACAACTACCGGACGATCGGCTGCACACCGACATGGCGGATCCCAAGTACGGTTCGTGGTACCGCAACCTCACGGGGATCATCGAACACAGCCACTATCATATGGGACAGATCGTGATCCTGAAGAAGTTGCTGCGACAGTGAAAGCGAATGGTGGATAGGAGTTGGTGAATGGCCCGGAACGATGCTGCCATTCACCGATCACCAACACCTATTCACCCTCAATATGGATACTTCCCCGCTCCGATCATCTTCTTCGCGATCGTCTTCCGCAGTTCGGCCGTGTTGAGGTTCGTGTTCTTGCTGAACCGTTTCGCGCCCATCAGCATCGCTTGTCGCTCATCGCCTTCGGCGAAGTTGTTCACCGCTTCCTTGGCGTACTTGTGGATGCGGTCGGCCGCATCGTGGATGTACAGCTGGCACATGGCGATCTGCTCGGGCACGTTCTCCGCACCCTTGAGGTCGGCGAGCTTCAGCGTGCGCAGCAGCACGCTCTCGGCGAGGTAGGTGTCGATCACGATGTCGGCGATGTGCATCAGCGTCTCCTGGTGTTTGCCGAGTTCCAGTCCGAGCTTCTGTGCCGCACCACCGGCGGTCATCAGCACGGCCTTCTTGAAGTTGGTCACCATGCGCTTCTCGTCGCCGAGCAGTGAATCATCGGGTTCGGGCATGTCGGGGATCCCCAGGAGTTCACCGGCCACGGCCTGTGCGGGACCGAGGAGATCGAGCTGTCCTTTCATGGCACGCTTCAGCAGCATGTCCACCGTCAGCATGCGGTTGATCTCGTTGGTACCCTCGAAGATCCGGTTGATCCGGCTGTCGCGGTACGCACGCTCCACGGGGCTCTCGGCGCTGTAACCCATGCCACCGTAGATCTGCACGCCTTCGTCGCACACGTAGTCCAAGCATTCGCTGCCGGCCACCTTCAGGATCGCGGCCTCCGCGGCGTACTGTTCCACGCCTTTCAGCAGGGCCTTCGCATGGTCCGCGCCACCGGCCTCCAGGGCTTCGATGGCCTGTTCCATGTCCTGGCTGCAGCGGTAGGTGGCGCTCTCCACCACGTAACAGTATGTCGCTTGATCGGCCAGCTTCTGACGGATCGCACCGAACGCGCTGATCGGCTTGCCGAACTGGATGCGCTCGTTGGCGTATTTCACGCTCTGGTCCACCACGGCCTTCGCACCGCCCAACGCGGCACCGGCCAGCTTGATGCGACCGATGTTCAGGATGTTCACGGCGATCTTGAAACCGTTCTGGCGCTCGCTCAGCATGTTCTCCACGGGCACCTTGCAGTCGTTGAAGAACACCTGGCGGGTGCTGCTGCCCTTGATCCCCATCTTCTTCTCCTCGGGGTTCAGTGTGATGCCGCCGAAGTCCTTTTCCACGAGGAAGGCCGTGAGGTTCTCATCATCATCGATCTTCGCGAAGACGGTGAACAGGTCGGCGAAGCCACCGTTGGTGATCCACATCTTCTGACCGTTCAGGAGGTAGTGCTTGCCATCGGGGCTCAGCACGGCCTTCGTCTTGCCGCTGTTCGCATCGCTGCCGCTGCCGGGTTCCGTGAGGCAGTAGCAGGCCTTCCATTCGCCGGTGGCCAGCTTGGGGACATACTTGGCCTTTTGTTCCGCATTGCCGTAGTAGAGCAGGGGCAGGGTGCCGATACCGGTATGCGCCGCCATCGCCACGCTGTAGCTGTGTCCCGCGCCGGTCTTCTCGGTCACCAGCATGCCGGTCACGAAGTCCTTGCCGAAACCGCCGTACTCCTCGGGGATCGAGATGCCGAGCAGCCCGAGCTCACCGGCCTTTTCCATGATCCGCTGCATCAATCCTTCCTCCTGATGATCGATGCGGTCCAGATTGGGCCACACCTCGGCAGCCAGGAAGTCCAGCGCGGTCTGAGCGATCATGCGCTGCTCCTCGTTGAACTCCTCGGGGATGAAGATGTCCTGCGGCAGGCTCTCGCGGATCAGGAACTCGCCGCCCTGCAGGGCCTTTTTCGTCTCGGTGCTCATGGTGTGTTGGTGTGGAGCGATGGCGTTGTACGGACCGGTCGGAGAATGGTTGATGACCGGAAAGGTATGCACGCATACTATATTCTGCAAACGCATCCGCCTATTTCCGGGGCCATGGACGTGCAGCTTGTGGCGTACGGATCACGCATCAAACCACAGGACCTTTCTCGGCGGGAGCCGGTGCCAAGGAATCGGGGCCATGTTCCGACAAGGGCAGGCTTTTGCCGCTGACGATCAGACCCAGGGCCATAATCAGGCAGGTGGACAATACCACCAGGAAGAGGAGCGGGGTGTTCACGGCCTCTATGCGGAGCGAGGCGGGAATGGAGAAGAACAGGAGGATGCTGATCAGGCCTCGGGGCGTGATGAACATCACCGGGATGGAACGCAGGTTCACGGCCAGGCCGATGAAGAGGGGGCGGAGGAGATAGATGCCTGCCAGGATGAGGCCACAGAGGATCGCGGCTTCGGCATCGATGAGGTCGCGTGCAACCACGCTGAAGCCGAAGAGCACGAAGAAGAAGGTCCGGATCAGGAAAGCGCTTTCGTTGGAAAGGGAGTGGAACTGCTCCAGGTCCTTCTGGAAGGCCGGGTGGAGGAAGCGCTCCCGGAACCAGGTGAAGGGGACCTGGCCGGCGTTGGCCAGGAACATGCCGAAGGCCAGGATCACCACCAAGGAGGAAAGGTGGAACTGCTTGCCCACGGCATAGACGAGGATGAGGATCGCCAGGATCAGGAAGAACTTCACGTGGTGCGTGATGCGGCCCAGCAGCCACAGCAGGGCGATGGAGAACACGGCGCTCAACACCAGCACCCAGACGATCTCCAAGGCCAGATGCCCGAACGCCGCCACGCCGAACGTGTCGTTCGAAACGAGGAAGTTGAACAGGATGATGCCAAGGATGTCGGAGAACGAGGATTCATACACCACGAATTCGCGTTCGTGCTCGGCCAGGCCGCGCGCTGAAGGAATGGCCACCGCTGAACTCACCACGCTCAAGGGTACCGCATTGGTGACACAGGCCAATAGCGGTGCGCTGGTATGCCAGAACAGGATGCCCGCGATACCCGCCGTGGTCAACAGCAGCAGGCACAGCGACGAAACGAAGGCCTTGCGGATCAGCGGTCGTTTGGAACGCGTGTACGTCAGGTCCAAGGCCCCTTCGAAAACGATCAGGATCAGACCGACGTTCCCCAAGGCGGGCAGGATCCGTTGTACATCGAAGAGGCGGAAGTTCCAATGATCCGCCAAGGCCCGCAGCACCATTCCGGTGGCCAGCAACAACAGTACGGAAGGCACGCGCGTACGCTTCGCGAAGAGGTCGAAGAGGTAGCTGAAGATGATCAGCCCACTGAGGAAGGTGAGTACGTTGTAGGCGTCCATGGGGCGCTAAGTTCCATCTTGCCGCGCTACTTCCGCTGTGGGACCGGATGATCTGCTCTCCTCGGCCGCGCTCATCAGGATGTGCCGGTTGAAGTTCGTCATTAGCACCGCAATGCCGTTGGCCGCGGCCGTGTCCGCGATGCGCGACTCCGCCCGTGTGTCCGCCGCATCGCAGCTGAAGCAGGGGAAGAGGATCAGCAGGGATTTGGGCTCAGTAGGGAGCAAGAGGTCGTAGGTCGGGGTGTGGATCTCGCGGGGCGGTGTGTTTTTGGTTGTCACTTGGTCGCTCGTGCTCGGTGTGCCGCAGGCAAGCAGTCCGAGGAGAAGAATGGCGCACGCGACGGATTTCATCTCAGTCTTCGTCTGAGGGTAGCCACCCGCTGTTTATCGCATTGATCAGGTCTGTCAATCGCTGAGATTCTCCATTCTCAGACATGTCGATACACACGATGGAATGGATCTCCTTGTAATCGTCATGTGCTACCCACAGCGCAAACCACACTCCTTCGTCGAAGTCATTATGCCAAGTGGTCATAGGTGAATGCTCGAAGTCGTCTTGTTTCGAGACCGAAAGACCGGCATCGACCTTGTCCACAACGACTGCCTCGTCGATCCAATCGTGTAGCATTTCGCAAGCCTTACCCAGCGTGCACACGTACGCCACATTCTTGTCGAGACACGCTCTGGCAATCCTCTCGGCCAAGATCTTGTTAGCCTCATTGAAGATTGGTAGGGCAAGCCAGTTGGTCATCGGAAGTTCATTCTCCCACTCGGACGACCTGCGACCGTCCACATGGTAGAACATCCGCCCGTTCGATGCACCAAGCAACTTCATCCCGGTTCAATTCAACAACTCGAACACACTCGCCGCCCCCTGCCCGGTGCCCACGCACATCGTCACCACGCCGTACTTCTGCTTCCGCCGCCGCATTTCATTGAACAGCTGCACGCTCAGCTTCGTCCCGGTGCACCCCAGCGGATGCCCCAACGCGATCGCTCCACCGTTCACATTCACGATGTCCGGGTTGATGCCCAACTCACGCACCACCGCTAGCGATTGGCTCGCGAAGGCCTCATTCAGTTCGAACAGGCCGATGTCGCTCAGCTTCAGCCCGGCCTTCTCCAGCGCCTTCGGCACGGCCGCCACCGGACCGATGCCCATGATGCGCGGCTCCACACCGGCCACGTGGTAGGAGAGGAGGCGGGCGATCGGTTTCACGTTCAATTGTTTCAGCATACGCTCGCTGACCACCAGCACGAAGGCGGCGCCATCGCTGGTCTGGCTCGCGTTGCCGGCCGTCACCGTGCCTTTCGCGTCGAACACCGGCTTCAGTTTCGCCAGGCCCTCGATCGTGCTCGCGCGCGGACCTTCATCGGTGTCCACGATGTACTTCTCCACTTGGCGCTTCTCCTTCGCATCGAGGTACACGCGCTCCACTTCCACCGGCACGATGTCGTCCTTGAAGCGTCCGGCCGCGATCGCCGCCAGCGCCTTCTCGTGGCTCTTCAGCGAAAAGGCGTCCTGGTCCTCGCGGCTCACCTTGAAGTCGCGCGCCACGGCCTCGGCGGTGAGGCCCATACCCCAGTAATAGGTCGGGTTCACCTTGCTCACCTCGTAGTTGGGCACGATGCGCCAGCCGCCGAAGGGGATGGGACTCATGCACTCCACGCCGCCGGCGATGATCACGTCGGCCTGCCCGCTGTGGATCTTGGCCGCGGCGATGGCGATCGTCTCGCTGCCGCTGCTGCAATAGCGGTTCACCGTCATGCCCGGCACCTTGTCGGTGTTCAGGCCCATCAGGCTGATCATGCGGCCGATGTTCAGGCCCTGCTCGGCCTCGGGCGTCGCGTTGCCCACGATCACATCGTCCACCTGCTCCTTGGCCAGGTTGGGCACGGTGCTCATCAGGTGCTGGATCACCTTCGCCGCGAGATCGTCGGGACGGGTGAAACGGAATTTGCCTCTGGGAGCTTTGCCAACGGCAGAACGGAAGCCTGCAATTATGTAAGCGTTCATCTGAGTGTGTTCTTTTTGGGCGTGTCCCCTCGCAAAAGCCTCGGGGTCGGGCTATCCGCTGCAAGTCCTCGCGGCGAAGACGCCGCTCCGGGCTTTCCGCTTCTATCCCTCACGCGGAGTGCTGTGTTCATCGACTTCATTTGAAGTACTTGATAATGTTGTCACAGAGGTCCTTCGCAACCACGTCAAGAATGGATTCCTCTATGCTGTACGACTTGTACAGGATTTCATTCTTGATTTCGTTGCGGAACTGTTTCAAGCGGTCCCAGTCCTCCTGCACCCTCGTGAAGTCAATTGAGTCGAGGGAGATAACGGGAGCGTTGGCATAGAAGTAGGCCATTCCCAAAGGCGGATTCGCAATCTCCTTGTTCCGGATGGCATACAAGAGTTCTTCAGCTGTACCAGAGGCAGCCCGATCCTTGCCGGTCTTCAAATCGATTGTTGGGCTGCCGAGCTTATGACGGAACACAGCAAGGATGATGTTCGCCTTGGCGACTAGATCAGAATTGATGATGTCCTGCGGATATCCCGTTTGAGATGCAACGACTTCCCATCCTTCCACAATGATGCGCGCACCGCATCGCTCTTCATAGTGGTCTCGTCTGAACTTTGTCTCGAGTTTGTCCAGGAGCAGTTCGCGCTCAATTGCAACGTCGCCAGGAGAGGCTATCAATACACGTATTTCTTTGAGCGCTTTGGTTGACACTTTCTGCTTCTCCTCAGCGGCAACTGCTGCGGTCGTTTCCGGTCGCGAATAATTTGTGCTCAGCTTCTTGTCCTCAAGCATGACCGCGAGGAGATTTCGAAACTGCTTGAGGCCACGTTCAAAGTAGCCGCGCCAATCAGTATTGCCTCCGCCAATTACAATTCGAGGAGTGTAGTTGATACCCTTCAGATCTTCTAGATAGTGGCTCTTTTCGCCGAAGAGCTTGCGGATGATCATTTCAGTTCGACGTTCCAGCACGTCAAACTGGTCTTTCGAGTCGTATGAGACTTTCGCCGCACTCTCGATGAGGTTCTCGAGAAGCTCGATTTCGTTCGGGCTGTTTTCAGTGCTCATCGTTGTCTACTGTGCAATTGCATTTCGCGTGAGCGATTGAAGCGGAAAGCCCGCAGCGAGGAACGAGCGAGGACTTGTAGCGGAAAGCGCGACGGCGAGTCTTCGAGCCGGCACGCCCCAACAACCACTATGCTTCACCGCGTTCATCAGTTCCGGGCAGTTCGAGTAAGCAAGAGGTATACGCCGGTCACAGCTGTCCAAGTGAGTACACATCCGAGAACGAGGTTCTGAACATTCCAGCCACAGTTCATCGACGGATTTCCGGCCCAGAACTCTTCGTAATACTTGAATGGCCAACCGACGTCCAAGCGGACCCTCGGCGTGTGTCCATTCAACGGACCGGCGATCTGTCCAAGAATGGAAAGGAAAGACACGGCGAAGAACACCAGTATCGAAAGCAGGGTGCCGATGACGAGTCGCCGTGCCATGGATCAGTTCCGCAACACCTTCCCGCTGGTAATGATCGACTGCAACCGCTCCAACGTCTTCCGCTGCATGCACAGTTCCAGGAACGTCTTCCGCTCCAGATCCAACAGATACTGCTCGCTCACCTCCGTCGGCTCCGACAAGTCACCGCCGCAGAGCACGTGGCCCAGCTTCTGCGAGATCAGCGTGTCGTGCTCGCTGATGTAGTTGCCGCTCTCCATGCTGTTGGCGCCCACGTACACGATGCCCAGGCCTTCGCGGCCCAGCACCTTGATGTCCGTGCGCATCGGCGGCTTGGTGTAGCCCTTCTCCCAGAGGTCCAGCGCGCATTCCTTGGCGTAGGCCAGCTGGTGCGCGCGGCTCACGATCACCTCGTCGGTGCCGCGGCGCAGGTAGCCGAGGCCGAACGCCTCTTCGCCGCTGGTGCTCACCTTGGCCTGGCCGATGGTGAGGAAGCGCTCGCGCAGCGCGTTGATGCGGATGTCGCCTTCGCGCAGCTCGTCGCTGAGGCGCAGCGCGAATTCCTTGCTGCCACCGCCGCCGGGGATCACGCCCACGCCGAATTCCACGAGGCCCATGTAGGTCTCGGCGTGCGCCACCACCTTGTCCGCATGCAGGCAGAGCTCGGTGCCGCCGCCGAGGCAGAGCTGGTGCGGCGCGGCCACTACGGGGATGGATGAATGCCGCATCCGCATCATGGTGTTCTGGAAGGTGCGGATGGCCATGTCCAGGTCGTCGTACTCCTGCTCCACGGCCATCATGAAGATCATGCCCACGTTGGCGCCCGCGCTGAAGTTCTGGGCGTCGTTGTAGACCACCAGGCCTTTGTAGCCTTGTTCGGCCAGATCGATGGCCTTGTTGAGGCCTTGGATCACCTCCGCGCCGATGGTGTTCATCTTGCTCGTCCAGCTCACGCACAGGATGCCATCACCCAAGTGACGCACCACGGCCTGGCTGTTCTTCCACACGATGCTGCTGTCGGGCATATCGGCCAGCACGATCAACCCTTCGGGACGAGGCACCGGCTTGTAGCCCTTGCTCGCGGGATCGTAGTAGAGGCGCTTGCCGTTCTCCGTCCTGTAGAAGCTCGTGTTCCCGGCGGCGATCATCTCACTGACCCACGAGGCCACGTTCGTGTTGTCACCCTGAGCCTGTCGAAGGGCCTCCTCCACCCCGATCGCATCCCAACTCTCGAACGGCCCCAGCTCCCAGCCGAAGCCCGCGCGCATGCCGTCGTCGATCTTGTACAGCTCGTCGCTGATCTCGGGCACGCGGTTGCTCACATACGCGAACATCGAGTTGAAGCTGCGGCGGTAGAACTCACCGGCCTTGTCGGTGCCGTTGTACACCAGCTTCAGGCGCTTGCGCAGATCGTCCTCCTTCTTCGCCGCATCCAGCGTGGCGAACTTGGGTTTCACCTGCGGCTTGTACTCCAGCGTCTTCAGGTCGAGCGAGAGGATCTCGCCCTTGGGTGAAGAGCGGTCCTTGAAGAAGAAGCCCTTGCCGGTCTTGCTGCCGAGCATGTTCTTCTCCACCATCTGCTGCAGGTACGGCGGTATGGCGAAGAGGCTGTTGCGTTCGTCGTTCGGGCAGTTGTCCTTCACGCCCTGGGCCACTTTCACCAGCGTATCCAGGCCCACCACATCGGCGGTGCGGAAGGTGGCGC
This sequence comes from Flavobacteriales bacterium, assembly GCA_036405935.1. GTDB lineage: Bacteria > Bacteroidota > Bacteroidia > Flavobacteriales_F > PHOS-HE28 > PHOS-HE28. Next base: position 17,672 of record DASWWQ010000174.1, read on the forward strand.
TCTTCGGGTGTCCGATCACGGGGCCGGTGAGGCGGTCCACTTCCTCCACGCTGAGGCCCATGTCGGTGATCAGGTGGAATACGTCCATGATGCCGAACACGCCGATGCGGTTGGCCACGAAGGCGGGCGTGTCCTTGGCCACCACGGTGACCTTGCCCAGCACGCGTTGACCGTATTCCTCCAGGAAAGCGAGCACGCCGGGGTCGGTGTCCGGACCGGGGATCAGCTCCAGCAGTGGCAGGTAGCGCGGCGGGTTGAAGAAGTGCGTGCCGCAGAAGTGCTTGCGGAAGTCCTCGCTTCTTCCTTCGGCGATCGCGTGGATCGGGATGCCGCTGGTGTTCGTGGTGATCAGGGTGCCGGGCTTGCGGTGTTTCTCCACGTTGGCCAGCACCTGCTGCTTGATGTCGAGCCGCTCCACGACCACCTCGATCACCCAGTCGCAGTCCTTGATCTTCGCGAGGTCGTCATCGAAGTTCCCGGTCTTGATCCGGTTCGCGAACTTCTTGTCGTAGATGGGCGAGGGGTTGCTCTTGAGCGCGGTGGTGAGCGCGTCGTTCACCAGCTTGTTCCGATCGGCGGGCTTGGTGCTTTCGGCCGCTTCCTTCGGCACGATATCGAGCAGCAGCACTTCGGCACCGATGTTGGCGAAGTGGCAGGCGATGCGGCTGCCCATCACACCTGAACCCAGGACGGCGATCTTACGGATGTTGCGCTTGCCGGCCGAAGCCGTGGCGGAGGTTGGTTTGGTCATCGGGGTAGCGTGTGTTCACCACAGAGGCACGGAGGACACGGAGAAATGCGAATGCATGAGCAGGATGCCAATGGCTTTCGCTCTGTGCTCTCCGTGCCTCTGTGGTGAGAGATGCATCATTTGAAATGTTCATCGCTCTCGAGGAGCGTGTTGATCTTGTTCATCACTTGGTGGAAGGTAGCGAGCTGCGCGGCCGGGATGTTCGCTCGCACGGCCTCGTTGAAACGGATCACGGTGTCCTTGCTCACGTCGCGCATCTGTTTCCCCTTCGGTGTCAACAGCACGCGCACCATACGGCCATCGCTGCCATCGGGCACCCGCTTGATCAGCCCTTCGTCCTCCATGTTCTTCAGCGTGCGGGTGAGGCTCCGCGCCTCCATCCCCATCTTGGGACCGAGCTTGGTGCTGGGCGTGCCTTCGGGATCGATGCTCAGCAGCACGTAGCCCGTGCTCATGCTGCCGCCGTATTTCGATGCGGCATCGTTGTAGCGCCGCATGATGCGATGCCAGGCCCAACGGATCGGATGGTCGATGGTCTCCTCAGGTCTCATGCACAGGTGCTCCGGACCGAAATGTAGCACGCAATGGTATGCGTGCATACTATGTGCCGTTGAAAAATGTTGCGCTTCGCGGGAGGCTCAGGCGGGCTTCGCCACGCGGAGCACCCGGCCTCCATCGCGGAGGAAGAACCCGCCGTCGCGCGTGATCGCATAACCCGTGGAAGCGGCCGTGCGCATGGTGTCCAGATGGCCTTGGAGGTCATCGTAGAGGTGGACGCTGTCGCCGGTGAAGGCCAGCAGGAGCGTGTCGCCCTTGGCTTGGACCACCGTGCGCAGCGCGATGTTGCCGAGCCGGAAATAGGCGGTGTCCTCCTGGGTGCGCAGTTCGTGTGTGGCAGCATCCACGAACCCGAGGTCATGGAAGCCGGCCGCGTCCAGCAGCATCACCTTCTGGCCCCAGCTGTCCTTCTCCCCGAAGTTGGCCAGCAGCAGGAAGGGACCCTGGCTGCCGGGGCTCCCGAAGAAGGTGGGCAGCATGGTGTAGCTGTCATAGGCCGGTGCGGAGATGGCGATATCCTGCGGATGCCCTTGTGCATCGAGCCGGTAGTGGTAAAGGCGTAGCCCTTCGGTGGTTTCCTCGGGTCTTCCGGCCACTTTCAGGAAGGTGCCATCGGGCAGGGCGAAGGTGACCTGGACGGGCAAGGAGTCGGGTGCGGCGTGGTCGTCCACCACGGGGATGTCCAACCGTTCGATCGTGGTGAAGGCGGGCCATTCGAAGGTGGCGCTGGGGGGAAGTACCGCCCGCTCGGCCGGTGGATCGCCACAGGCCAGCGCCAGGAACACGATCGGCCAAGGGCAGCGCATCACTCCACGCCGGAAACGGAGCCCGAGCCCGCTACATCGCTCTTCACCTGCGGACGGCCTTTGTAGCGCACATCGCCGCTGCCCGCGATCTCGGCATCGAGCTTCTCGATCACGGTGAGTTCCACATTGCCGCTACCGGCGATATCCACATCCCCGTTGGCCGCACTCAGGTCGAAGCCGTGCACATCCCCGCTACCCGCGATATCCACCTGCACATCGGCGGTGGTACCGCGCAGGGTGATGGAACCGCTGCCGGCGATGTCCACATCCACGGACTTGGCGTTCACTTCGAGGGCGATATCGCCGCTGCCCGCCACCTCGATGTCGATCTGCTCGGGCTCGAAGAGCGACTTGCCGGTGATGCTGCCGGAACCGGCCACGGCGGCCTTCTGCAGGTCGGCCATGGTGATCTCCACCGTGATGGCCTTGTTCGTGTTGTAGCAATGCTCGGTGCCGATGCTCCACACCCCGTTCTTCACCTCGCTCCTGATCATGTCTACGATCTCCTTCGGGCCGCGGACCACGATGCGTTGCTCGTTGCCTTGGGTGATGGTGACATCGATGGAGCCCTGCGTTTCCACCCCCGTGATCACGGGCAGGTCGATGGTGCGCTCCACGGATTCCCCGTTGGCGGTGACGCAGTCGGCGAAGTCGCAGCCGCCCAGGGCGATCAAGGGAAGAAGGAAGGCGAGTTGTTTCATCGTGCTCATCGGATCAATTCCACGCTGCCCTGCCATTGCAGTTCGCGTAGGGTGAAGGTATAGTAGTAGGTGCCCGGTACACAGACCTGTCCGCCGGGATCATGGCCGTCCCATCGCACGTTGTTGCCGAAGCTCTCGAACACCTTCTGGCCCCAACGGTTCAGGACGATCAGTGTGGCGCAGCGCCCCACATTTTCGGGAAGGGGACTGAAGACATCGTTGACCCCATCCCCGTTCGGGGTGAAGACGTTCGGTGCGCGCGCATCCGTGAGGTCGGGCAGCGTATCCGTCGGGAGCTGAACGGTGCTGGTGGCGCTGCAGCCGCTGGCGTCCGTGGCGGTGAGCGACACCACGATGGGTTGACCGTACTGGAAGTAGTGCTGGAAGGAGGAGGCGGTGCTGGTGGTGCCATCGCCCAGGTCCCACAGCAGATCGGCACCGCCCACCTCCGCGCGCAGGAAGGCACGGATGCTGTCGCAGCCCGGTTCCACGCGGAAGGTGAAGGCTTCGGCACCGAGCGTCTGCACGGTCACCAGTACCTGGTCGCTGGCCGTGCAGGTATCCACCGTTGCGGTCAATGTGTAGAGCGTGGTGGTGGAGGGGGAAGCCACCGGTGTCAACAACGTGGCATCATCCAAGCCTTCCACGGGAGACCATGCGAAGCCGGCCCCGCCCGACACAGCGCCCTGCAGGTTGGCGGTCTGTCCGACACAGAGGGAAAGGTCGGCGCCGGCATCCACGAAGGGGTCGTCGCCCACGGTGATCGTGGTGGTGTCGGTCGCGGAGCAACCGAGCCCGTCCGTGATGGTGAGCACGTAGGTGGTGGTGACATCGGGCGTGGCCAACGGCGTCAGGCTGGTCGGGTCATCCAACCCCAGCGCCGGGGTCCACGAAGCACTACCGCCGCCCACACCGTCCAAGGTGATGCTCGAACCGGTGCACAGCCATGCATCGGGACCGGCATCGGCGGAGGGATTCCCGGTGACCACCACCAGCAGCGTGTCGCTGTCCGTGCAACCGTTAAGGGTCACGTAGGCGATGTACTCGGTGGTATTCCCGGGCGATGCCATCGGTGCCGGAGCCGTGGCATCGTCCAGTCCGTTGGTGGGGATCCAGTTCCAGTTGCCCGCACCACCGGTGCCGAGCTGCACGCTATCGCCGTTACAGAGGTTCAGGTCGGCGCCCAGGTCCACGACGGGAGCCGTCACCACGTCCACCTGTACGGACCCGGAACCCGTGCATCCGTTCTCCGACACGTTCACCGTGTACAAGGTGGAGGTTGCCGGCGAGGCCATGGGGTCGGCGATGTTCGCATTGCTCAGGCCCTCCACCGGGGTCCAGGTCCAATTCCCGGTCGCCGGTGCACCGAGCTGCACGCTGTCGCCGCTGCAAAGCGTGATGGCCGGACCGAGATCCACCGGGATGGTGGTGCCGATCTGCACGTTCAGCACGCTGCCGCCGGTGCATCCGTTGCTGTTGGTGGTGGTCACGGTGATGGTGCCGGTGCCGAGCGCTCCCCAGTCCACCGTGATCGAATCGGTGCCTTGTCCGGAGGTCAACGTGCCTCCGGAAACGATCCACACCGGCGGGTCCGTGCCGGGATCATCGATGGTGTAGGAATAACCGGAGCTGTTGGCGCAGACGGCCGCGGCGCCCGTGATCATGCCCGGTCCCACGCGCACCAGCACTTGGAAAGCCACATCGATCGTTTTCGTCGGACAGCCTTGGTCGGTGACGCTGGTGCTGAACAGGTAGGGTTGTTCGCGCCCTTGATCGCACGAGGTGTTCCAGCAGAAGGTGGTGGTGAGCGAGCCGGGTGCGGTGATGGGTGCGCTCAGCGTGGCGGTGGGTACCGTGAGCACGGGATCCAGGATCGGTCCGTACGCGGCCAAGCTCAAGGCCTGGCCTTCGGCATCGGTGAACACGAGATCCGTGCAGAGGTTGGCGCCGGCTTCGATCTCATAGGTCAAGGCAGTACCCGCGGAGAGTTCCGGTGCGGTGTTCGGAACGGGACCGCCGCATGATACGGATTGCACCTGCACATCGCGCCGGCTGATGCCGATCAACTGGCCGTTGCGGTATTCGCGCACCTCCACCACCACGATGTACAGGCCGATGTTGTTCGGCGCATAAAGGCTGATGCCGGTTGCCGGGTCGATGATGGCCGCTCCGGTCGGACCGAAGGGCTCGGTGGGCGAGAAGTTCGGTACGTAGCTGGCGGTGGCCAAGGGCCATTCCAAGGTGGTAGGCAACGGGTCGCCGGCGAACACCAGATTGCTCAGGCTGAGGTAAGGATGGGCGAAGGAGAAGACCAGTTCATCCCCATCGGCATCGCTGGCCGTGTTCAGGTAGGTGGTGGTATCGCCGATGCAAGGGAAAGGCGTGGGTATGGCGAAGAACTCGGGTGAAGTGTTCGGGATGTCCGTGGGGGGGATGAAGGCGTAGTAGCCGATGCCATCGGTGGCCGGGTTGGAGAGGTTGGCCAGGCCGATGATGCGGCAGCAGAGCTGGCTGAAGAGATGATATCCGCCGGCGCTCGGCGGCAGGTCCACGACAGTTCGGAACACGCCCTTCTTCAGGCAGATGTCGTCGCCGATGGTGCAGCCGGGCGGCACTTCGGGCTGAACGGTGGTGGAATCCAACAGGGGCAGGTCGATCTCCAGGAAGAGCAGCTTGTCGGCATCGGGCTGGTCGGGGTCCTGGATGTAGATGCCTGCGCTCAGCATGCCATCGGCCGATTCGGAGAGCATCTGCTGGAAGTAGGGCACCTCCGATTGCGAGTTGCAATTGATGTGGAGGTTCAGCACGATCTCGTAGCGTCCGTAGCCGTTGCCCAAGGGCGAAGGCCCCAGGTACACGTAGCCCAGTTCACCGCCCACGAGATGGCTTGCGAAGGCGGATGCCGACGGGATGAGGAGGACGCAGGCCGCGAACAGGCGGAGAAGGAACGTGCGGAAATGGAACATGGCGCAACGGGGCTACTGTCAAAGATCCCTTTCGTCCACAAGGCCGCGACGGGAGGGGACGGGGGATAGCCCCCAGCACATTGTGGATATCCCGGGTCCGGAAGGTGGAACCCGGCTCCGGACCCTTGCGTAGAAGCCTTCGCCTTCGGGCCTGTCATCCATGCGCGTACACCTCTCCGAACCCTTCGCCGAACCGGGCCATCCGCACCTGCAGGAAGCCCGCTCACGGCTGCACAGCTGCCCGGCCGCGGAGGTCGTGTTCGAGCATATCGGTGATGTGGATCACGATACCGTGGCCCGTATGGTGGCCGCTGCGGAAGCCTCCGACCAAGTGGCTTTCGACGGCGTGATGGTGCGCAAACGCCTGGTGAACATCGCCATGGAAGCGTTGGAGAACATCCACCACTACGCGATGATGGAGCACCGCCACTATTCCTACGCGCTGCTCGTACGCGACTCCCGGGGCTACGCCATGGCCTTCGGCAATGCCGTGGAGGCCGTCACCGGCGCCCTGCTGATCAACCGGCTCGGCATCATCAACCAGATGGATCCGGAGGACCTGAAGGAGCACTACCAGAAGCTGTTGAACAATGAAGGTCGATCCAGCCAAGGCGGGGCCGGTCTGGGCTTGCTGACCATTGCGCGGCGTTGCGCCGGTCCGTTGCTGGGCCGCACGGTGCCGATCGCACCCGGTGCGGCGCTCTTCACCCTGGAACTCCGTCTCGATCGTTCGGCGGCGGCCTGATCCCCTTACTTCCCCGCAGCGTAATCGGCCAGGTAGGCGTACCGCGGCGTCAGCGCACCATCGCGTGCGATCGTGGCCCGTTCGATCATGCCTTCCGCATCCGTGCCGATCAGATGCGGAAGCACGTTGTCCATCAGGTCGCGACCGAAACTCTTGCTGGCATCCCGCGGCAGTTCGCACGGTAGATTGTCGATGGACATCACCGTGATGCTGCCCGGTGTTCCCGTGGGCACTTCGTTGCCGCCGGCCTTGTCGTAGCCGAAGAGCGGTTCGGCGATGGTGCTGGCCCGTAGGGTGCTGTCGATCGGACCGCCGATGTCGCAGCTCACGTCGGCGATCACGCGGAGCGCCAGTTGCGGATCGCGGAGGTCGTCCGCGCTCAGGATCTTCGGTCCGCGCGGATCCCAGAAGTGGCAGGCGATGTAGATGTGCGCACGCCGCGCGAAAGGCAGGAAGTGGCCATGGTGCCCGCTGGGGTCGGTGTGGAAGGCGGCCTTGTCGAAGGGTGCACCATCGTCGCGACGATAGATATCGCTGCTGCCGGTCACGGTGTACACCGGTCCATCGAGATCCTGCTCCAGGAAAGCCTGCGGCTCCACACGCTTCACACCGGCGCGCTCCAGCGTCTCCATGGCACCGCCGCCCACACGGCCCCCGCCGGTGAGCACGATGCGCAGATCGCGCGGGATGGGATACGCGGCGAGGCGCTGGTCCATCTCGGCGCGGTCATGGCACTGGTGTGCGGGTCGCAGAACAGGGCTGCCGTCGGGCACCGTGGCCTGCCAGGCCCGGAAGGCGTTGTAGGCCCCCACCACACCGGCCCACTTGCCGAAGGCCAGCACGCGCGTGCCCTTGGGGTCGGTCAGCAATTCGTGATCGATCAACCGGATCTTCCGGTCCAGCACGGTGCGCAACAACTTGCGGTTGTGCGGTTGTTTCTTGATGGTGTGGCTGAAGATGAGGTAGGCCTTCTCGGCCATCAGCATGGGCAGGGGGATCTCCTTCACGCCCATGATCAGCTCGCGGTCGGTGAGATCCTCGGTCACGCGCACATCCTGCGCGGTGTACTCGGCATCGGTGTAGGCGCGCACGGGGCTGCGCTGAACGGCGATGTCGATGCCCATCAAGGCCACCTCCCGGCATTGTTTGGGGGTCAGGGGAACGCGTCGGTCGGGCGGTTCCTTGCCTTCGCGGATGATGCCGATCTTCTTGTACATGCGTGGGCGGACTTCGGCCGCGAAAGTAGGGCGCTGGGCGGGGGAGGCGATCCATGAGGTCACCACGGAGCCACAGAGGCACGGAGGAACGCAGTGAACGGAAGGCGGGGTCTTCGCGCGATGGTCAGGCATAAGCTCCACTGCACGGAACCATGTGGCCCCATCTCTGTGCTCTCTGTGCCTCTGTGGTGAAAGGAGCTCCCATCCACGGTATCTTCGCACCCTGTTCTTTGGAACATCAATGGGGCCGACCTGGTTTCGACAGCGGCTTTTGCGATGCGTGTAAGCATGTCGAGCGTCGGGAGTTGCGCTCGTTAATCCCGTTCCCAAGCCTTAACCGGCAACAACGACTACGCTCTCGCTGCCTAATAGCCTCAGGCTATGACGCTTTATCCACGCGAATAACAGTAACGTGGACGAGTACCCCTCGGGGAGGCCCGTGATCCTCCTTCCCGGAACCGGGGTGTCATCATGGAGAACTGGTCAACGCGGTGGTCCGGAGCGTTGATGAGACAACAGGACCTAAGTCATCGGTAGGGTGCCCTTCCCCGGCCGGTGATCGAAAACCAACGAAGCGGATAAACATGTAGAAAGCCCGTGTTGCGGTCGTTTGGACGAGGGTTCGAATCCCTCCGGCTCCACCTTCGCGCGCCGAAGCATTTCCGATCGCCCATGCGACGGGAACGGTTTTCGGCGGATCCTTCCCCGACAAAGCCCCGCAGATGCGGGGCTTTGTTTTTTCGCCCCATCGGGCAACTTTTCGGAGTGCCGGGCGTCAATGGTGCTCCGATCACGATCGGCGAACAAAGTCCAAGGTCATGCGTGCCCTGAATTCCGATATCACCCGCCACGGCGGAAGTCCATTGGGCTTCCAGCGCCGTTCGTGGAAGTGCTTCGGGCGCGCACCCCGCATCGTATAGGGCCTGCAGGGATCCCTGCGCCACCGAAGCACCGACGAGGACCCTACGATGGCCTCGCCTCGGCCCTTTCACACGCGTACATCATGGAACAATTACAAGCGGACCTGCAGTTGGTCCGCATCTATCGATCGCTCATTCGCTGCCGTTACGAGGACGCCTTGCGGCAATTGGACGAATTGCTTTGCGACCGCCCCGACCACGGTGTGGCCCACGGCATCCTGGCCGACCTGTGCAATTGGCTGTTGGACGATCCCCGTCGCGCGCGGGTGCACTTCCGCTTCGCCGTGCGTTTCGCGCCGGAGGTGGAGATGCACTACCACAAGTTCGCCAAGGTGCTCGTCACCTTGGGTGATGCGGCGGGACTGGAGGAGTTGATCCAGCTCGCGCAAGGCCGGAGCGGCATCGATCGCACGCCGTTGATCATCGCCTGTGCCGAGGTCAAGGAACGCATGGGGCTTTGGTCCGATGCCTTGGTGCACTATCGATCCGCCGCGACGCTCGCCACCGACGACGATACGGAGGAGGCGTGCGGCAAGAGCGTGGAGCGGATGCTGCGCAGGCTCGATGCGGCCCGTTGGGGAAGGATCTCGCAGGCCTGAGCGGAAGGATATCGAGGGAGGGAGCACGGACCGCGCCCGGACCCGCGATCGAAAGGAAGGCGGTCCAGGAAAACGAAAAAGGAAAAAGGAGATGCGGAATGGAAAGGTTGGAAATGGACATGTTGATGATCCGGATACACGCGCTGATGGGCAGCGGCCGTTACACCGAGGCCCGCCGGATGCTGGAGGAGGCCTTGGAGCGCGAGCCCGCGAACGGCAGCGCGCACGGCATGATGGGCTGGATCTGTTGGGCCCTGCTCGATGAGCACGACCGGGCCTTGGTGCACTTCCGTTGCGCGGTGCGCTGGGCGCCCGCCTTGGCGAACACCTGGATGCACTACCTGAACGTGTTGGCGGGTGACGGTCACACGGAGGAGTTGCGCGAAGCCTACGGCAGGGCGTTGCAGGTGCCGGGCATCGACCGGGCCGAGGTGCATGCGATCGTGGCGCGCTTCCTGGAGCGGCGCGGCGAACTGCACCAAGCACTCGGCCGCTACCGCGAGGCGGCTCGTTGTGCGATGAACAGCGCCGTGGAGCACGCCTTGCGCAGCGATGCGCGCCGCGTGCGTGCACGGATCAGGCGCAGCCGTTGGGAGCGCTGGTTCGCCGCAGGTTGAGGTGGGGCGGATGCCGATGCATCCGCCCTGCTCTTTCCGA
>DASWWQ010000175.1:0-7643 GCA_036405935.1 Flavobacteriales bacterium
AACGATGGGGACTTCACCTTCACCAAACAGGAAGTGATGACGGCGCCTACCGAAGGACCGATCGGCGACCTCAACAACGACGGGTTCCTCGATATCGTGGGGGGCAACTTCGTGTATATGAACGTTCCGAACGGGAACAACTGGATCAAGGTGCTGCCTGAAGGTGTGCAGAGCAACATCAATGCGATCGGTGCCAAGGTGGAGGTGACCACCGCCCAAGGAACGCAGATGCGCGAGATCCGCAGCGGGGACGGATTCCACTACATGAGCACATTGGGCGCCTATTTCGGTCTGGGTACGGCGGATTCCGTGGTTTCCGTGGTGGTCCACTGGCCTTCCGGGGAAGTGGATGCCATCAGCGATCCACCCATCAACGGCACCTTGGAGATCACCGAAGGCCAACATCCGCTGGGCGTCGTGGAGCGTGAGGGCGCAACGATCACGTTGTTCCCGGTACCTGCCACCGACCGCCTGATGATCCGCAGTGGCAAGCCCTTGGGCAACACTCCGGTGGTGGTGGTGGACGCCAGTGGCCGCCGGGTGCTCGAGGCCGTCCTGCGCAACGATGGACTGGACATCTCCTCCTTGGGCAACGGCGCCTATGTGATCCAACTCCTGATCGATGGCCTGCCCCTGCAGCGCGCGTTCGTGAAGCAGTGATCCCACAAGCATGGCGAGGAAGGGCGAAGCGAAGGCTTCGCCCTTCCTCGTTCAGGCCCTTGGGCCGGTGGCGATGGGCGCCGCCAAGAGTTCGTCCGGAATGCCGAAGGCCTCCACCAAGGGCACGGCATCCTGCCGGATCTCCCAGCACAACTGGTCCACCTGCTTACGGATGGCCTTCGCCTTCACGCCCTCCAAATAACCCTGCTCCTGGAACCAGGCGCTGTCGGCTTCGAGGCGGGATAGGGCATAGAGGTCGCAGAGCTTGCGCAGGACGGCCTGGCAGCCCGGGTCCTTCACGGCCCGCACGCCTTCCTCGAAGCGCTCCAGGACCACCCGTTCGATATACGCCTGCGCCATATGCACCAAGTGGAACTGCGCCACATTGGTGGCATCGAAGGAATCCATGCCCGCATCGATGTGACGCTTGAGACGACGGGCGACGGAGACCAATAGCGCTTCATCCCGATAACGGAAGGCGGCCAGATGGAACGATCGGTCCAACAGGTGCGCGGTGTCGGTGGTGCGGGTGATGATCGGATTCTTCTCCGTGATCGAGGTGCGTGCCTGACGGGCCACGAGGTCCAGCATGCTGAAGAGGCCGCCATCCCCGAGCTGTTTGCGGAAGGCGGTGAGGCGCCCTTTGGCCACGAGCTGCATCAGTACCATGTTGTCCCCCTCGAACGTGGTGTAGATCTCCGTGTCGTTCCGCAACGCATCGATGCGGTTCTCGCTGAGGTAGCCCTTGCCACCGCAGCACTCCCGGCATTGCTGCAACGTTGTGGTGGCATGCCAGGTGCCTTGCGCCTTCAGGCCCGCTGCGAGGGCCTCGATCTCGCGGGCATCGGTTCCACCGTGTTCAAGGAAACGCCGGGTCAGGTCGCGCAGGGCGAAGTGGTACGCGTAGGTGCCGGCGAGCAGGGGCATCAGGCGGCGCTGGTGCATGCGGTAGTTGAGGATCGGTACTTCGGCCCCGCCCTCCGGCCCGAACTGGGTGCGGCGGTCGCCATGGCGGACGGCGATGGTGAGGCCGCTCTTCGCCGCGCTCAAGGCACTGCGCGGAATGCCGATGCGCCCGCCGACCAAGGTGCCCAGCATGGTGAAGAAGCGCCGGTCCTCGCTGGCGATGTCGCTCTCGAAACGTCCGGCGTCGTTCACCCGGGCGAACCGATCGAGCATGTCGGCCTTGGGGATCCTTACCCGATCGAAACGGATGGTGCCGTTGTCCACCCCGTTCAGGCCCATCTTCCGGCCGCAATCGCCGATGGTGATGCCCGGCAAGGGCCGGCCTTGTCCATCGCGCAGCGGTACCACGAAGGCGCCGACACCGTGGTCGGTGCCGTCGATGATCAGCTTGGCGAACACCGTGGCCATGCGCCCGTGCACCGCGGCATTGCCGATGTACTCCTTCTGCGCCATCGCATCCGGCGTGTGGATGAGGAAGGTACCGTCGGCAGGGTCGTACGTGGCGGTGGTACGGATCCCCTGCACATTGCTGCCGTGTCCCGTCTCGGTCATCGCGAAGCACCCGGGCAGGGCCAATGTGCCGATGTCGCGCAGATAGGTACGGTGATGGTGTTCGGTGCCCAAGGAGAGCACGCTCATGCCCCACAGCCCGAACTGCACACCGAACTTGATCGTCAGCGAGAGGTCGTGGTGGCTCAACGTTTCCAGGATGGTGAAGTACGCGGCCATGTCGCCCGCACCACCGAAGGCGGTGGGCAAGGCGGCGGCACCGAAGCCCTGTCGGGCCAGCAGCCGGCACCATTGCATCACCTGTTCGCGATAGGCCGGGATGTCACTGGGGTCCGCGTAGCGGAAGGCGGGATCCGCGAGCGCCTTCTTCACCCGGGCGATCCATTCCGCCTGGTCCCCATCGAGCACCCGTTGGAGTTCGGCCGCATCGAAGCTGGGGCGGGTGAGGTGGTCGCTCGTGCGGGTGTTGTGCCCTTGCCGGAAGCGGTACACCGCCTCCCGGCCCAGCACGCCCAAGCGTTGCTCCAGGTCCATCAGCCGATCGCGCAGGCCCGCATCATCAGCGCTTTCCGCTCCGTGGGCATGGCCCAGGGCGATGCCCAGTGCGGCGAGGTCGGCCCCCGCAGGAAGCTCCGCGGCCGTTCCGCGCAGCACCTTCTGCCAGGCCAAGAGATCCTCCATTGATGGTGGGGTCCGCGGATCCAGCAGGTCCGAAAGCGCTTGGCGATCGCCGGCCGAGAGCCGCCCATCACCCTCCAGGAAACCGTTGAACGCAGTGAGTTCCTCACCGGTCAGGGTCGCATCGCTCCAAACGAGCGTCAACAAGGGAAGGAGCGGCGCGAGGCCGGGATGGGAGCGGAGCAGGGCGATGGGCATGCACAAAGAACGCACGGGCCCCGCCGGGAGTTGGCTTCAGCGCAACACGTTGACGTGGCCGATGAGCTTGCGTTCGGTGGACGGCACACGTACGCTGCTTGCTTCCAGCCGCACCACGTAGACACCGATCGGAACACCCTCCGCCTTCCAGGACGTGCCGTCGCCGGTTGAGAAGAGCGTGCGACCCCAACGGTCGTGGACGGTGTAGCTCACCCGCCAGACCCGAGGGTCGTACACGGGCAGAAAGGCATCGTTGGTCCCGTCGTTGTCGGGTGTGAAGGTGTTCGGCAGATAGATGCCTTCCGGACATTCCTCGGCGATCACGATCAAGGTGTCGCTGGCCGTTCCACAACTGGTGGTCAACGTGGCCTGAAGGACAGCATTGCCGTTGACCGTGCGTGTGGTCAGGGTGCTGCCATCCTCCCATACCAAGCTTCCCCCTTCGGGTAGGGGAACGGTGACCGTCGTGATCTCGCCCACGCAGTGCACGCGGTCGGGTCCCAGATCGAATTCCGGACCGGGAGAGGGCGAAACGATGATCGCATCCGTGAAGGTGCACGTTCCCGCGCTGACCGTAACGGAGTAGGTGCCCGGCGTGGTCACGGTACGTACCGCTCCTACGAACCCATCGTTCCAGACCGCAGTGGTGGCGCCCGGAACCGAAGCATCGAGCACCACTTCCTCGCCCGGACAGATCGTGCGATCGGGACCGAGGTCCAAGGTGTTCTCCATACGTTCCAAGGAGACATCATCCAGGAGCAGATAGGCCTGGCCCGTGTACCAGGTGCCGGGATTGTACATCGCCCAAGTGGTGTTGGCATCGTTGCGGAAGTTGCCGATCACCAGATGGTCCTCGCCGCCCACAGCGGTGTAGGCTCCGCTGATCAGGGTCCATCCCACGCTATCGGTGATCAGGCTGCCGCCCGGATGGTCGATGTGGGGGGCCACGGGCAGCACGTTCACATTGTTGCTCTCCAAAGGCCCCGTGCTGAAGTAGGCGCCGATGCCGTCGCTGGCGAGTTCGAACTCGTCGGGCTGGTTCACGAACATGCGGAAGCTGTAGCAAACACCGGCCTCCAGCGGCTCCGTGAGCTGCACTTCCACGTACTCGCGCATGTCGGCGACGCCGTTGCGGTACACGTAAAGGCCGGCCATGCCGGGTCCCGTTCTCGGGTACTGGAAGCCTCCGCTATAGTTGGCGGGAACCCCGGCGAAGTCTCCGCTGGGTGCGCACGCATGGAAGAGTTCCGGCGTGCCGAGCGTGGGGTTGTACCACGGTGCCGCCAGGTCCAGCATGCTGGCGAACGTGGGGCATGCGGTGATGTCGTCGAACCCCGGGTTCGGTACCAGGTTCTGCCCGCAGCAGTCCAGCATCAACGCCAGCAAGGTCGGGGGGAGGGTGAGACGGCGCAGGTCCATACGGCGGCTAGACGCCGTGGTCGCGCGGAACGATGCCCGTAACGGAAGAACGGTGCGGACGGCGCGAGGCGCGGTCATCGGGAACGGGATCAAGAACGGATTGCGGATAAGATCCGTGATGCACCGCTATCGTTGGCATCCGGGCGCCATTATCTTTCGCCAAACACGATCACCCTATGGCCAAGAAAGCTGCGAAGAAGCCCGCGAAGAAGACTTCAGCTAGGAAGTCGGCCCCCAAGAAGGCCGCCAAGAAGACCGCCCCGAAAGCCGCTAAGAAGGCAGCGAAGAAAGGCGCACGCAAAGCGGCTCCGAAGAAGGCCGCGGCCAAGAAGGGAGCGCGTAAGGCAGCCCCCAAGAAGGCTGCGAAGAAGGCCGCTCGCAAGGCTGCTCCGAAGAAGGCCGCCAAGAAAGCGGTGAAGAAGGTCGCCCGGAAAGTGGCCGCCAAGAAGGCCGTCGCCAAGAAAGCCGTGAAGAAGGCGGTGAAGAAGGTGACCAAGGCCGCGAAGAAGCCCGCCGGGCTGGTGAGCCGCGCCACAAAGGCTGCCAAGAAAGCCGTGAACAACGTGAAGAAGGCCGCTCCCAAGAAGATCAAGGAACTGAAAGTGGTGGCCAACAACCTGATGGATGCCGCCGCCGAGAAGGTGCAGGAGGTCCGCGAGTCCGTCGGTCACGCCATCCTCGGCGATACGCCCACGAATCCTGAGACGGGCAACGCCTGATCGCGATACCGCTTTCCAGGAAACGGTCCTTCCCTGCGGAAGGACCGTTCTTCTTTCATACCGCTCGTTATTTCACGAAGCCCCAGCCGATGCTCAACTGGATCTGCTCGGTGCGTACGTCGTCCAAGTAGGGTCCACGGCCGATCGCATCCAGCCCGTAGTTGTAGCGCGCCGCAGCATAGAAGCTGCCCAGATGCAGGCCTGCACCGGCCAAGAGTCCGAAGCCTCCGTCGTTCAGGTCCTCCAGCTGGACCTCTCCGCTTCCCTCCTCCAATTGCACGGTGGCATCGATGGACTTCGCCAGTTGCTTGTCGTAGTAACCACCGGCGTGCAGTTCCACGGGTCCGAGGGAGAAGATCAGGAAGAGCGGTAGTTGCAGGGTGGCGGAACGGAGGTCCACGCTGTTGCCCTCGATGTGGAGCCGTGTACCCATGGTGCTGAGCAAGGCTTCCCCTTGCACACCCGGAAGGATGGGTGGTTTCAGGCGCACGAAGGCACCGATATGTCCACCGACCAAGGCCTCGTGCCGGTAGCTGGATCGAAGATCGTCCAGACTTGCACCGGCTTTCAGGCCCACATCGAACAGCCGTTGGCTGTGGGCAACGGACGCTATCGCGACGGTTGCCAGGAGGAAGAGCGTGCGCATGGGGAGAGGGTCCATGCCCGGCCCCTACGATCACCATGCCGATCCTCGAGGATAGCCGGTGGCCTTGGCAGGCCGTTCTACTTTCGCCGTCATGCGAACGATCGAACTGGGCCTGGACACCTTCGGGGATGTCACTTGGGATGCGGATGGAAAGCCGTTGCATCACGCGCAGGTGTTGCGCAACATCGTGGCGGAGGCCGAACTGGCCGACCGGCTCGGCCTGGATTTCTTCGGCGTGGGTGAACACCATCGCGACGACTTCGCGGTATCCGCTCCCGAGGTGGTGCTGGCCGCCATCGCATCGCGCACGAAGCGCATCCGTTTGGGCAGTGCGGTCACCGTGCTTTCATCGGACGAACCGGTGCGGGTCTTCCAGCGGTTCTCCACCCTCGATGCCGTTTCGAACGGACGCGCGGAGGTCATCATCGGCCGAGGCTCCTTCACCGAATCCTTCCCCCTGTTCGGTCTGGACCTGGCGCAGTACGATGAGCTCTTCAACGAACGTCTCGACCTGTTCGCGGAACTGCTGAAGGAGCAGCCCGTGACGTGGAGCGGCAGGACCCGCGGTGCGTTGAAAGGACAGCGCATCTACCCGCCCACCGAAAGCGGACACCTCCGCACGTGGATCGGGGTGGGTGGAACCCCGGCTTCCGTGGTGCGTGCCGCGCGCTACGGTTTTCCCTTGATGCTCGCCATCATCGGCGGCGATCCCTTGGGCTTCGTGCCGTACGTGGAGCTCTATCACCGTGCTTTGAAGGAGGCGGGGCGTGATCTGCTGCCGATCGGTGCGCACTCGCCGGGCCATGTGGCGGAGACGGACGAACAAGCGAAAGAGGAACTGTTCCCGCACTTTGCGGCCATGCACTCCCGCATCGGTCGTGAACGCGGTTGGCCGCCGCTCACCCGAGCGGGTTTCGAGCAGATGGCCGCACCCACCGGAGCGCTCTGTGTGGGATCACCCGCCACGGTGGCCGCCAAGATCGTGCGCGCGGCGAAGGCGCTCGGACTTTCCCGCTTCGACCTCAAGTACAGCGCCGGCACCCTGCCGCATCCTGTGATGCTGCGCAGCATCGAGCTGTATGCCACGCAGGTGGCACCACTGGTCCGGGAGCAGTTGAAGTAGGCGCTCAGTCCTTCACGAACCGCACCTTGCTGTTACGATCGTCGGCCTCCAGCACCAGCACGTAGGTGCCGGCGTTCAACGAGCGGGTATCCAGCACCAGCGAGGTGCCGTTGCCACGTCCTTGCTGCACCAACTGCCCGAGGGCGTTGAGCATGCGCCAATGCTCGGCCACGAAGGGAGCACGAACATGCAGCACATCCTGAACGGGGTTGGGCAACAACAGCACGGGAGCTTCCACGCCTTCATTGATGCTGCTGGCGGGGAGGATCACCACATCGTAGTAGGCCGTGTCGTTATCGAGCTCGCGCAGGTCGCCGCTCACCACGAGCATCACCGGATAGCTCCCTGCTTCCATCGGGAAGTCCACCACGATCTCCTGGCCTTCACCGGTGAACGGTTCCACCGCACCCAAGTCCCACTGCCACGAAACGATGCCCGCCGGTCCTTCGCCGGTGAGGGTGATCTCCGTGTCGTTGATGTCCGTGGGTTGTGGCGAGGCGATGATCTGCAGTTCGACCAAGGGCCATACGAGGACGGCGTTCTCCACGGTGGTCGTGGAGATGCAGCCCATGATCTCCTGTTGAAGGGATACCGTGAAGGAACCCTCTTCGGTGTAGGTGTGTACGATGGTGTCGCCTTCGATCGTGGTGCCATCGCCGAGATCCCAGAACCCGTTCAGTCCGTTGCCGGTGATGAAGGTGACCTCCAAGGGTACGTATCCGGT
>DASWWQ010000176.1:0-3683 GCA_036405935.1 Flavobacteriales bacterium
CTGGGCACACGTAGAAGCCGATCCATTGGATCGGCTTCTTGCTTTACGACAACCGTGAAGCGAGCTGATAGGAGCTATTGGCAGTGCCCTCTGTGGCTCCGTGCCGGAGCCTGCCCCGGCGCAGGCCGGGGTGGTGAAAACTCACTCCACCGCGTACAGCTTCTTGATCCGGACCAGCGGTCCCGGGCAGACCTGCCCATGGCAGTTGGCGCAACCGGCCACCACCGCGTTGTACACCTCGGCACGGGCTGCTACCGGGGCCTTGTACAGCGAATCGATGCTGTGCAGGTAGGCGAAGGCGAACGGGTCGTACACCAGATGGTCCACCATGCCGGGCGTGGGTTCGGCGGTGAGCATGTCCTTGAAGTGGGTGGGGTAGGGCGGCAGGTCGCGGCCTTCGGCGATGCGTTGCTTCGTGGTATCGGCGAAGGCTGTCATGTCACGCATCAGTTGCGCCAAGGGACTCACCTGGTGTTCGTGGTCGCCCGAGCGGGGCACGTAGCTGGTCGGGGTGGAGGTTGTGTCGTTCGGCATGGGCACCTTGTCCGGCGCGGGTGAAGAGCACCCGGCGGTGTTCAAGGCCAGGAGCAACAGCAGGGCGGCGCCGAAAGCGGGGGAAAGCTTCGAGGACATCATCGGAGGACGAAGATGCGCCAACTTGGCGCTGCGAAAAACCACGGCCTGAAGATCGCCCAACGCGCCACCATGCTTCCCGGATCCCCCACATCCGTATCCGCACCCGTTGACCATGGCCGTCGCCGTTTGGTCACCGCCGCCATCGCCCCGTTGATGGCCGTGGGGCTGATGTGGACCGTTTTCGTGCTGGACCGGATGCTGGACCTGGACCTCTTCCGTTTCGGGGTGCTGCCCCGCACGGTGAAAGGTCTTTTCGGCATCCTCGCCTCGCCCTTCATCCACGGCGGTTGGGAACACCTGATCAACAACAGTGCGCCGGTTCTGGTGCTGGGCTGGCTGCTGGTGTATTTCTACCCCCAAGCGGCCTGGCGTGTGCTGGTGGTCACTTGGGCGGCCTGCGGCTTCTGGGTCTGGGTGGCGGCGCGTGACAGTTACCACATCGGGGCCAGCGGCGTCATCTACGGCTTGGCCGCCTTCCTCTTCTTCAGCGGGGTGGTGCGGCGCCAGGTGGCACTGATGACGGTGTCCCTCATCATCGTGTTCCTCTACGGCAGCATGTGGTGGGGCGTGTTGCCCTTGGTGCCGGGCATCAGTTGGGAGAGCCACCTTTTCGGAGGTGTGGCCGGTGCGGTGATGGCCTGGTTCTATCGTAAGGTGCCACCGGCCCATGTGCCTCCGCCGATCGTGCTGGAGGATGACCCGGATGACGACGTGCCCGAGGACGATGAACAGCAGGACCCGCCCGCAGGCCTCGGGCCATCCAACCCGGAGTGGAGCTCGACCGATCCGGTGCCCGGGCCCTTCCTCTACGATCCGCGCCGCACCAGCGGCACGTGGTAGGTCCTCATGCCGAACGCCCCGCAAGGCAGGGCGTTCGGAGCTTGGATAGCGGAGCTTATTTCTGCTGCACCAGCGTGGCCGTTTCCTTGCCGGCGCTGAAGAGCGTGAGCGTATTGCCTTTCAGCGTGTAGGTGGAAGCTTCGCGCAAGGCTTGGGTGAAGGACTGCTCCAGCTTCATCGTGCTCTCGCAGTACATCTTGGTGCTCCCGAGCATGGGGAAGGAGATCTTCTCGCCCTCCACCTTGTATTCGCCGAAGAGCTGGTTGCATCCACCGAAACCGGAGAGCTTGCCCTCGGTCCCTTCCATCCGCAGCGAAGGAACCCTTCCGCCTTCCGGTACCACGATGGCCTCGCCGTTGAGCTTGGTCAGGTTCCATTGGCCTTCGGAGAGGGACTGGAGGGCATCGCCGGTCACCTTCTTGCAGGTGGTGGCCATCAACGTGGTGGAGAGCAGCAGGAGGCCGATGGAATTGCGCAGGGTGTTCATGGTGCGGGGGCTGGGCGAAGGTCGTGCCGAAAATAGTGCGGGGCCCGATGAGGCCCCGCACGTTGTTCTCCATTCGAACCACGGATGAACATGGATGGACATGGGTCCATCTGCGGTCGATCCGATCAGTTGTTGAGCATCACCGGCATCACGAGCATCAGCACATCCTCGCCGACCTCTCCACCTTCACCGGGGAGCAGGATGCCCGCGCGGTTGGGGGCGCTCATCTCCATCACCACCTGTTCGCTGTTGAGGTTGTTGAGCATGTCCATCAGGAAACGGCTGTTGAAGCCGATGGTCATGTCCTCTCCCTCATAGCCGCAGGTGAGCTTCTCGTTCGCCTCGTTGGCGAAATCAAGGTCCTCCGCGCTCACCGCCAGTTGGCTGCCGGTGATGTTCATGCGGACCTGATGGGTGGTCTTGTTGCTGAAGATGGCCACGCGCCGGATGGAGCTCAGGAAACTTGCCCGGTCGATGGTCAACTTGTTGGGGTTCTTCTTGGGGATCACCGCCTCGTAGTTGGGGTACTTGCCGTCGATCAGGCGGCACACCAGCACGATGTTGTCGAAGGTGAAGGAGGCGTTGTTCTCGTTGTAGGAGACGCTGACCTCCGAGTTGGTGTTGGCCAGCGAGTTCTTCAGGAGGTTCAACGGCTTCTTGGGCACGATGAAACTGGCGGTCTTCGGGGCCTTGATATCGGTGCGGGTGTAGCGGACCAGCTTGTGGGCATCGGTGGCCACGAACCGTACCCCGTCATCGGCCAGTTCGAAGAAGATGCCGCTCATCACCGGCCGCAGGTCATCGTTGCCGGTGGCGAAGATGGTCTTGTTGATGGCGGTGCTCAGCGTGCCGGCCGGGAGGGTGAAGGTGCTGGGGTTCTCCAACACGGGGCTCTTGGGGAATTCGCTGCCGTTGAACCCGGTCATCTTGTACTTGCCCTGATCGCTGCTGATCTCGATGCCGAAATGCTTCGTGTCCACACTGAAGGTGAGGGGCTGTTCGGGGAAGGCCTTCAGGGTATCGAGCAACAGGCGGGCGGGGATGGCCACGCTGCCCTTCTCCTTGGCCTCCACGGGCATGGTGGCGGTGATGGTGGTCTCCAGGTCGCTGGCCGTGAGGGTAAGCTGCTTGCCGTCGATCTCCAGCAGGAAGTTGTCGAGGATCGGAAGGGTGTTGCTGCTGGCGAGCACCCCTTGCAGGGTCTGGAGCTGCTTGAGCAGGGCACTGCTGGACACAATGAACTTCATCGCGGATGGTTCTGTAGGATGGATGGCCCGGGCATCTGGCCCTTTGGGCGGAGCATGCAAATGTACCGGGGCGCCCCCGCCGCGACCGGCCGTGTTATCAACAACGACGCGGCTTTTTGAACATCGGGCTAGCGTCGGCGCAGTTCGCGCAAGGGCGGTACCAAGGGGTCGAAACGCTGCCGCTGCACCACCACCAGGCTCGTATCGTCCACCACGGTGAACATGCGGTAGGGGTTGTCCTTCAGCGGCCGGAATTCGAGGTCGACCTCACCGGGGTCCGGGGGCTTGTGCCAGAAGGGAATACGGCGGGTGCCTTCATCGGTGGTGATCTGCAGGATGTGCCAAGGGGTGCTGGCCAGCACCGAGTCGCGGCGGGACTTGGGCAGTATCCGTTCGAAGTATTCGATGCTGCCTTTCCGCAGGCCCAGCATCAGCTCGCGCACCCGGGCGGTGTCCATCGGCACTTCGCCCTC
>DASWWQ010000177.1:0-4328 GCA_036405935.1 Flavobacteriales bacterium
TGTTCGGTCGGGATCAGACGGTAACGTTCACGTTCAAGCTGAAGAACGCATTCTCATTGTCCAACGGCACGAAGCCGTATTCCAGTTTCTGCCCGCTCTTGCGGGCGATATCGATGATCCCCAGTCCACCGCCGCCCACGCGGGTGAAACGACCGTCGCTGAGGGTCTCCTTGTAGAGTTCGCGCAGTTGGTCCGGAGCGCAACCATTGATGCGGTCCAAGTGGGCTTTCAGTCCATGCACCTCCTCGGAGGCCATGAAGTTACCGGTAAGCACCGAATATCCCTGCTCATCATGCGCGATCATCACCACCCCTTGGGGGTCGTCCGTCCGCACCGTGCTTCCGTCCTTCACCGCCACGCGGGTATTGTGGTGGTAGAGGTTCTGCAGGCATTCCATCACCACGTTGAACACGCGCTTGCGCACCCGTTGGTCCTTCTCCATCACATCCAGCTTCAGTTCCACCACCCCCAACAAGGCCGTCACCAGTTCGGGGGAAAGGTCTCCCTTGAACGAGAGCATCACCCGTTGCTTCTCCAACTCGTCGTAAAGATCGAAGACGCGGTCCACCATGTATGTGTAGGGGCAACGGTACCCTGCACCGTGCGTGGCAAAGCAATAGGCGACCCCGTGCCGAGGAACATCAGTGAGGGGTGGAGTTATCCACGGAATTGTCAACCCGGACCTGCGAAGGGACCTTGGCCCGGCACGAACCGTATTTTCGTCGGCTTTTTTGCCGGATGGGAGCCATGGATTGGTTCGGAACGCGCTACTACGCCCTGCTATATGGTCATCGTGATCAACTGGATGCACGTGCATGGGTCGATATGATCATCCATGCCATGGGGCTGGTGCCGGGTCAACGGCTGCTCGATATGGCCTGCGGCCGCGGAAGGCATGCCGAGTGCTTCGCGAAGGCCGGACTCCGGGTCACCGGCGTGGATCTGTCGGTGGCCAGCATCCAGGAAGCCACGGCGCGGGTGCCCGAGGCCGTTTTCAAGGTGCACGACTTCCGTACACCGGTGTCCATCGGGGATTTCGATGCCGTGGTGTGCCTGTTCACCAGCCTGGGTTACTCCAAGGACCGTGACGATGATCGCCGTGCACTGCGTTCCGTGCACACCTGCTTGAAGCCCGGCGGGCGTCTCGTTCTGGACCTGATGAACGGGAACGTGGTGCGCCGGTCCTTGGTGGCCGAGGAACGGTGCCGTGTGCAAGGCGTGGATTTCAGCGTGCGGCGGAGGCTGCATGGGGATGGGATCGTCAAGACCATCGCCGTGCAGGACAACGACCGGCAGCTCCTGTTCGAGGAGTACGTGCATCTTTGGGAGGTGGATGAAGTGCAGGCTTTGGTGGAGGCCGCTGGCCTGATGGTGGACCGCATCACCGATGGCCCCGCTCCCGTAACGTTCCGGCCCGCCGAAAGCCAGCGCATCGTTGTACACGCCCACAGACCCTGATGCATCTTCCTCTGCTTCTCCTGCTGTTCCTGCTGCTGCCGTTGGTCGCCGGTGCCTGGGTGCGTTTCCGGGTGGAAGGCACCACACGCATCAAGCTGCTGCTGGCCTTCAGCGGGGCCTTCCTCCTGAGCGTGACCGTGCTCCATATGCTGCCCGAACTCTATGAACGCGGTGGACATGGTATCGGTACGTGGCTGTTGGCGGGCTTCATGTTCCAGGTGGTACTGGAGTATTTCAGCCATGGCATCGAGCACGGTCACGTGCATGTGCACCTGCCCGGCAAGGGTCACGGCCGTTCGCAGGCCGTGCCCATGGCCACCTTGTTCAGCCTTTGCCTGCACAGCTTCACCGAGGGCATTCCCTTCGCGGATGCACGCGTCGGGGGCGACATCGCCTTCGTGGCCGGCGTGCTCCTCCACAAGATGCCGATGGCGATAGCCCTGGCCACCGTGCTCCGCGCTGCGCATTCGGGCGCGCTGCGTTCCTGGGTCATCTTGACCGTGTTCGCGCTCGCCGCCCCGGCCGGTATCGCGGTGGGCGCATGGCTCGGTGCGGACATCGGTGAGGACTTCCTGGTGCGCGCCCTGGCCCTCGCCATCGGCATGCTCCTGCACATCAGCACCACCATCATCTTCGAGACCACACCCGAGCATCGGTTCGATGCCCGGCGTTTCCTCACCATCGTGGCCGGTGTGCTCCTCGGTTTGGCCACCGCCCATCTGGGCCACTGATCTTTTTTAACGGCGGACATACCGATCGTTCCCATTGGACGTATTTACTTTGCATCACAAAGTACTCTGAAATGGTATCCGAACAGCAGTTGGAGGATCTGGGCCACATCCGCTCCCTGATGGACCGCAGTTCACGCTTCCTTTCCCTGAGCGGGCTGAGCGGAGTGTGGGCGGGCGCCGTGGCGCTGGTGGGGGCTTGGCTGGCACATGCGCACATCTCCTCATTCGTCGGTACCGACCGTGATCCCGTGACCTACGGATCGCTCGAGGATGTGGACTACATCGGTTTCGTTGTCCGCATGCTCGGCTTGGCCACGGGCGTGCTGGCCTTGGCCTTGCTCGGTGCCTTCTGGTTCACGTGGCGCCGCAGCCGGAGCCTGGGGCAAGGCCTCTGGAACGATACGGGCAAGCGGTTGCTCTGGAACATGCTGATCCCTTTGGGCACCGGGGGCCTGTTCGGTCTGGCCTTGTTCTCCTATGGTCTGCCCGGCCTGGTGGCGCCGGCCACGCTCATCTTCTATGGTCTGGGCCTGGTGAACGCCAGCAAGTACACGTTGACGGAGTTGCGTTGGCTGGGGCTCTGCGAAGTGGGGCTCGGCCTGGTGGCGTTGACGTGGATCGGGGCCGGTCTCCTGTTCTGGGCCATCGGTTTCGGGGTGCTCCACATCGTCTATGGGGCGGTGATGTGGTTCCGCTACGAATCGCCGGAACGAAGCGAGCGTCCATGATCGAGGGACTCAACAAGGCGTTCGAGAGCCGCGTGCGCATGGGCATCATGGCCGTGCTGGCGGTGAACGACTGGGTGGAGCACGCCCGTTTGAAGGAACTGCTGGAGGTGACCGACGGCAACCTCGCCAGCCACCTGAGCGGACTGTTGCAGGCGAACTACGTGCAGGTGCGCAAGCGCTTCGTGGCGAACCGCCCCAACACCGCTTACCGGATCACCGCCGCCGGTACGAAGGCCTTCCGTGCCCATCTCGACGCCTTGGATGCCCTGCTCAAACGCGATCTCCGCCAATGAACCAACGAACGACCTTCCTGCTCTTCCGCCGGCCTTTGTGGTTGCTGGTGTTGTTCACCGCGCTCTTCGACCTGTTGTTCTGGCGCCATGCCTTGGGGCTGAACGCCGCCTTGTTCACCGTGGCCGTGATGCTGGCGGTGGTGGGAGCGAAGGGCTGGCCGGTGCTTCCCCGGATCGCGAAGCTGGTGGCCGCCGGTGCGTTGTGGGCAGCGGTGCTCGTGGTGGTTCAGGGTACCGTGCTTTCCCTGTGGGCCTTGTTCGCCTCCTTGGTGGTGTTCGTAGGGGCCGCCCAGGATGCACGGTTGCGCACCGCGACCTCCGCTGCGCTGCAATGGCTTTCCGGTGCGGTGCGTTCGCCCTTGGTGGTGTTGGACCTGGTGACGGCGCGCCTCCGCGAACGCACGTATGCCCGGAAGGGTACGCATTGGGTGGGGCTGGCCTTCGTGCCGCTGCTGGTCTTCGGCCTTTTCCTGTTGCTCTACAGTGGAGGCAACAGCCGGTTCCAGGCCGTGTCCGCAGGATTCTTCGATGGGGTGGGGGACCTGCTGCACCGCTTCTTCAGCGATATCCTCACGCCGCACACGATCTTCCTGGTGTTCGGCGCCCTGGTCTCCTGCGGTTTCGTACTGAATGCCGCCCCCGATGGCTTGCCGCAGTACATCGGCCGTCTATCGGATGGTCTGTCGCGCACGCGGGTGCGCCGTCCGAAATGGCAGATGCCGCTGGCCTTGGGGGCCTTGGACCGCGAGATGCGGATGGGGCTGTTGCTCCTGGTGCTCGTGAACGCCTTGTTGGCCGTGGTGAATGTCATCGACATCCATTGGTTGTGGTTCGGGTACACGGTGCCGGAAGGCGGCAGCCTGAAGGAGTTCGTGCATCAAGGCACTTGGCTTCTGGTGGTGAGCATCCTGCTGGGCATGGCGATCATCCTGCACCTGTTCCGGGGCAACCTGAACTTCCATCCGCGGAAGGAGGTACTGCAGCGTTGGGCGATGCTCTGGCTGGTCCAGAACTTCATCCTAGGCATCTCGGTGTGCCTGCGCAACAGCTACTATATCGGATTCCACGGACTGGCCTACAAACGCATCGGCGTGATGGTCTTCCTCCTGTTGATGCTG
>DASWWQ010000178.1:0-6728 GCA_036405935.1 Flavobacteriales bacterium
AATGCGTTCGTTCTTCCAGATGCTGTGGAAGAGCTTCAGGCTGGCCAGCAGCGTGGAGTGCGTAACGACATAGATGCGTTGGTCGATGGCCTCCTGCATCAGTTCGCGCCGGGTGTTCTGCGCCAGGAAGAAGGCCGATTCGATGGGCACGAACATGAAGACGAACTCCGGCGAGGAGATGCCGAAGAGCTTGGGGTAGTCCTTCTGGGAAAGGCCTTTCATGTGCGCCCGCATGCTGTCGGTGTGGGCCTTCGCCATGCGTTCGCGCTCGGCATCGTCGGTGGCCGCCACATAACGTTCGTAGTGCGTCAACGACACCTTGGCGTCGATGATGATGTGCTTGCCACCGGGCAGGTTGATGACGGCGTCGGGCCTGAGCCGCGAGCCGTCCTCCAAGGTGTTGCTGTCCTGGAGCGAGTATTCCTCCCCGAGCACCAGGCCGCTGCTGTCCAACAACCGCTCGAGGATCATCTCTCCCCAATCGCCCTGTGTCTTGCTGTCGCCCTTGAGCGCCTTGGTGAGGTTGTCGGCATCCTGGCTGAGGCGCATGTTCTGCTGGAGCAGCTTTTCCACTTCGCCCTTCAGCGCGAAACGCTGGCTGCTTTCCTCGGCGTAGCTCTTGCGCACCTGCTCCTCGAAGTCCTTGATGCGTTCCTTCAAGGGGTTCAGCACATGCTCCAGCGTTTCCTTCTGCCGCTCGTTGAGCTGTTTGCCCTTCTCCTCCATCAGGCGGTCGGCGATGAGCTTGAACTCCTGCGTCATGCGCTGGTTCAGCGTTTCCAGTTCGGCCTTCTGCTCGGCCAGGCGCTGCTCCAGGCCGGCATTGCGTTCCCGCTCCTTCGCCAGGTCCGTGTTCAGGGACACGATAGCGTCCTGCTTCCGCAGCAGTTCGCGGTCGCGTTCAGCAGCGCGAAGGTTGACCGCATCCAGCTCGGCCTTCTGCCCTTCCACACGTTCGTTCAAGGCGGCACTGCGTTGCTGTTCGTTGGAGAGGTCGGAGATCAGGAGAGCCGCCTCCCGTTGACGGACTTCGGCGTTGCGGACCTGTTCGCCCAAGCGCTGCTCCCAGTCGCGACGGTCGTTCTCACGCTCCTGCTGCACGGCACGCACAGCCTGTTCGGTACGGCCACGGGAAAGGAAATGGAGCACGGCCGCTCCAAGGATGCAGCCCAGCAGCAGCCCGATGATGATGCCCGTTGCCATGGAGGCACGAAGGTACCGGTCCCGCCCCCTTCGGCGATGGGCCGTGCACCATGAAAAAAGCCCCGGTAAAACCGGGGCTTCTCGAAAGGGATCAGGGGTCAGTTCTCGCCCTTCACACGGTCCACAACGTACTCATCCACCAGGATACGGCCGCAGTGCTCGCAGACGATGATCTTCTTGTGGCTGCTGATGTCCAACTGGCGCTGGGGGGGGATGGCGTTGAAGCAACCACCGCAGCTGCCGCGCTCCACGGGCACCACACCCAGGCCGTTGCGGGCGTTGCCACGGATCCGGCGGTAGGCGCTCAGCAGGCGCTCCTCGATGAGCTTCGCAGCGGCGTCGCTCTTCTTCTGCAGGTCCTTCTCCTCCTTCTCGGTCTCGGCGATGATGTCATCGAGCTCCTTCTTCTTGAGGTCGAGGTCCTTCTTGCGCTCCTTGTAGAGCTTCTTGCTCTCTTCCACCAAGGCGCCCTTGGACTCGCTCTGGAACTTGCCTTCCTTGATGCGCTTCTCGGCCAGCTGGATCTCCAGGTTCTGGAATTCCACCTCCTTGCTCAGCGAATCGAACTCGCGGTTGTTCCGCACCTTCGACTGCTGACCTTCGTACTTCTTGATCTGGGCCTTGGCGTCCTTGATGAAGTTCTGCTTGTCGGTCACGGCCGTCTCGGCCTCCTTCAGGTCGTCCTCGAGCTTCTTCAGGCGGGTCTCCAGACCGGCCACCTCATCCTCCAGGTCCTGCACCTCCAAGGGCAGTTCACCGCGTTGGATGCGGATGCGGTCCACCTGGGAGTCCAGGGTCTGCAAACGGTAGAGTTCCACCAGCTTCTCGGCGATGGTGATCTCGGCCTTGGTAGCGGGATTCGCGGGCTTGGCCTCTTTCGCCGGGGCTTTGGTCTCGGTCTTCGCCATGTTCAGGAACAGTGGATGGGGTTGGTGACGGTTTCCGTCAAACGGGTTGCAAATGTAGGAAAGATCTCCCCTAACCGGCGCTGGATCAGGTGCATGGTGAATTGTTCGCTTTCGAAGTGCCCGATGTCCGCCAACAGCATACGCCCTTCAGGCAGGAAGAACTCGTGGTACTTCACGTCCGCCGTCACGTAGGCATCGGCTCCAGCCGCCAAGGCTTTCCCGATGAGGAAGGCCCCGGAGCCACCGCATACGGCCACCCGGCGGATGGGACGATCCGGCGCCAAGGTGTGCTTCACCACGGGCACTTGGAATGCCGCCTTCACCGTGCTCAGGAAGTCGCTGACGGACAGCGGTTCGGACAATTCCCCGATGGCCCCGCTGCCCACCCCTTGGCTCCGGTTCATCAGCGGTATCAGGTCATAGGCCACCTCTTCATATGGATGGGCCTCCAGCAGGGCGGCCACGATCGTGCGCTCCAACGGTGCCGGGTAGATGACCTCCACCCGGGTCTCGGGTTCCCGGTGCCGCTTTCCGGGCTCGCCCACGAAGGGGTCGGCATCGGGCCCTCCACGGAAGGTGCCCAAGCCTTCAAGGTTGAAGCTGCATTCATCATAGCCCCCCACCTGCCCGGCCCCGGCCGCGAACAGAGCTTGGCGCACCGCTTCAGCGTGGGCATGCGGCACGAAGACCACCAGCTTGCGCAGCTGCCCCGGCTTGGGATCGAGCACCTGCAGGTCCTTCAGCCCCAACCGCGCCGCGATCTCCGCGTTCACCCCGTCGATGACATTATCCAGGTTGGTATGGATGGCATGGATGGCCACATTATGCCGCACAGCCGCCAGGATGATCCGCTCCACGGCATTGCGGCCCGTGAGCGAACGCAAGGGCTTGAAGATGACCGGATGGTGGGCGATGATGAGCCCGCAGCCCAAGCGCACCGCCTCCTCCACCACGGCTTCGGTACAATCCAGGGTGATCAACGCCGCCTCGACCTCCGCCTGCGGATCGCCCACCTGCAGACCGGAATTGTCGTAGTCCTCCTGCAAAGCGGGCGGTGCCCACTGGTCCAACACGTCGATGATGGCCTTGATCCGCATCTTTGGTCGCTTTCCGATCCCGCAACGCCGGCACGGCCTGCGGAAAGGGCCGTGAAATTAACCGATGCTGCTGCTGCGCCGCCTGCTGCTCCCCCTCGCCTGGATCTACGGTGCGGTGCTGCGCCTGCGCCATGCCCTCTACGACTCCGGTACGTTCAGTAGTACCACGCCCGCACCACCGACCATCGTGGTGGGCAACATCGCGCTGGGCGGCACGGGCAAGACCCCGCATGTGGAGCTGGTGCTGCGCACCCTGATCGAGGAACGTCCGCTGGCGACGCTCAGCCGCGGCTACGGCCGGAAAGGCACCGATCTGATCGAAGTGGACCGCGGGTCGGATCCGGAGCTCGTGGGCGATGAGCCCTTGATGCTGAAGCGCAAACTGAGCGGCGTGCATGTGTTCGTCGGCGCCGACCGTGTGGCCGGCGTACGGACCATCGCGGAAAAGCTGCCGGACGTCAAGGCCGTGGTGCTGGACGATGCCCTGCAGCACCGCCGCTTGAAGGCCGGGCTGAACCTCGTGCTCACCACCTTCCACCGCCCCTGGTACAAGGATGCCCTGCTGCCCGCCGGGAACCTCCGGGACATTCCCCATCGGGCCCGGCAGGCCGATGCGGTGATCGTGACCAAGTGCCCCCAGCTACCCACTACGGATGAGCAGGCCCGTTGGCGTGAACGGCTCGGTCTCCGCTCCGGAGTGCCGCTCTTCTTCAGCGGTCTGGAATACGCCCCACCCTGCTCCGTGTACGATACCACGGCCGTGGTGCCGACCGGTGCAGGAACGTCGGCCCTGCTGTTCACCGGCATCGCCGATGCGGATCCGCTGGTGCACCACGCCCGCTCCTTGTTCGGCACGGTGAAGCACATGGCCTTCCCGGACCATCACGCCTTCTCCCCCTCGGACCAAGCCCGGCTGGCAAGGCTTTTCGATACTTTCGCGACCGGCGAACGCACGTTGCTGACCACGGCCAAGGATGCCGCCCGTTTGGGCACCGCACTGATCTCCGGCCCCCTGGAGGACCTCCCGCTGGCCGTGATCGATGTGCAGGCCCGCATCCTGAACGAACCCCATTCCTTCACCGCCCTCATCCGCTCCCATGTTGCAACGCATCCAGCGCATCGCTGACCATCTGAAACAGGTCACCGGCGCCGAACCGCGCACCGGCATCATCCTCGGTACCGGGCTCAGCGGACTGGGCAAGGAGATCGAGGTGGACCATGCGATCGCCTATTCGGCCATCCCCGAATTCCCCGTGAGCACGGTGGAAGGACATCCGGGCAAGCTGCTCTTCGGCAAGCTCGGAGGCAAACCCGTGGTGGCCATGCAGGGCCGTTTCCACTTCTATGAAGGATGGACCATGCCCGAGGTGGTGCTGCCGGTGCGCGTGATGAAGTTCCTCGGCATCGAACGCCTCTTCGTGAGCAACGCTTGCGGCGGCGTGAATCCGAGCTACGGGACGGGCGACCTGATGATCCTCAACGATCACATCAACCTGTTCCCCAACCCGCTCATCGGCACCAACATCGCTGAACTGGGACCACGATTCCCAGACATGAGCGAGCCGTACGACCGCGACCTGATCCAACGCGCGAAGGCCATCGCCGCGAAGCACAACATCCCGGTGCACGAAGGCGTGTACGTCGGCCTCACCGGTCCTACGCTGGAAACACCCGCCGAATACCGCTATGTCCGCATCATCGGGGGCGACGTGGTGGGCATGAGCACCGTGCCGGAGGTGATCGCCGCGCGGCACATGGGCCTGCCCTGCTTCGCCTTGAGCGTGATCACCGACATGGGTGTGGAAGGGCGCATCGAGAAGACCACCCACGCCATGGTGCAACGTGTGGCCGAGAAGGCCGAGCCGAAGCTCACGTTGATCATGAAGGAACTCGTGGCGGCATGCTGATCCGATCCAGCCACAAGCTTCCAGCTTCAAGCCTCAAGCCCACGACCACGTGGACCAAGCTCGTGGCTTGTGGCTTGTGGCTCATCTCCCTTGCGTCTGCCACGGCCCAGGACAGCCTCAACATGCGCGCCTTGGGCCGCTGGCATGACGACGCACTGCCGGCCACCTTCTTCTACGACAACACCTACAACGCCGTGTGGGGCTATGCCCGTGACGGCCGCGAGTACGGCATCATCGGGAGCACCATGGGCACCCACATCATCGATGTCACCGACCCCACGCAGCCCGTGGAAGCGGTGTTCATACCCGGTGCCTATCAAGGGGAGAACGTGATCCACCGCGAGTTCAAGACCTATCGTGATCGTCTTTACGCCGTTACCGACGAAGGACCCGGCACCTTGCAGATCATGGACCTCACCCAGCTGCCCGATGCCGCTCCGGTGGTCTACGACAGCGATGCCCTTTTCCAACGCGCGCATTCGATCTGGATCGACACCACCGAGGCACGCCTGTACACCCATGCGGGTAGCAGCGACTTCGCCATCTGGTCGTTGGCCGACCCCGATTCGCCCACCCT
Source organism: Flavobacteriales bacterium (assembly GCA_036405935.1). Lineage (GTDB taxonomy): Bacteria > Bacteroidota > Bacteroidia > Flavobacteriales_F > PHOS-HE28 > PHOS-HE28. Next base: position 5,693 of record DASWWQ010000178.1, read on the forward strand.
GCTCCTGAAGCCGCAGCTCACCGTGCCTTGGTGGGGCAACGTGGGCCTGGTGCACGATGCCTACGAGATCGGCAACATCGCCTACCTGAACGACATCGATGCGATGCACATCATCGATCTCAACAACGTGGCCGCACCACAATTGATCGGATCGATCACGCAGTGGCCCCAACCCGGCTACAACCACAGCGGTTGGTTGCACGATAACGGCTGGCTCTACGTGATGGCCGATGAAACGCATGGCACCGACATCAAGCTCTTCGACGTGGGCGACCCCGGCGACATCGAGTTCCTGGACACCATCGGCACGGATCTCGGCCCGGGCAGCATCGCCCACAACCCCTGCTTCAAGGGGGATGAACTGCACGTGAGCTGGTACTACGACGGCTACTGGCTCTGGAGCGTGGCCGACCCGAACAACGCCGTGCTCCTGGGCTACTACGATACGCATCCCGAACCCTACGATTTCAGCTACAAGGGAGCTTGGGGCGTTTACCCCTACCTCCCCAGCGGCAACGTGCTGGTGAGCGACATGCAGCGCGGGTTGTACATCATCGACATCAGCCAAGCACTATCGGTGAACGGTCCTTCCGGTGCAGGCCGAGAGCTGCGCACCTGGCCCAACCCCGCCACCGACGCTGTGAACATCGGGCTGCCCGCCGGCGAGCGCGGCCCCTTCCACCTGCACCTCCGGGATGCCAGCGGAAGGCTGCTGAACCGCGAGGTACGCCGCGCCGGACACGCCACCGCCCTTCAGCTGGACACCCGGCACCTGGATGCCGGCACCTACCTCGTGGAAGTTTCCAACGCGCGGGGTTCGTGGACATCCCGCTTCATCAAGACATTTGCACCATGAGCCATTGGAGCGAGAAGTGGGAACTGGTCGTGGGTCTGGAGGTGCACGCGCAATTGCTGACCGAGAGCAAGGCGTACAGCAGCGATGCCAATGCCTACGGTGATCGCCCGAACACCCTGGTGGGTCCGGTGACCTTGGGGCTGCCCGGTACGCTGCCCGTGCCGAACCACCACGTGATCG
>DASWWQ010000179.1:0-10857 GCA_036405935.1 Flavobacteriales bacterium
GGCAACGCTCCTGCATACACGCGCCGTTGCACAACAGGAACCGATGTACACCATGTACATGTGGAACATGCTCAGCGTGAACCCGGGATATGCCGGCAGCGCGGACGTGCTCAACGCCACGGTGGTCTCGCGCCGCCAGTGGGTGGGCATCGCCGGTGCACCCACCACGAGCGGGCTGCTGGTGCATACGCCCTTGCGCGCGCGTTCCATCGGTATCGGCGGATCGGTGATCGACGACCGCATCGGACCCACGCGAAGCACACAGGTGGCGGGCGACTTCGCATACCGGATCCGGATGAACGAACGCACGCGCCTGGCCTTCGGGCTGAAGCTCGGCATGAGCTCCCTTCGGATGGATCTTCCCTCGGTACCCGATACCGATGTGAACGACCCCATCTACCAGGTGGCGCAACGCTCATCGCTCACACCCAACTTCGGGTTCGGGGTATTCTACTGGAACCGGATGGCCTACCTGGGTCTTTCCATCCCCAAGCTGCTCAACACCGAACTGTTCACCACCACGGAGACCGGCAAGGTGCGCGTGCACCGCTCCATCCAACACCTGTTGCTGATGGGCGGGCATGTGTTCCGGTTGTCCGACGACCTGCACTTCCGGCCCTCCTTCTCGGTGAAGGCCACGCTTGGAGCACCGTTATCGGGCGATCTCTCCGCCAACTTCCTCTACCTGGAGAAGCTGTGGGCCGGCCTCGCCTATCGCACCAGCAAGGACCTCAGTGCCATCCTCTCCTACCAGCTCTCGCAGCAGTTGCGCGCGGGTTACGCCTACGACATGACCTTCTCCGGTCTTCAAGGCAAACAAGGTGGTTCCCATGAAGTGATGCTCACCTACGACTTCGCCTTCACCAAACGACTCCTGCGTTCACCCCGCTATTTCTGACCCCACCATGAAGCTCCTCCGATCACTTCTTCTGCTTTGGCCGCTGCTGGTGGCGCCCTCGCAGGCCTGCGCCCAGGAGGCGCTCGTCCGGCGCGCGGACCGGCTCTTCGGTGAATACCGATTCGCCGAGGCCATCGACACCTACGAACGGGCCTTCGCCGCCGGAGCCCAGGACCTGGAGGCCGCACGCCGCCTGGCCTCGAGCTATCGCAACGTGCGCGACCTCGCCAGCTCGAGGAAATGGTACGAACTGATCGTGAACGGTCCCGATGCCGAGCCGCGCGACCTCTACGACTACGCCGATGCCCTGCGCGCCAGCGGTGCCTACGAACAGGCCGACAGCGTCATGCACATCTATGCCGAGCTGCAGCCCATGGACCAACGCGCCGAGCGGCAATCGCACACGGCGGAGCTGCGACCCTGGTTGCTCGTGGATCCCCTGTTCGATGGTGAACTCACGCCCTTTCCCCACAACAGCGAATGGATGGACATGGCGCCCACCTTCTGGCGTGATCGGCTGGTGTTCGCTTCGGCGCGTGCGCATGGCGTGGGTGTGCGACGCAACCATGCCTGGGACAATGCGCCGTTCCTCAACCTGTTCCTGGTGAACGACTCCGCCGTGCGCCCCTTGAAGGGCGAGGTGAACACCCGCTTCCACGAGAGCAACGCCACCTTCAGCCGCGATGGCCTGGAGATGTACTTCACCCGTAACAACTTCCTCGACGGGCACAGTGAACGGGGGGAGGACGGTTTCAACAACCTGATGATCTATCGCTCCATACTGGTGGACGGCACCTGGTCCGTGGAGAGCGCCTTCCCCTACAACGATGCTTCCTTCTCCACCGGCCACCCCAGCCTGAGCGCCGATGGCAGCACGCTCTACTTCAGCAGCAACCGGCCCGGCGGACTGGGTGGTGTGGACCTCTGGAAATGCGAACGCCTTCCGGGCGGCGAATGGCAGCGCCCGGTGAACCTCGGGCCCACCGTGAACACCGAGGGTGACGAGCTCTTCCCCAACATCCACGGCGACCATGCCCTCTTCTTCGCCAGCGATGGTCATGCGGGGCTCGGTGGATTGGACGTGTTCCTGGCGTGGTGCTACAACGGCTCGGTGATGGAACCGCAGAACGTGGGCGCGCCCGTGAACAGTGCCTTGGACGATATGTCGCTTGTACTGGACCGCACCGGGAAGGTGGGTTACTTCAGCAGCGATCGCAACGGTGGCCTGGGTGGTGCGGACATCCATCGCATCCTGCTCGACCCCGCCTTCCGACAACAGGTGCACATCGCCGGCCGCGTGCTCAGCCTGGAGACGAACGAGCCCATGGCCTACATGCCGGTGCGCCTGCAGACCCTGGACCGGAAGATCGTAGCGCGCACGATGACCGCAGCCAACGGCACCTTCGAATTCATGGCCGATCCACAGCCGATGACCGTGAACACCGGAATGTCCGGCGGTCCCGAGATGGAAATGCCGCTGGATCCGGAGACGCTGCTGCTGGAGGACCCCGACCTCGTTCTGCCCGACTTCCGCATCTCTTCCCTGGTCGCTCCCTCACTTTGGGTACGCGTAGTGGACAGCAACTCCGGACATCCAGCCCCTGCAGTGCGCGTGCGCATCCTGGACCGTGCCGGACGAACGGAACGGTCGGACACCGTGACGAACGCCATCGGCCTCGCCAAAGCCACGCTGGGTGCCTGTCCGCTGGCTTCGCGGCTGGAACTGGACATCGAACTCTCCTCGCCGGCCGGCGCCACCGTGGTGCATCCCTATCTGCTGGAAGTGAACGACACCGACGATCGGGTGGTGCAGCTTTCGTACAACGCGCTGGAACGCCTCATGGGCCCTTCGCATGATCGGCTCGCCGGTATGTACACCTTCATGGAGGACAGCGCCCAGGAAGGCCGCACCTGGTGTGGCCGCGTGATCGACGCGCATGACAAACTGCAACTGGCGCATGTGCCGGTGGTGCTTCTCGACATGCATCGCACCGAGCTCACGCGGACCATCACCGACGCGCAGGGACGTTACGTGCTGCGCCACACCGGCGTGCCCGCCTTCGTGCAGGCCTCCATCCCCGGGGGTGACTCCGCCGAGCTCACCGACATCTCGCCCTTCGGCGAACCCGATCTGGCCGACCTGGAACTGCAGGGCGTGATGGACCTCCCTGTCAACGCCTTCATCAAGGACGCGGTCACCGAACAAGGTTTGCCCGGGGTGTCCATCACCGTGCTGGACACACGCACCCAACTGATCCTCTTCCACGGCCTTACCGACGCCAACGGCATCTCCAAAGGCGCCATCCCCGACATGCGCTTCGGCTCCGACGAGAACATCCGCATCACCTTCGAGAAAGAGGGGTACGTGAGCCGTTCGGTCCTGGTGGATTTCAGCGTGCTCACTTTCCTGGAGCAGGCCTTGAACGAACCCGGCGGAGCAAGGCTGACACCCACCCTCATCGGCATGGACATCGCCAAGGCCATGCACCTGCGGCCCATCTTCTTCGACTACAACGACGCCCGCATCCGCAACGATGCGAAAGCCGACCTGGACCTGGTGGCCGAAGTGATGCGCATCCAGTCCGACCTCACCATCGAACTGCGCTCGCATACCGACAGCCGGGGCGGCAGCGCCTTCAACCAGTTCCTGAGCGTGCGCCGGGCCGAAAGCACCAAGGCCTACCTGATCTCCCAAGGCGTGGCCACCGAACGCCTGCGCTCCGTGGGCATGGGTGAACGCACGCCCCTGAACGGCTGCATCGACGGCACGTCCTGCTCCGAAGTCCAACACCAGGAGAACCGACGCACGGAGTTCGTGGTGGTGGACAGTTCCCCCTTGGGCCTGACGGATACCGGGAAACGCTGAACGCCAAGGCCGCACCGTGGCATTTCAAGCCCCGGAGGGCTACATTTGCGCTCCCGATCTTGTTTAGAACGACTCTAAATAAGACGGACGAGTCAACATGCTGAAGATCAACAACCTCCAAGCCCGCATCGAAGGCAAGGAGATCCTCAAGGGCCTCCACCTCGAAGTGGGGCCGGGTGAAGTACATGCCATCATGGGTCCCAACGGCTCCGGCAAAAGCACACTGGCGAACGTGTTGGCCGGACGTGAGGAGTACGAAGTGACCGGCGGCGGGGTGAGCTACCTCGGCGAGGACCTGCTGGAACTCTCGCCGGAGGAACGCGCTTGGAAGGGCATCTTCCTCGCTTTCCAATACCCGGTGGAGATCCCCGGGGTGAGCAACATGACCTTCCTACGCACCGCGCTGAACGAGACCCGCAAGGCGAACGGGCTCGCGGAGCTCGGCGGCAAGGATTTCCTGGCGCTGGTCCGCGAACGCGCCAAGCTGGTGGAGATGGATGCCGACCTGATGAACCGCAACCTGAACGTGGGCTTCAGCGGCGGCGAGAAGAAGCGCAACGAGATCTTCCAGATGGCGATGCTGGAACCCAAGCTCGGCATCCTGGATGAGACGGACAGCGGGCTGGACATCGATGCCCTGCGCATCGTGGCCGGCGGGGTGAACAAGCTGCGTTCGAAGGACAACGCCTTCATCGTGGTGACGCACTACCAGCGCCTGCTGGACCATATCGTGCCCGACTTCGTGCACGTGATGGCCGACGGCCGCATCATCAAGAGCGGGCCGAAGGAGCTGGCGCTGGAGCTGGAGGCCAAGGGCTACGATTGGGTGAAGGAGCATGCGTGAACACGATCGGACGATCAGAGAATCAGAAGATCAGATGATGACCGCAACCACGACCGATCCGAAGGCCACCGTACTTCCCTTGTTGGAAGGTTGCAGCTGGCCGAACGCTGCCGCAGCGCAGGCGAAAGTGAACGAGCTACCCGTTCCCGGCACGAAGTCGGAAGCGTGGAAGTACACGCGTGTCGCACGCCTCTTCAACACCGCTTACACGGCGCCGAACGCCAAGGCGAACGTGGAACTTCCGGAGCGCCTGCCCTTCGCGACCACGCGTTTCGTCTTCGTGAACGGTCACTTCCGCCCCGACCTGAGTGATGCACTGAACGTACCCGCCGGCAAGGTGATCGGTCCGCTCGCCAAGCACCTCGACCATCCCTTGGTGAAGCAGCACTACGGCACGCTGGCACCGGTGAACGAACGGCTGTTCAGCGCAATGAACGCCGCACAGCCCACCGACGGGCTGGCCTTGATCCTTCCGCAAGGCGCCGCATTGCAACAACCCTTGCATGTGCTGCACATCACCACGGGTGCACAACAACTCGTGCAGCCGCGCGACCTCATCGTGTTGCAGAACGGCACCGCGGCCGAAGTCTTCTTCGAGCACGTCAGCGGGCCCGATGCGCAAGGCAGCCTGATCAACGGAGTGCGTGAATGCCTCGTGGGACAAGGCGCCTCCCTGACGATCCACAAGCTGCAGCGCGATGCCGAGGACGTCTCGAACATCAGCGACGAGCAGGTGCACATCTACGGCGATGGCCGCTACAGCATCGACACCATCACGTTGGGCAACGGCCTGGTGCGCAACGATCTCGGTGTATCGCTTGCGGGTCCGCAGGCCCACGCCGAACTCAGCGGCGCCTACCTGCTGAACGGCACGGCGCACTGCGACAACCACACGTACATCGGTCACGACGTGCCGGACTGCACGAGCGATGAGCTCTACAAGGGCATCATGGCCGGCAAGGGCACGGGCGTGTTCAACGGCAAGGTGTACGTGAAGCAGGACGCGCAACGCACGCGCGCCTACCAGAGCAACGCGAACATCCTGCAGGGCGATGATGCCCGCGTGTTCACCAAGCCCGAACTGGAGATCTACGCCGACGATGTGAAGTGCAGTCACGGTTGCACCATCGGCCGCCTCGACGAGAAGGGCCTCTTCTACCTGCGAAGCCGTGGCGTCAGCGAGACGGAAGCACGACGCATGCTCTCGCACGCCTTCATGACGGATGTGCTGGAGCGTATCGGCAACGCCGAGTGGCGGAAGCACCTGGCGCAGCTGATCGATGCCAAACTGGAAACACTTTGAATACATCATCACTGAAGCACGGAGAACACAGGGAAGAATGAAACCGATGGCGTTCGCATTTCTCCGTGTCCTCCGTGCCTCTGTGGTGAACCGCATTCCATGAGCCGCTCAACTGCCCCCACGGTGAACCAGGCGTTCGACATCGCCGGGATCCGTGCGCAGTTCCCCATCCTGAAGGAACTCGTCCACGGCAAGCCGCTGGTGTATTTCGACAACGGGGCCACCAGTCAGAAGCCGCGACGGGTGATCAAGGCCGAGAGCGCCTACTATGCGACGATCAACGCCAACGTGCACCGCGGTGTGCATACCCTGAGCACCAAGGCCACCGAGGCGCAGGAAGCGGCACGCGAGACCATCCGTAGGCACATCAACGTGAAGCACGCCCACGAGGTGATCTTCACCAGTGGCACCACGGCAGGGATCAACCTGGCCGCGTTCAGCTTGGGTCAGTTGCTGCTGAAGCCCGGCGATGAAGTGCTGATCAGCGGCATGGAGCACCACAGCAACATCGTGCCTTGGCAGCTCGCCTGTGAACGGCATGGGGCAACGTTGAAGGTGATCCCGATCACGGAGAGCGGGGAACTTGAACCGCAACGACGCGACGACGCAACGACACTTTTCTCGGAACGTACGCGTATCCTGGCGTTCAACCACGTGAGCAACACGCTGGGCACGATCAATCCGGTGAAACAACTGATCGCCGAAGCGAAGAAGCACGGCATCATCACGGTGGTGGATGGCGCGCAGGCGATCGCCCACCTCGATGTGGATGTGCAGGACCTCGGTTGTGACCTCTACGTCTTCAGCGGGCACAAGGCCTACGGACCCACGGGCACCGGCGTGCTCTACGGACGCGAGGACCTGCTGGACCGCATGCCCCCGTGGCAAGGCGGCGGGGAGATGATCGACACGGTCACCTTCGCGAAGAGCACCTGGGCGAAGCTCCCGTTCAAGTTCGAGGCCGGCACCCCGCATATCGCCGGCATCATCGGGCTCGGTGAAGCGATCCGCTGGATGGAGGATTACGACAAGTCCGCCATAGCGAAGCATGAACACACGCTGTTGCAACATGCTACGCAAGAGCTGCTCACCATCGACGGGCTGCGCATCATTGGAACAGCCAAGGAGAAAGTGGGTGTGATCAGTTTCGTGATCGACGGCGTACACCACTACGACCTCGGCACGCTGCTCGATCAGCAAGGCATCGCCGTACGCACGGGCCACCACTGCACCCAGCCGCTGATGGAGCGCTTCGGTATCAGCGGAACGACGCGGGCGAGCTTCGCGTGTTTCAACACCATCGAGGAGATCGATATCATGATCGCCGCTGCGAAGAAGGCGGTGAAGATGTTGCGATGACCCTTCGACAAGCTCAGGGTGACATGGAGAGAACGACCACATTGGACCGAACCCAACGAGAACTCATCGAGGAGTTCGCTCTGTTCAGTGATTGGCAGGACCGCTATGAGCATTTGATCGAGCTGGGCAAGGACCTTCCGCTGATCGCACCGGAGCACCGGACCGACGACAACCTCGTGCGCGGCTGCCAATCGCGTGTGTGGCTGCATGCGGCCCAACAGGACGGCACCATCCACTTCACCGCCGACAGCGACGCCATGATCACAAAAGGCATCGTGGCGCTGCTCGTGCGGGTATACAACGACCGCACGCCGCAGGAGATCCTCGGGGGTTCCACGGAGTTCATCGACAAGATCGGCCTGCGCGAACACCTCAGTCCCAACCGTGCCAATGGCCTGAGCGCCATGCTGGACCAGATGAAGCGGTACGCTGTTGCATTCTCGGCCAATACGAAGCAACCATGATCAGTGGGATCGTCCCTTCGACCTTCCCGTTTGGTCTTTGGTCCAAGGTCTTTGGTCCTAGGCCATACATCGCACGTCGTGCATGGCCTTGGACCTTGGACCATAGACCTCGGACCGCATTCCCATTCCTTCCAGTCCCATGACCCCCGACGAAAAACGCCAACTGGAGGAGCGCATCATCCTCACCCTCAAGTCGATCTACGACCCCGAGATCCCCGTGGACATCTACGAGCTCGGACTGATCTACGACGTGGTGATCCGCGACGACGCCAGCGTGTACATCAAGATGACCTTGACGAGCCCAGCTTGTCCCGTGGCCGGCACGCTTCCCGGCGAGGTGGAGCAGAAGGTGGCCGACGTGAGCGGTGTGAACGGCGCCAAGGTGGAGATCACCTTCGAGCCCGCTTGGGAGAAGAGCATGATGAGCGAGGCGGCACAGCTGGAACTGGGATTCATGTAGTTCGAAGGTGCGAATGGGTTCAGGTTGGAACAGCCTCTGCGGCCACCCAAGCCATAAACCTTCATCGTTCCGTGCACATGATCACAACCAAGGGTCTACTATCCTTCTTTTGGCACGAGCCTCTAGTACGGGAGGTACGGCTGCGCACGGACCTTACGCCCGACGAGGTGGCCCGAAAGCTGGATGCGCAAGTGGACCAAGGCGAACCCTCTTGGGGAATGGAACTGAGGCCATTCACCGGAGTTGTTGGATCTTCCAGCTTCACGATCACCCGCCACGATACCGAGAGCACGAGCCTGACAACACTTGTGGGATCGCTTACCGCAATGGAGGGAGGGACGATCATCACACTGCATAGAGAACGCAAACCGGGTTTCGAGGAAGCAAGGATGACTGGCATTGTTCTGGTGTTGGTCGCAACAATTGCCACATTGGGTGCGGGATTCAGCCGCTGGGGCCTTCTTACCTTGTTGAGCCCCGTGCTGTATTGGAGCGCACTGGTGCTCTTTCTCCGAGCATCACGCGAGCTTGAAATGAGAAGTGCGCTGCAAAAGCTTTGCGACATCCTTGAAGCCAAGCCATTAACGATCACATGAGCGACGAAAGCCCCATCATCAACAAGGTCGCTTCCAGCGGGATCATCACCCTCGACCTGGAAGAGTTGTATCCGAAGGGTGAACGGGTGGTCTTCGACCTGAAGCCGTTGTTGTGGCAGGAGATCGCCCTGAAGGAGGCCGACCTCCGCGCTTTCGTGAAGGAGCATGACTGGACCCAGTACACCGGCAAGTTCGTGGCCGTGCATTGCAGCGCCGATGCCATCATCCCCACGTGGGCGTACATGCTGGTGATGACACACCTGCAGCCGTATGCCGCTTTCGTTACACAAGGCGATGGCGAGCAACTGGAACGTGCGGTGTTCACGCGGTTCATCGCCGCTTTGGATACCGCGCCCTATCAAGGCGCGCGCGTAGTGGTGAAGGGCTGCAGCGACCTGCCCGTACCCTTGAACGCGTACGTGGAGATCGGTGCCAAGCTGCTGCCGCACGTGAAGAGCCTGATGTTCGGTGAGCCCTGCAGCACCGTGCCGCTGTACAAGGCGCCGAAGGGCTAGGGCTATCTTCGGCGTGATGCGCCGCACGTTCCTCTTCCTGCTCCTTCTTCCGTTCAGCAACCTGTTCGCGCAGAGCGACAGCGCCAACGTGCCCTTCAGCGAGAACGGCTGGTACCTCTCCCCGCACGGCACCATCCGCATCCTCGTGATCTTCGCGCAGATCGAGTACGACAAGAACCCCAAGGACGATCCCTTGACCTGGGAGCTGGACCACTGGCCCTCGGGCAAGTTGCCGATCTGGAAGGACGACCTCTTCGACCCCTATCCTTCCGCCTCACCCCAAGCACAGGTGACGCGTTACTACCACGACATCTCGATGGGCCACTTCGTGGTGGTGGGTGACTACATCGATCAACTCGTCACCATCAAGGAGAGCGAGGTGAGTTCCTTGAAGAACAGTGTCTCCCTCTCCAACCATGGTGTGGCCGCGGCCAACAAGCTGCCGCGGTTCCATACCGCCCATGGGCTCACGGTGGCGGACTTCGACCTGTGGAAGGAAGGTGGAAAGCCCGGGCTGCCCAAGCTCGCCGGACCGGATTCCCCGCATTCGTTCGACCATGTGATGGTCATCCTGCGCAACAGCTCGATCCTCACGCACGGACAAGGCAGCACCGACCCCGGCAGCAGCGGCAAGCTCTTCGGTCATGAGAGCGATACGCAGAGCCGCTTCGGTGCGATGAACGGACTGCCCTTCGAGATCCTGAAGCACGAGTTCAACCACCTGCTGCTCGGTGGCAACAACTTCCACAGCGGCGGTGGCAATGCGAAGACCTTCCAGAGCTACTTCATCAACGTGCAGGGTGGATGGAGCATGATGGGAGCCGCCGGCAGCTCGCTGCTCACCACCTCGGCTTGGGACCGCTACCGCCTCGGCTGGTACGCCGAGGATGCCGCACACGCCATCAATGCCCGAACCAATGATGGCCGACCGGTGAACGGTGATCTGGATCCGCTGAAAGGTGATACCGGTATCTACGTGCTCCGCGATTTCGTGACCTCCGGTGATGCCCTGCGCATCCGCATGCCTTATCTGGGCGAGGAGGAGTACCCGCAATGGATCTGGTTGGAGAACCACCAGACCTTCGCACGGAACGGATCACCCACCGACCGTTTCCACTTCGAGGTGGAGATGCCGTGCGTGCACAAGGCCCGGCCAGCCATCCACGCAGTGCTGCAGGTGGACCGTGAGGATAAACATGGCAAGGACATCTACAAGGGCTACGCCGACTACCTGCGTCCGTTGCCTGCCACCGGTCTGCACGATCGTGCCATCCGCGGCGACACCGTCCGGTTCGAATGCCTCTGGGCCGGTGATACACGCCCTTTGGTCACGGGCCACAAATGGGCCAACCCCTTCAGTGGATCGCACGAGCTGGAGCTGATCTGTCACGACCTGGACGGGGATGGCACCATGCTACGCACCAAGGAAAGCGTGTCGTCGCGGATCGATGTGTTCGATGGCAGGGTCCGCGATGAAGGCCGCTTCTACGGGCATACGGACCAGGGCTACACGGTCCAGGGCAACAACAAGCTGGGCATGGCCACGAACCCG
>DASWWQ010000180.1:0-8411 GCA_036405935.1 Flavobacteriales bacterium
AGGAGTAGGCGTACTGACCATGTTCGGGGAGCGGGCTCTCCTTGCCGTTCACCAAGAGCACGCCATCCTTCACCTCCACGGAGTCGCCTGCGATGGCCACGCAGCGTTTGATGTAGTTCTCCTGTTTGTCCGTGGGGCGCACCAGGATGCCACCGGTGGGTGCAGAGCCCTGGCGGCCGTCGGGCAGGGTGAACACCACACGGTCACGCTCCAGCAGATTCTTGCGACCACTCATCCGGGCGAGCTGGTAATAGCTCATGTTCTGGTAGTTGGCCACCACCGTATCGCCCTCGGGGAAGTTGAACACCACCGCATCGCCGCGATCCGGTGTGCCGAAGCCGGGCAAGCGCTTGTAGGGCAATGAGAACCAGTTGGTGAAGCTGGGTGTATGTTCGGTCAGTGGCAGGGTATGGTGGGTGAAGGGGAAGGTGATCGGGGTCATGGGCATGCGCGCACCGTAGCTCAGCTTGCTCACGAAGAGGTAGTCACCCACAAGCAGGCTCTTCTCCATGGATTCGGTGGGGATGGTGAAGGCCTCGAAGGTGTAGACCCGGAACGTGGTGGCCACGATCACGGCGAACAGGATGGCATCCCCCCATTGGCCCAGGAAGGTGCGCTTCTGGCTGCCGATCGGGATGGGGCCCACCCATTTCGCATCGCTGTAGGCCAGCTTGGGCAGCACGTACCAAGGAGCGATGACGGCCACTACGTGCTGTTTGAACTCGCGCTCATTGAAGGCGATGCTGGTGTTCACGTTGTAGATGATCAGCATCAGCAGGTTGATGCCGGGCACGAGCAGCAGGATCAGCCAGTACCAGGGTTTGCCCAGCAGCTTGTTCCACACGTAGAGGTTGTAGAACGGCACCAGTCCGGCCCAAGCGGGCGCTCCGGCCTTGGCGAAGATCTTCGGCAGGCAGGCGAACAGCACGCCGAAGTAGGCGATCAACAGGATCCAGGGTATCATGCAGGGGAATGGGATAGGACGTCGTCCATGGTGTAGAGACCGTTGCGGCCGCGCAGCCACTCCGCCGCCACAACGGCGCCGGTGGCGAAACCTTGCCTTCCGAAGGCCTCGTGGGTGATGGTGATGCGGTCCTCCGCGCTCGTCCACGTGATGCCATGCGTACCCGGCACCTCGCCGATACGCTGGCTGTGGATCGGCAAAGGAGCAGGGGCAATGGGCACATTGTCATCCTGAGCCTGCCGAAGGATCGGACCAACTGCCGCCTGCGACCTGCCTACTGGCAACTCCTCCTTGAGCTCCCAGCCGGAATAGCCGTGGTGCTTCAGATCGATGTCCCGCGCCAAGGTGATGGCCGTTCCGCTCGGAGCATCGCGCTTGTGGATGTGATGGATCTCGTCCATGTGCGCCGTATAGCCCGGCTGCGCATCCATCAGGCCCGCCAGGTACTTGTTGAGGCGGAAGAAGAGGTTCACTCCGATGCTGAAGTTGCTGGCCCACAACAGCGATCCGCTGTGCGCTTTCACCAAGGCCTGCACGGTGGACAGTTGGTCATACCAACCGGTGGTACCCACCACGATGGGCACACCGTGCTTCAAGCACAGTTCGATATTGGACAGGGCTTCCTCCGGGCGACTGAACTCGATGGCCACGTCCACGCCCTGGGGAGAGGTGCCGGCATTGGCGAAGCTGACCTTCAGGGGAACGTTGTGCCCGCGGGCCAGCGCCACCTGTTCAATGGCCTTGCCCATCTTACCGTAGCCGTACAGAGCGATGTTCATCAGTGGGCGCCGAAGTTAGAGGCGCAGGGCCAACGAGAACCCCGCGGCTCCTTGGGCGGCCAAGGGTAGGGAAGGACGGAGGTCCAACGACAGGCCCGGCGACACATCGAACCGCACGAAGTAACCGTCCACCGTGGCATCCACGATGTTCAGGATGTACACCAAACCGAAGGCCACATAGCTCAGGTCGCGCCAACGCTGGTAGGTGTCCGCCACATTGCGGAGCTGGCTGGGTTGGTACCGACCGCCGAACTCGTCCACCGTGTTGGGGTCCCCATCCAAGCTGGTCAGGTAGGCGGTTTTGTAACGCTGGTACTGCTTGTTGTTGTCCTGGATGAAGAACACACAGGTGCCCAGCCCCACCCAGACGATCGGGGCCTTCCAGTACTTGCGGTTGTAGATCTGTCCGGCCCCGGGCAGAATGGCGGAGTAGATCGTGGCGCGTGTGGGTTGGTGTCGTGCACGCCAGTCGAGCACTACGGCGGTGTCGGTGGCGGCGCTGTCCACAGGTACGATATCCGTGATCGGTCCTCGGAGGGGAAGGGTATCCGGACGAAGCTCCGGGGCGATGACCAGCGTATCGGCGCGGGGTTCAGCAGCCGTGGTGGTGTCCGTCTGCGCCAACGCCATCCCTGCGGCGAGCAGGCCGGGAAGGAGGAGGGAGTGCCGCAGCGGGAGCATGGGAGGGCGCAAAGATCGCTTTGTACCGGAATGCTACGGAAACGGCTTTTCCGCGACTGCGGCTCAAGGCCGCAGTGACAACGTGCTTGGGTCGGGAAAGGTGCACGGGTCGCGCACCTTTCCCGATCCAGCTGCTCTCGAACACGAGGCCTACCGGCTCTCCAGCAAACGCTTGATGCGGTGCAGTTCCTCTTCGCTCTTGAAGGCGATCTCGATCTTGCCCTTGCCGAACTCGTTCTCCTTCACGCTCACGCGCGTGCCGAACATGCCGGCCAGTTGCTTGCTGAGGTCGCGGTGGCGCGCGGCGCTCATCTTGCTGCCCTCGGAGAATTTCTTGTTGAAGACCGGCCGTTTGTCCTCCCGGGCCAATTCCTCCACTTGGCGCACGCTCATCTGGCTCTCCACGATGCGGTGGTAGAACTCCACCTGCTTCTGGGGATCGCCGATGGTGATGAGGGCGCGGGCGTGGCCCATACCGATGGTCCGTTGACGGAGGCCGAGCTGCACTTCGGGCGGCAGCTTCAGCAGGCGCAGGTAATTGGCCACCGTTGCGCGTTCCTTGCCCACCTTCTCGCTGAGCTGCTCCTGGGTCAGGTTCACCTCGTCCAGCAGGCGCTGGAAGCTGATGGCCACCTCGATGGCGTCGAGTTCCTCCCGCTGGATGTTCTCCACCAGGGCCATCTCCAGCATGCCCTCATCGTTGGCGATGCGGATGTAGGCGGGCACCTCGGTGAGGCCGGCCAGCTGCGAAGCGCGGAAGCGGCGTTCACCGCTGATCAGCTGGTACTTGTCGTAGCCCATCTTCCGCACGGTGACGGGCTGGATGATGCCGAGCTCCTTGATGCTCTGGGCCAGTTCCGTCAGCGCTTCCGGCGCGAAGTGCGTCCGGGGCTGGAAGGGATTGGCCTCGATCTGCGAGACGGGGATGGTGGCGATGCTGCCGGCCACACGGGGCGTGGTGCCGCTGGCCGCCGGGGGACCTTCGGTGACATCCGTTGCGGAATCCTCCAGCAACGCGCTCAGGCCGCGGCCCAGTCCTTTCTTCTTGATCATGCTTGCTCTTCCTCAACGATGGGGATGGTGCGCTCCTGCTCCTTGATGCGCGTCATGTCGTTCTTCTGCAGGATCTCGCGGGCGAGGTTCAGGTAGTTGGTGGCGCCTTTGCTGGCCGCGTCGTGCATGATGATGGTCTGCCCATGGCTGGGGGCTTCACCCAAGGCCACGTTGCGGTGGATCACGGTGTCGAACACCAACTGCTGGAAGTGCGTTTTCACTTCCTCCACCACTTGGTTGGCCAAGCGCAGGCGGCTGTCGTACATCGTCAGCAGCATGCCCTCGATCACCAGGTCGGGGTTCAGGCGTTGCTGCACGATCTTGATGGTGTTCAGCAGTTTGCCCAGACCTTCCAGGGCGAAGTACTCGCACTGCACGGGTACGATCACGCTGTCGGCGGCCACCAGCGAGTTCACCGTCACCAGGCCCAGCGAAGGGGAGCAGTCGATGATGATGAAGTCGTACTGGTCGCGCAGGGGATCGAGCACCTTCTTCATCTGGCGCTCGCGCTCGGGCATGTCGATCATCTCGATCTCGGCACCCACCAGGTCGATATGGCCGGGGAGGAGATCGAGGTTCGGGTTGTCGGTGGCGATGATGACCTCGCTGGCGGGCGCACCGTTGATGATGCTCTCGTAGATGCTGGCCTTCACGTTCTTGGGGTCGAAGCCCGTGCCGCTGGTGGCGTTGGCCTGCGGGTCGGCATCCACCAACAGGGTGCGGCGCTCCAGCACGCCCAGGCAGGCGGCCAAGTTGATGGCCGAGGTGGTCTTGCCCACGCCGCCCTTCTGGTTCACCATCGCGATGATCTTCGCCATGCTTCGTTCGGTTTTGTGTTGTTCCGTTTGCCGTTGGGTCAACGTTTCAACGGCGGCGAAAGTAGCGGGGCGAAAAGGCTCGATGCTTGGCGTTGGGCCAACGACTTTTGAACGATCACCTGTTCCGCATCCTGTTGCACAAATGCCTTCTCCCGCGCCCGGTATGGGCGGGAAAGAGGAAAAGCCCCTGTTGAAAGATCGCCCAGGTCCACCGGCCCACCTTCGTCGCCCCGAACAACTACTTTCAACACGGCGTGACTTCGTCGTTCGCCTGCGTCAACAGACCTCAAACCCTTGACCCCCAATGCTCGACCAGATCCTTTCCACCTTGAAGCAACAGGCCGGTCCTGAGCTGATCAACAAGCTCGGCCTCAACGAACAACAGGCCAACGGCTCCGTGAACGCGGCGGCCAGCAGCATCACCCAGGTGATCGGCGGCGGCGATGGCTTCGGCCTCGATGACGTCATGAACCTCTTCAGCGACGCGAAGAACACCGCCGGTGCCGACGGCATCCTCAACAACATCGGCAGCGTGCTGCAAGGCAAGCTCACCGGTGAAGTGGGTCTCGATGCGGCCAAGGCGGGCGGTGTGAAGGACCTGCTGCTGCCCATGATCACCGGCCTGGTGGGCAAGTACGTGGGCGGCGACAACAAGAACCTGCAAAGCCTCATCGGCAGCTTCGCCGGAGGCAACGGCGGCGGTGTGGCCGATATGGCCAAAGGCATGCTGGGCAAGCTGTTCAGCTGAGCCGAGGACAACAAGCGGGAGAGGGGCTTCGGCCCCTTTTTCGTTCCAATGCAGCCGCGAGCTTCGAGCCCTGAGCTGCGAGCTTGCTCCTTCATCCACTTGCTCGCGGACCTGCTCCTGTTCCGGACATGATCCCCGGGTTTCCCTTTTCCTCTTCCGTTTTCCAGTTTCCCCAACACTTCCTTTGCCCCCATGAGCATACCGGAACAGTTCACCACCACCATGCAGCAGGGCTACGTCTTCAAAGGCCCATCGATCCTGCTCGGAGCACCCTTGCTGAACGGCGAATGTCCTCCCGGCACCCAGGTGCGGATCCCCCTGCGGACCATGAACCGGCACGGCCTGATCGCAGGAGCCACCGGAACGGGAAAGACGAAGACGCTCCAAGCCCTGGCCGAGCAACTCTCCCTGAACGGCGTGCCTACGCTGCTGATGGACATCAAGGGCGATCTCAGCGGACTGGCCTCGCCCGCATCGGCCACGGACAAGTTCAACGAGCGGCACCAGAAGATCGGCGAGCCTTGGGCCCCGCAGAACATCCCGGTGGAACTGCTGACCTTGAGCAATGAGCCCGGTGCCCGGCTGCGCGCCACGATCAGCGAATTCGGGCCGGTGCTCCTGGGTCGTATCCTCGAGCTGAACGACACGCAACAGAGCGTGCTGGCCTTGGTGTTCAAGTACTGCGACGACAACGGCCTGGCGCTGCTGGACATCAAGGACCTGCGCCGGAGCCTCCAGTACATCACGCAGGAAGGCAAGGCCGCGATCCAGAAGGAATACGGCGCGGTGAGCCCCGCCACGGTGAACATCATCCTGCGCAAGCTCATCGAGATCGAACAGCAGGGTGCCGAACGCTTCTTCGGCGAGCGCAGCTTCGATCCACAGGACCTCCTGCAGGTGCGCGACGGCAAGGGCGTGGTCAGCATCGTACGCCTCACCGACATCCAGGACAAGCCGCGCCTCTTCAGCACCTTCATGCTGTGCCTGCTGGCGGAGATCTACAACACCTTCCCCGAGCAGGGCGATGCCGACAAACCCAAGCTGGTGCTCTTCATCGATGAGGCGCACCTGATCTTCGACACGGCCACCAAGGCCCTGCTGGACCAGATCGAGACGATCATCAAGCTGATCCGCTCGAAAGGGGTGGGGGTGTACTTCTGCACGCAGGATCCGAGCGATGTGCCCGAGAACGTGTTGGGGCAATTGGGGCTGAAGGTGCAGCATGCCCTCCGCGCCTTCACGGCGAAGGACCGCACCACGATCAAGAAGACCGCCCAGAACTATCCCGAGACCGAGTTCTACAACGTGGAGTCGCTGCTGACCTCCTTGGGCATCGGCGAAGCCTTGGTGACCGCCCTCAGCGAAAAGGGCACGCCGACGCCCTTGGCCCATACGCTGCTGCGCACGCCCGGAACGCGCATGGATGTGCTGTCCTCCTTGGAGATCGACGGCCTGGTGGCGCGCAGCACCATGGCGAAGAAGTACAACGAGGCCATCGATCGCGAGAGCGCCTTCGAGATCCTGGAGCAACGCATCAAAGCGCATCAGGAAGAGGAAGATCCAGCAGCTCCTGCACCCAAGCCCAAGGCCGTGAAGGAGGAACCCAGCACCTTGGAGAAGATCAGCAAGAACACGCTGGTCCGCCAAGTGGCCCGCACCGGCGCCTCCGCTCTGATGCGGGGTTTGCTGGGCGTTCTGGGCATCAAGGCCACCCGCAGCCGCACAGCGAGGCGGTAATATCCCTGTCCGGCAGGGCCGCCTGAGCCATGGTCGAAGGAACCGGCATCACGTTATCACCCGCCTTCATGAAAAACGGAATCCTGCCGACCCTCGCCTCCACAGCGCTGCTCCTTGCGTGCGGCAGCATCGGTGCGGACACCATCTCGGCGGAGCAGCCCGCACCCGCTCGGCCGGACCAGCCCTTGCGCCCGCTATCCGGCCAAGCCATCGTGAGTTACAACGTCGAGAACCTCTTCGACACCTTGGATGATCCGGCGATCGATGACCGGGACTTCCTGCCTTCCGGTGAATTGCACTGGAACACCGGACGTTATCGGCACAAGCTGGCCCAACTGGCCGACGCCATCTCCTGGACGGCTCCGGAACTCCCGCCCATCGTGGGTCTGGTGGAAGTGGAGAACCGGACGGTGGTGGAGGATCTGGCCCGGACCGCAGTGCTGCGGCCGGCCGGCTATCAGGTGGTGCACTTCGATTCCCCGGACGAACGCGGCATCGATGTGGCGCTGCTGGTGTCCCCGGATCATGCTACAGTGCTGAAGAAGGAAGCCCTGAACGTTCCGCTGCCCGACAACGACCGCACAAGGGACGTGCTGTACGCCGAACTGGAACTGGCGAAAGGGGAGAGGCTCCACGTCTTCGTGGACCACTGGCCCAGCCGTCGCGACGGCGCGGACGAGAGTGCGTACAAGCGCAGGGCCGCTGCCGACGTGGTGCGTACCCAGGTCGATGGTATCCTGCGGAAGGACCCCGAGGCCCTGATCGTGATCATGGGCGACTTCAACGACGGGCCGTTGGATCCGAGCATCCAGCAAGGTTTGAAGGCCACCTGCAGCCTCACCGAAGGCGATCTGCACGCGTTGATGTGCATCGACCAGCCCCAAGGGCACGGCAGCTACAACTATCAAGGCGACTGGGACTACCTCGATCAGTTCATCGTGAGCAGCACCATGCTGGACCGCACGCGGGAAGCCAAGTCCTTCTACGACCGGCGCCTGCTCTTCAAGCACCCCAAGTTCGGGATGTCACCGGACCGCACCTACAGTCGCACCGACTACAAGGGAGGCTTCAGCGATCACCTGCCGGTCGTGCTGCGCTTGCGTTAGCGCTCCTTTGGGATCTCCATCCGCCCGGTACTTGAGCCTTCTCCGTGAACGCTGCGCCTTTGCGCCTCTGCGGTGAAATAGCGAGGAAGGTGCTTGAAAAAAGCGAACGGCCTCCTTTGCGGGAGGCCGTTCGGACGAGGGTCAGGACGATCAGTTACGGCGGCTGCCGTTCATGTAGATCATCACGTAGTAGAGCAGCGTGGCGATGGAGCCGATGGCCGCGATCAGGTAGGTACGGGCCGCCCACTTCAGCGCATCGGCACTCATGGCATACTCCGCCGGTTGCACCATGTGGCGCGATTTCAGCCAGGCGAGCGCCCGGTTGCTGGCATCGTATTCCACCGGCAGGGTGATCACACTGAAGATCGTGGTCATCGCGAAGAGGACGATACCGGCCAACAGCAGTTGCGGGAAGGTGTTGATCAGCAGGATGCCACCCAGCAGCACCCACTGCACCAAGCTGCTCGAGACCTGCACCACCGGCACCAGCTTGCTCCGCATGGTCAGCCAACTGTAGGCCGTGGC
>DASWWQ010000181.1:0-4567 GCA_036405935.1 Flavobacteriales bacterium
GCGTGCACGACGAACGATGTGCTGAACGCCAACTGCCAGTGCGTGGGTACGCCGGTGACGACCGACACCGACGGTGATGGCGTCCCGAATTGCTCGGACAACTGCCCCAATGTGGCCGGTCAGATCGGATCGAGCTGAAACGACGGTAATGCGTGCACGACGAACGATGTGCTCAACGCGAACTGTCAGTGCGTGGGTACGCCGGTGACGACCGACACCGACGGTGATGGCGTCCCGAATTGCTCGGACAACTGCCCCAATGTGGCCGGTCAGATCGGATCGAGCTGCAACGACGGTAATGCCTGCACGACGAACGATGTGCTGAACGCGAACTGCCAGTGCGTGGGTACGCCGGTGACGACCGATACGGACGGTGATGGCGTTCCGAACTGCTCGGACAACTGCCCGAACGTGGCGGGCCAGATCGGTTCGAGCTGCAACGACGGCAATGCGTGCACCACCAACGATGTGCTCAATGCGAACTGCCAGTGTGTGGGTACGCCTTCGCCGGATAGCGACGGGGACGGCATCTGCAATGCCCAGGACAACTGTCCCGACACGCCCGGTCAGATCGGTAGCACCTGTAACGACGGCAACTCGGCCACGATCAATGACGTGGTGAACGCCAACTGCATGTGCGTGGGCCAACTCGTGGACCTGGACTGCGCGGGTGTGCCGAACGGCCCTGCCCAGCCCGGTACATCCTGCAACGACAACGACCCCTCCACCGGCAACGATGTGTGGTCGGTGAACTGCACCTGTGCGGGTGTTGCGCTGGATTGCAATGGCGTGCCCGGTGGAACGGCGATCCCGGGAAGCAGCTGCAACGACGGTAACGCCTGCACCACCAATGATGCGCTGAACGGGAACTGTCAGTGCATCGGTACGCCTGCACCGGACAGTGATGGCGATGGCGTCTGCGATATCATGGACAACTGCCCAGATACCCCGGGCCTGATCGGTTCTTCCTGCAACGACAACAACCCGGCAACGGCCAACGATATGGTGGATGCCGATTGCCAGTGCGCGGGTCAGCTCCTGGATTGTGAAGGTGTTCCGGGCGGCTCGGCCCTGCCAGGTACGGTGTGCGATGGCCTGGGCACTTTGTGGACGGTGACCTGCGATTGCCCCGGCAATACGCAACCCTTGGATTGCGCCGGAGTAGTGGGTGGCTCCGCCGAGGTGGACGACTGCGGAGTGTGCGCCGGAGGCACCACCGGCATCGAGCCGAACTCGGATACGGATTCCGATGACCTCATCGAATGCGAGGACAACTGCTCCACGATCTACAATCCGGCCCAGTCCGACTTCGACGAGGATGGAGTGGGGGATGCCTGCGACAATTGCGTCTGGATCGCGAACACCGAACAGACCGACCTGAACGGCAACGGCATCGGTGATGCTTGTGAATTGTCGACCGGCATGTTGATGCAGGCCTTGGAGGGGAACGGCCTCGCCCTGTTCCCGAACCCGGCGCGTGACCACGTCACCATGCGTTTCAGTTCACCCGATGCACGGATGGTCCGCTTCTACGACCTCAGTGGAAAGGTGGTGCTGGAGACCACGGCCCGTCCACGCATCGAACTGGAGCATATGGCGGCCGGCACCTACATGGTGCAGGTGCTGGACGACAAGGGGCACGTGCTGGGCCGTTCCCGCTTGGTGAAGCAGTAGGTTCAGATCGCCAGGATCGCTGAGATCCGCAGCAGTTCCGGGCTCAACTCCCTCTTGCTGCCGATCGTTTCGGCGAAGGGCGTCAGCACCACCTTCCCGTTGACCACGCCCGCCATCCTTCCGCGTTCACCGTCGCGGAGCGCCTCCACGGCTGCAACGCCCAAGCGGCTGGCCAGCACCCGGTCCGTGACGGTGGGGGATCCTCCGCGTTGCAGATGCCCCAGGACGCTTACGCGCGTATCGTAGTGCGAGAAACGTTCCTTCACCTTCCGCGCCACGGTGAAGGCATCACCTTCCTCATCGCCCTCGGCCACGATCACGATCACCGAGGATTTGGTCGTGGAGGCCTGCTCCAGCGCGGCTATCAGGTCGTTGATGGATTCGCGGCGCTCGGGTACGAGCACGTATTCGGCACCTGCAGCGATACCGCACTGCAGGGCGATGGCCCCGGATGTCCGCCCCATGACCTCCACGAAGAAGAGCCGATCATGCGAGGACGCTGTGTCGCGGATGCGGTCGATGGCCTCCACGGCGGTGTTGGTGGCCGTGTCGAAACCGAGCGTGATGTCGGTGCCGCCGAGGTCGTTGTCGATGGTGCCCGGAATGCCGATGATCGCAACACCGTGCTCCCGCTCCAGGAAGGTAGCCCCGGTGAAGGTTCCGTCCCCACCGACCGCCACCAACCCGTCGATACCGGCCTGTGCCAACGACCGGGCGGCTTTTCGACGGCCCTCCACAGTGCGGAACTCCTCGCTGCGGGCGGAGCGAAGGATCGTGCCACCGCGCTGGATGATGTTGCTGACGTCGCGTACGCCCAAGGGACGGATGTCGCCGCGGATCATTCCATCATAACCTTCCTGCACACCGCTCACCTTCAATCCATGGAAGTGCGCCGTGCGAACGGCTGCGCGGATGGCCGCGTTCATGCCCGGTGCGTCTCCACCGGAGGTCAGGATGCCGATGTGCTCGATCCCCATGGTAGTGGTCCCGGTTATTGGCGGGACGTCCGGCGAAGGTCAGGTTCCTTTCCGATCGTTCGGCACCCGCGCCGGCATCTGCTGCAGGCGGGCCTTCACCACCTGGAAGCCGGCACACCGTCCTTCCAAGGCCCCGCCCAGGATCAATCCAAGGAGATAGGCCTTGTTGCCGCGTTGCGGATGCCGTTCCAGAAGATCCAGCACCTCACCCGGATGGTGCAGCACACCGTTCTCCAAGCAGGTCCGCACGTTGGCCTCGAAACGGGCGTCGTCGCTGTTCGCCGGAATGGCGCTCATGCAGGAGCACAGTTCCTCCTGAAGGCCGGGCCGCACGCTGCGCTCCTGCATCTGTGCATCAGCCACGGCAGCGGTGCCGATGCAGAGCAGGAAGAAGAGGGGGCGGAGTAAGGCCATGTTCCCGGGACCGGTGGTGAAATTAGAAGGCTGGCCCATAGGAGACCGGCCGAGTGACGAGTGGTTCTCCACAGCCTACCAACGGTCGATCGGGATAGGGGTCTAGCTTTGTTCCATGCTCCTGCACCGGTCCCGAGCGCTATCCGCTTGGCTGTTGGCCTTGGCGATGGTCCTGGTGGCGTTTCCGCGGACCGCCTTCCACCACTGCTCCCACGGTGTTACCCATGAGCGGCCGGAGGGTGGAGCCACGGTGCAGGCCGACGCGCATTGCCCGATCTGCGAAGCACCGGTCCCGCTGAGCGATGTGTCCCCTGCGGCCGTTGCGGTACCCCTGTGCGGCATATGTGCCCGCCAAGGTGCGGAGAAGCCTGAGGGTTCGCTTCCCAGGCGCGTGTCGGTGCAGGAGGCGCGTGGGCCGCCGGTGTGGGTCCACTCCGCCGCTGCTTAGTCCAGTGGCCTGTTCCGCTGTTCCCATGCATGGCCGCGCCATGCCGACCCGACCTTTCCCATGCGCCTGAAGGGCACTCTTCCGTTCCTCCTCCTTTCCATTCGTCTTTTCGGCCAGGATGCGCCTTGTTCGCTCACCTTGAGCGGACAGGTGATCGATGAGCACGACCGTACCTCCTTGGGTTTCGCCAGCGTGTTGGTGAAGGAGCTTCCACGGACGGTGGAAGCGGACGCCGAGGGGCACTTCATGATCGGCGGGTTGTGTCCGGGCCGGTACACGCTTCGCGTTTCGCACCTCGATTGCGAGCCCGTGGAGCGTATCGTTGATCTCTCCGCCGATCGGAGCATCGACATCCGGCTGGAACATCACGAAGCCGAACTGAAGGAACTGGAGGTGGCGCGCGAGCGGCCGGACGAGCACGTCGGACAAGCGCATCAGGAGATCGACAGAAGCTCCATGGAGAAGGCCTCGGGGCGTTCGCTGGCTGAGATGCTGGCCACCATTCCCGGTGTCACCACGTTGAACAGCGGCCCCACAATCGGAAAGCCCGTGATCCATGGGCTCAGCGGCAATCGGGTGCTCACCTTGAACCAAGGCATCCGCCAGGAGGACCAGCAATGGGGCACCGAGCATGCGCCGAACCTCGATCCGTTCAGCAGCGATCAGGTCACCGTGGTGAAGGGCGCTGCTTCGGTGCAGTACGGCAGCGATGCCTTGGGCGGTGTGGTGATCACCGAACCCGTGGAGCTACCGCGTGAAAAGGGCCTCGGTGGTGAGGTACGCGGCATCGGCCTGTACAACGGTCGCGGCGGTGGAGGGGGCGGACTGTTGCAAGGTGGTGTGGGTGGTGTGCCGGGCCTGGGATGGCGCGTGCAGGGCAGCGGGCGATACATCGGGGACAGCCAGGCCGCCGACTACGTGTTGAGCAACACGGGCCTGCGCGAGTACGGCGGTTCCGCTTCGGTGGGCATGCGCGTGCATCGCTGGAACGCCAGCGTGTACTACAGCTACTTCCAGCGCGAGCTCGGCATCCTCAAGGCCTCGCACATCGGCA
>DASWWQ010000182.1:0-14613 GCA_036405935.1 Flavobacteriales bacterium
CGAAGGGCACCGCCTTGTAGATCTCCGGGTTGCGCGTCTGGATGTTGGTGAGCTGCAGTTTGGCCAGGCCTGTTTCGAAGGCGAGCAGGGTGGCGCCGGCGTTCTTCTCGGGCAGTCCGGCCAGGCCGAACATGGTGTCCACGTGCTTCACGAACTCGGCCCGGATGCGGACCATGCCGCTGTCGGTCTTGTCGTAGTAGCTGCGTTCACCCAGGCTCAGGCCTGCCTGCGAGCTGTACAGCGTGTTCATCTTGCTGTTCCGCATGTCGGCCATGGCGCCCATGCCGATGAACTGCGACACACCGATCTTCTGGAGCTCACCGGCCAGCACGGCGTACTCGCCGATGTCCTTCATGCCGTCGATGCGATCGAACCAGGGCTTCAACGGCGTTACGCCCAACTTCTCGATCGTCACGGTGTCCATGAACGAGCGGTATAGGTCGGAGACCAGCTGTTCCTCGCTGCCCTTCTTGGCATCCTTCTTCGCGAGCAGTTCATCGATGATGCCCTTGACCTTCACCTCGAGGTTCTCCTTGGCCAGGATATTGAACCCGCCCCAACGCGATTCGGTCGGCGGCACCGGATTGTTCTTCTTCCACGTGCCGTTGGCGTAGGCATCGAAATCGTCGCAGGGCTTCACCGTGGTGTCCATGCCGGCCACGTCGAAGGCGGGCGGACCTTGCGGTACCTCGGGTTTCTCCTCCTTCGGCGCGGAGGTTGAGGCGGCCAATGTCAGCGTGGCCAGGACGACGGGAGCGAACAGGTTGGTTCTCATGGCAAAAAGGGGTGCGCGAAAGTACCATCCCCCTTTACCAGCCCCCTACCATGGTGCCGAAGGGTTGATCCATTGACAGCCTCCTAGGGGTATGCCATAGCGGCGCGGGGCACACGGAGAAAGTCACCGGGCAAGACCGACACACGGGCAGCGCTGGAACTCGGGATCCGCCTTCGCCATGCGTTCCGTGCCTCCGTGGGCGGTATTCCCCCACCGTAGATCGGGTGACGGAAGTCATTTCGCCCTAACTTTGACGACCCTTCTGTTTAGACCCATTCTAAATAACAGGAACGCGATGATCAAAGTGAGCGAGAACGCCAAGACCGAAGTGTCCAAGCTCCTCGGAGCCGAGGGCCGTGGTCCCAACCATTTCTTGCGCGTGGGCGTGAAGGGCGGCGGTTGTTCCGGCCTGATGTACGACCTGGACTTCGACGACCAGATGAAGGAGGGCGACAAGGTGTTCGAGGACAACGGTGTGAAGGTGGTGGTGGATAAGAAGAGCCTGCTGTACCTGCTGGGTACCACCCTCGATTTCAGCGGTGGCCTCAACGGAAAGGGCTTCCAGTTCGTGAACCCGAACGCATCACGCACCTGCGGTTGCGGCGAGAGCTTCAGTATCTGAGGTCCACCACGGAGGCACGGAGCGCACAGAGGAAATCCAATATGACAAAGCCCACACGAGCAGCACGATCCAGCAGGGAGTTCGCATTCCCTGTGTCCTCCGTGCCTCTGTGGTGAACCATTCATGGCCCAGGACACCGACGATATCCTCCGCGAGGTCACTTCCAAGGAATACGCCTACGGCTTCGTTACCGACATCGAGAGCGAGAAGGCGGCGAAGGGCCTGAACGAGGACATCGTGCGTTTCATCAGCGCGAAGAAGGACGAGCCCGAGTGGATGCTGGAATGGCGCCTGGAGGCCTTCCGGCTTTGGCAGCGGATGGAGGAGCCCACCTGGGCGCATGTGCACTATCCCAAGATCGACTACCAGAACGCGTACTACTACAGCGCGCCCAAGAAGAAGCCCACGCTGAACAGCCTCGACGAGGCCGATCCCGAGCTGATCAAGACCTTCGAGAAACTGGGTATCAGCATGGAGGAGCAGAAGCGCCTCGCCGGTGTGGCCGTGGACATCGTGTTCGACAGTGTGAGCGTGAAGACCACCTTCCAGGCCACGTTGAAGGAGAAGGGCATCATCTTCTGCAGCTTCAGCGATGCGGTGAAGGAGCACCCCGAACTGGTGAAGAAGTACCTGGGCACCGTGGTGCCGCGCACGGACAACTATTTCGCCGCGCTCAACAGCGCCGTGTTCAGCGACGGCAGCTTCTGCTACATCCCGCCGGGCGTGCGCTGCCCGATGGAGCTCAGCACCTACTTCCGCATCAACGAGGCCATGACCGGCCAGTTCGAACGCACGCTGCTGATCGCCGACGAAGGCGCCTACGTGAGCTACCTCGAAGGCTGCACCGCCCCGATCCGCGATGAGCACCAGCTGCACGCGGCCGTGGTGGAACTGGTGGCACTGAAGGATGCCGAGATCAAGTACAGCACCGTGCAGAACTGGTACCCCGGCGACAAGGACGGCAAGGGTGGCATCTACAACTTCGTGACGAAGCGCGGTCTTTGCCTCGGCGATCGCAGCAAGATCAGCTGGACCCAGGTGGAGACCGGCAGCGCGATCACTTGGAAGTACCCGAGCTGCGTGCTGAAGGGCGACTACAGCACCGGTGAGTTCTACAGCGTGGCGGTGACCAACAACCGGCAGCAGGCCGATACGGGCACCAAGATGACCCACATCGGCAAGGGCACCAAGAGCACCATCGTGAGCAAGGGCATCAGCGCAGGCTTCTCCAACAACAGCTACCGCGGCTTGGTGAAGATCGGACGCGGTGCGAAGGGTGCCCGCAACTTCAGCCAGTGCGATTCATTGCTGCTCGGTGACCGCTGCGGCGCGCACACGTTCCCCTACATCGAGAGCGAGAACCCCAGCGCCATGGTGGAGCATGAGGCCACCACCAGCAAGATCGGTGAGGACCAGATCTTCTACCTGAACCAGCGTGGCATCGAGACCGAGAAGGCCGTGAGCCTGATCGTGAACGGCTACTGCAAGGAGGTGTTGAACCAGCTGCCGATGGAATTCGCCGTGGAAGCACAGAAGCTCCTGGCGGTCAGCCTCGAGGGCTCGGTAGGATGAACCTGCGATCCTTTCTTCTTCCCTCCGTCCTTTTCCTGACCTCGTGCATGTCATCGGGACACGAGCGTGCCAACCGCTGGATAAGCGGTCTGAAGAAGGGCATGACCAAGCAGGAAGTGGAGGACAGCCGACCTGAGCACGTGACCATTTACTGGGACCACCCGATCGAGGGTGACAGTGGCCGGATGGAATATGATGTCCGATATGCGGACCGTACCGAGTTCCTGTCCGTTCCCTTCTATCTGGTCTTCCGCGACGGTCGTTTCGAGGGCTACAGCGGACGGAACTGAGGTCCAGTACCGGCTCTCGTCCCTCTACTTGGCCCGTTCATGGTTGCTAGAACCGGCCTTCATCGATCCCATGTGATGTCCCGGTTGAAACCTTCACGTTCGCCCTCCAGTAGAAGCGGCCAGAGTCCATCGTTCAGCTTGGTCTGAACTGTGGTCCGGCCTCTCCACGGCCCTCGGTTCTGCCTCGTCCGATCCTCTCGCACCAGCGAAGGATCGCGACGGACCCGAAAGAACCGATCCCGGAGAGCCCATGTCACCACTTCCATTCCGCACGTTCCTCGTCGCCTTCGTCCTGCTGTGTGCCATCGCGCAGCCGATCGATCTGCGGGCCGCCACCTTCACGGTGACCAGCACGGCCGATGCCGGTGCGGGATCCCTACGTGCAGCCATCACCGCGGCCAATGCGGCAGCAGGCGCGGACACCATCCGATTCAACATTCCCGGGCCGGGGCTGCGCACCATCACGCTATCGAGCACGCTGCCCACCATCAGCGGGCAACTCCTGCTGAACGGCTATTCGCAATCCGGCGCGTCCACGAACACGATCGATCCGGGCAGCAATGCCGTGCTCCTCATCGAACTCAACGGCAACAACAGCGTCGCCACGGCGATCAACATCACCGCGAGCAACTGTGTTATCCGTGGCCTAGTGATCAACCGGTGCACCACGAACTCCATCACGCTGCAGAGCAGTGCCACGAACACGGTGATCGCCGGCAACTTCCTGGGCACGAACGCCACCGGGACCGCCTCCAGCGGAACGGGGAACGGGCTGCTCGTACTCAGCGCCTCCAACGTCATCGGCGGCTATGAAGCGGAAAGCCGCAACCTTTTCTCCGGCAACCCCACCGGCCCAGGCCTCCGCTTCTCGGGAACCGCATGCACCGACAATGAGGTGATATTGAACCAGTTCGGCCTATCCGCCAACGGCACCACCACGATCGGCGGTCTTCAAGAAGGCGTGCGTGCGGATGGCGGTAGCAAGGACAACCGTTTCGGAACCACCGGATACAGCTTCAACCGGATCACCGGATGCACGGGCGCCGGAGTGGTGGTGGTGGGTGCCGCCACCCGGCTCGATGTGGCCTCCAGCTACATCTGGTCCAACGGCGGATTGGGCATCGACCTCAACAATGACGGGGTGACACCCAATGACGCCGGTGACCTGGACAACGGACCCAATCGCCTCCAGAACCATCCGGTGATCACGGCCGCCATGACCGATGAGGACCATGTGGTCTACGTGAACTTCACCGCCACCGGAGATCCGAACACCTGGCACCGTTTCGATTTCTATGCCGCCCTCGGGGATCCTTCCGGCCATGGTGAAGGACACCTGTGGATCGGCGCACGATGGGGACAGCTCGGCTCTTCCGGCAGCGGCTCCTTCCATGCCACCGCCGGCACGTGGAACAATATCCCTCCAGGCACTCCGATCACCATGACCGCCACCAACGATGAAGACGCCTCCACCTCGGAGTTCGCCGCCAACGTGGCCTGCTACAGCGGAGCGCTTCGTGTGACGAACATCAGCGAGACCGTGAACGGAAACACCTCCTCCGTGATCGATCTGGTGGGTTCACCAGGACCGGACGGCATCAGCCTGCGCGAAGCCGTGATGGCGTGCAACAACAACGTGGATGCATGGACAGCCAACCAGATCTTCTTCGACCTGCCGGGAAGCGGGCCGAACACCATCGAGTTGAACGGCCCACTGCCCGCGCTGCTGCATCCCACACGTATCCTAGGGGAAACGGATCCGGAATTCACATCAACGCCGGTGGTGCGCATCAACGGCAGCAGCGCAGGTGCGGGAGCGAACGGGCTCACGTTCGATACGGGCTGGGGAACCGTGAGCTGCATCAGCATCACCAACTTCAGCGGCAACGGGGTCCAGTTCAACGGACCCAACTCGGATGTCCAAGGCTGCCATATCGGAGTAATGCCCGATGGCATCACCTGCGCCGGCAATGGCGGCGCGGGGGTGTTCATCAACAACACCTCCTCATGCCGCGTGGGCGATATCTATTGGCCGTACATCAACACCATCAGCGGCAACGCGGGTGGTGGCGTGGTGATCGCCGGTCCCGGAGCGTGGGCGAACCAGGTCTGCCGTTCGCGCATCGGTACCGACAGGGCGGGCAATACGGCCATCTGCACGCAGCCCGTGGGCATCGAACTGCGCGACGGTGCGTATGGCAACATGCTCGGGGCGGTGGACCCCGCCGTGGGCAACGTGATCTCCGGCCACACGGGCGACGGCATCAAGGGAACGAGTCCCGCCAACACGGTGATGCACAACCGCATCGGAACGGACTTGGCGGGCAGCGTGGCCATTCCCAATGCCATGAGCGGTATCGACCTCATCGGACACTCCTCCTACATCGTGAACAACGTGATCTCCGGCAACGGGTGGCGCGGCATGATCCTCCAAGGCGACTCCTGCAGGGTGCACGGCAATCGGGTGGGTACGAACAGCGCGGGTACCGCAGCCCTTCCCAATGTGTTCGGTGGCATCCGATGCACGGGCGGCGCGGGGATCGCCATCGGCGGGGATGCCGCCACCGCGAACACCATCAGCGGGAACGGGCAGAACGGTCTGGAGCTGATCAACACCACCGGTGCGATCGTGGCCTACGATCGGATCGGGCTCGGGAGCGATGGCGCCACGGTGATCCCCAATACCGCTGCCGGTCTGTTCCTCAGCGGCGCTTCGGACACGCGGGTGCTGAACAACACCCTCGCCGGCAACCTCGGTGATGGCGCCTATGTGCTGAACAGCGACCGGACGGTGTTCCACAACAACCGCATCGGTACCAACGCAGCCGGCACCAGCGCCCGGCCGAACGGGTACACCGGGATCACCATCGAGCACTCGCTGGACTGGGTGGTGGGAGCGGACGCGGCAACCGGCAATCTGATCAGCGGGAACGGGCATCAGGGCCTTTACGTGATCAGCGGTTCGCATGGCGGCACAGCAGCGGGCAACTACATCGGAACGGACATCACCGGCGGCTCCGCGCTACCGAACGCCCATCAAGGCGTGCTCATCGACGCCTCCAACAACGCCCTTATCGGGTTGCCCGATGCCGGGAACATCGTTTCGGGCAATGCGCAGGACGGCATCGTGGTGCGCGCCGGTGCCACAGGCTGCCGGATCCGGTCCAACCGTGTGGGCGTGCGCGCCGACGGCGATGCGGCATTGCCGAACTCGGGTGAAGGCATCACCCTGGCCAGCGGTGCCACGGGCAATACCATCGGAGGCAGCGCGACCGGCGAAGGCAACATCGTGGCGGGCAATACCGGATGGGGCATCCACCTCAGTGAGGCCGATGCCAACACGGTGGCGGGCAATCGCATCGGGGTGAACGCCAGCGGAGCGGCACGCGCCAACCTGTGCGGTGTGATGGTTGAGGCCTCCGACAACAACATCATCGGTGGCACGGACGCGGCCTCGCGGAACATCATCAGCGGCAACCTCGAGTACGGCGTGTACACCAATGAGAACAGCGCCGGCAACCACATCCGTGGGAACCACATCGGTACCGATGCAGCGGGAACAACGGCCATCGGGAACGGGCTCAGCGGGGTGAAGATCCGCGATGGTCTCAACAACACCGTGGGCGGCACCACCCCCGCACATGGCAATGTGATCTCCGGCAATGGTGCGAACGGCGTGGAGATCTCCCGCAACCTTCTTCCCACGAGCGGCAATGCCGTGCAGAACAACAGGATCGGCACCAACGCCACCGGCACCGCTGCATTGGGCAATGTGTACGGCGTGCTCGTGCAGGACAACGCCGCGACCACCATCGTGCGGGATAATCTGATCTCGGGGAACAACAGCCACGGCATCGTGCTCCAGAACGTGTCGGGCGCGCAGGTGAAGGGCAACCTGATCGGCACCGATGCCGGGGGAAATGCACCCTTGGGCAATGGTCAGCACGGCATCTGGATCGGCCTCTCGGCCTCGAACAATCTAATAGGCGGAACCACGGCCGCGGACCGCAACGTGATCGGTGCCAATACGGAAAGCGGCGTGAATCTCCAGGAGAACGCCGCCGACAACGTGATCACGGGCAACCACATCGGTGTGGGTGCGGACGGCACCACCGACATCGGCAACCACGACCACGGCATACATCTGCGCACCACCAGCAGCGCCACCCGCATCGGAGGCGTTCTCGCGGGTGCGGGCAACACGATCAGCGGTAACGACAAGAACGGCATCGAGATCGAACGCAACTGCACGGGAAACGTGCTGGGCAACCTCATCGGCACCAGTGCGGACGGGCTCAACGATCGCGGGAACACCCGCTCAGGCATCCACTTGTCGGCCAACAGCTGGACCATCGGCGGCACGGCTTCCGGAGCGGGCAACACGATCAGCGGCAATGATGCGCACGGTATCGACATCGATGCGACCACCGGAGGAGGCAGCGGCAACACGATCGCCGGCAACCGCATCGGGACCAACAGCGGTGGCACGGGATCGATCGCCAACACACTGAACGGTGTGCGCATGGATGGCAACAGCAACGTCATCGGGGGCACCGTCACCGGTTCGGCCAACACCATCGCCGGCAACACGCAGCACGGTGTGCAGGTGCTCGGGCCGGGCACCGGCAACCTCATCGCCACCAATGCCATCCGATCCAACGGTGGGCTCGGGATCGAACTGAACAACGATGGACAGGACGTGAACGATGCCGGTGATGGCGATACGGGTGCCAACACGAAACAGAACTTCCCCGTTCTCGCCAACGCGAGCAGCAACGCCACCACCACCACGGTCCAAGGTTCGATCAACACCACGCCCGGCAGCGACGTCCGGATCGAGTTCTTCAGCAATCCCACCGGCACGATCGATCCCAGCGGATACGGCGAAGGCCATACCTACATCGGCAGCACCACGGTGACCACCGATGCCGGCGGGAATGCCGCGTTCAGTGCGCTGCTCCCCGTGCCGGTTTCGATCGGTTCACGCATCACGTCCAATGCAACGCGCGTGGTGAGCGGGGTGCCGACGAGCACTTCCGAATTCAGCGGGAACGTCCTCGTGGTATCGCAGGTCAATGTCTCCGGAACCGTGTTCGAGGACGTGAACTACGGCGGAGGTGCGGGACGGGATCGGGCCACGGCCCTTGCGAACGGTGGAAGCGGGCGTCCCAATGCCCGCGTGGAACTCTTCAACAGCAGTGGCAACCTCGTGGCCAGCACGACCACCGACGCGTCGGGAGCCTACGTGTTCAGCAGTACGCTGCCCGGCAACTATACGGTGCGTGTGGTCAACGGTACGGTGAGCAGTGCACGCACCGGATATGTCGCCGGTTCGCACGTGCCCGTGCAGACCTTCCGTACCCATGTGGTAGCGGGCACCGCACAACCGCTCACCGATCGCGTGGGGGGTGAAGTGCCCGCCTTGGCGGATGCCGGCAATGGCACCACCACCCTGGCGGCCCTGGCAACGGCGACCACCTCAGCCCAATCGATCACCTCCGTCAACGTCAGCGGTAACCACGTCACCGGCGTGGACTTCGGCTACAGCTTCAGCGTGATCTGCAACACCAACGATGCCGGACAGGGTTCATTGCGCCAGTTCATCCACCAAGCCAA
Source organism: Flavobacteriales bacterium (assembly GCA_036405935.1). Lineage (GTDB taxonomy): Bacteria > Bacteroidota > Bacteroidia > Flavobacteriales_F > PHOS-HE28 > PHOS-HE28. Next base: position 8,876 of record DASWWQ010000182.1, read on the forward strand.
TGTGCTCAGCAATACCGGCCTCGCCATCCAGGGCCGCACCGCAGGCATGGAGCACGCGATCTTCATGATCGGCAACGGCACCGCAGCGCCGGGCCTGCGCGCAGCGAACAATTCCTTCAGTGGCGGGGTGGCCACGATCCAGCCCTCGATCTTCATGACGCACATCACGGCACCGCTGGTGTTGGATGCGCAGACCCAACCCGGCTGGACCAACGCCCCCATCCTGGAGCTGAACGGCAATGGTTCCAACGCTTCCGGACTGCGCTTCACCACGGGCGCCAACGGTAGTGTGCTCCGCGGCTTCGTCATCGGCCGCTTCATGGATGCGGGAGTGGAGGTGGAGGGCAACGATGTCACCGTGCAAGGCTGCTACATCGGAACGGACGCCACAGGAACCTCGGCCCGCAGCAACGGGGGTGCAGGCATCGAGGTGCTGACGGCCGGCAACTGCCTGATCGGAGGAAGCACCTCCACCACGCGGAACATCATCAGCGGGAACGGCTGGGACGGCATCCTCTGCACCGGCTGCACCAACAGCACCATCATGGGGAACCGGATCGGCACGAACGCTACCGGGACCGCCGCGATCCCCAATGCATCCAATGGTGTGTCGTTGTTGAACGCGAACAATGTGGTCATCGGAACGAATGGCGACGGCACGAACGATGCAGCCGAGGGCAACCTCATCAGCGGCAACACGAGCAAGGGGATACACGTCGGCAATTCCCCCGGGACCGTGATCGCGGGCAATCTGATCGGCACCGACATCACGGCCACGGCGGATCTGGGGAACACCTCGAACGGGATCGGGCTGGACAACACGTCGAACTGCCGCATCGGTACCAACGCGGATGGGATCAGCGATGTGTTGGAACGCAACATCATCAGTGGCAACAACGGCGTCGGCATCAATCTGGCAAGTGCCTCCACCACCGGTTGCGTGATCGCCGGCAACCACATCGGCACCAACGGGAACGGCACGGCTGCCCTGGGGAACACGGGCGGGGGCCTCTTCTTCATCAGCAATCCCAACGGCAACCGCGTGGGCACCAATGGTGATGGGACGAACGACGCCTTGGAAGCCAACCTGATCAGCGGCAATAGCGGCCACGGCATCTATCTGCACAACAATTCCAACAACAACACCATCGCCGGCAACCGGATCGGAACCGATGTGACGGGGATGTCCGCCCTGCCCAATACCAGCGGAATCTACATCCAGAACGCCTCCAGTCCCAACAACACGATCGGCGGGGCGAGCGTGGCCTTCGGCAACCTCATCGCCGGCAATACCGGTGCAGGGGTGACCGCCGCAGGCAATGGCACCGTGGTGAGCCACAACTGGGTCGGTCTCAAGTCCGATGGCACCGCACTGCCCAATGGTGGTGGTGGTGTGAACGTGGGTGGATCCGGCTGTTCCGTAACGAACAACGTGGTCAGCGGCAATACGGGCTTCGGCATCTCGGTCACGGGTGCTTCGTCGCAGGTCCTGGACAATCTGGTGGGAACGGATCCGACCGGCGCCTTGGCGCGACCCAACACCACCCATGGTATTGTTCTCCAATGCTCCGACGGGCTCATACAAGGCAACACCATCAGTGGCAACACGAGCCATGGCCTGTCCATCTCCGGGGGGAGCGGAGCTTCCCTGGCCACCATCACCGGCAACAGGATCGGCATCACCACCGGTGGTGCACCGCTGGGCAATGGCGGACATGGCATCCTCATCAACGCTCCGGCCGCACCCTTGCGGATCGGTGGATCCCCGGCCGGTGAGGCCAACACGATCGCCAACAACACCGGTGATGGCCTGTTCATGTCCAGCGGAGGTAGCGGCATGGCGCTCATCCGAGCGAACGCCATCTTCAACAACGGTGGACTCGGGATCGATCTGGGGGTAGATGGAGTCACCGTCAATGATCCGAACGACGCAGACAGCGGACCCAACAACCTGCAGAACTTCCCGTTGCTGGGCGCCGTGAGCTCCGCAGGTGGCACCACCACCATCAACGGCACGCTGCACAGCACGGCCAGCACACCGTTCCGCATCGAGTTCTTCAGCAGCCCAACGGCCGACCCCACCGGCAATGGCGAAGGCTCCACCTACCTGGGCTCCACAACGGTGACCACCGACGCCAGCGGCAATGCCAGCGTGAACACCACGCTCTCCGGCGTATCCCTGACCACCGGCCACGTGGTCTCCTCCACCGCAACGAACACCGCCATCAACAGCACCTCGGAATTCTCGCGGGCCGTCACGGTCACCCTTCCTCCGATCGCCATCTGCCAGAGCGCTACGTTGGTGCTCAGTGCCTCCGGAACCGCCACGCTCCCTCCTTCACTGGTGGATGGAGGTAGCACCGACCCCGATGGCACCATTGCCGGCCTCAGCGTATCCCAGACCCTGTTCACCTGCGCGCATGTCGGAGCGAACACGGTGACCCTGACCGTGACCGATAACTCCGGCGCAACCGCCACTTGTACCGCCACGGTGACCGTGGTGGACAACATCAACCCCGTCATCAACAACTGTCCCGGCAACATCACCCTCAACGCCGGTGCATTGTGCAACGCCGTGGCCACATGGACTGCACCCACTGTCAGCGACAACTGCAGCGGCGCCACCATCACCCGCACCGCCGGACCGGCTACCGGCAGCACCTTCCCCGTGGGATCCACCTTCATCACCTACACCGCCACGGATGCGGCCGGCAACCAGAGCACCTGCACCTTCAATGTGGTCGTGCAGGATGCCACCGCACCGGTCATCGCCGGATGTCCGGGCAACATCACCCTTAACGCCGGTGCAGCCTGCAACGCCGTGGCCACTTGGACCGCTCCTTCGGTGAGCGACAACTGCAGCGGCGCCACCATCACCCGCACTGCAGGACCCGCCAGCGGCAGCACCTTCCCCTTGGGATCCACCACGGTGACCTATACGGCTACGGATGCAGCGGGACGCACCGCCACCTGCTCCTTCATGGTGACCGTGAACGATGCCACCGGTCCCGTGATCAACTGCCCCGCCAACATCGTGGTGGGCAACACGGCCAACCTCTGCGGCGCCGTGGTGAACTATCCGGCTCCTGTAGGAACGGACAATTGTTCCGGAGCGACCACCGTGCGCCTCGCCGGGCCGGCCAGCGGTAGCACGTTCCCTATCGGCAGTACCACGGTGACGCATCGCGTAACGGACGCGGCCGGCCTTCAAGCCACATGCTCCTTCACGGTGACCGTGACCGACAATGAGCCGCCCAACGCCATCTGTCAATCGGTGAACATCGGTCTGAACGGCTCCGGCGTGGCCAACCTCACACCGGCCCAAGTGAACAACGGCAGCACGGACAACTGCGGCATCACCGCCATGAGCGTGGTGCCCAACAGCTTCACCGCCATTGGAAACCATACCGTGACCTTGACCGTGACCGATGCCGCAGGGAACAGTGATGCCTGCACCGTGGACATCACGGTTGCGGACAACAACGCTCCCACCGCCGTCTGCAACAACGTCACCATCCATTTGAACGCCGCAGGTCAGGCCACCGTGACCGGTGCGATGCTCAATGGCGGCAGCACCGACAATGGCACCATCGTTTCGCTGACGCCTTCTCAGACGCTCTTCGACTGTTCGGATCTCGGACCCAACAACGTGACCCTTACCGTGGCCGACGATGGCGGTAATGCCGATGTGTGCAACGCCGTGGTCACCGTGCTCGACACCATCCGCCCACAGGCCGCTTGCCATCCCTTGATCGTCCAACTGGATGCCACAGGGCACGTCACGATCACCGCATCGGACATCGAGAACGGCAGCAGCGACAATTGTTCGGTGACATCGACCACGATCGATCGGAACAGCTTCGATTGTTCCGACCTGGGTGCGAACACCGTGCTGCTCACCGTGACCGATGGCAGCGGAATCAGCACCACGTGCACAGCGACCGTCACCGTGGAAGACCCCATCGCTCCTACGATCCTCTGTCCCGACGACATCGTAATGGACAATGATCCCGGCATCTGTGGTGCGGTGGTGAACTACATCTTGCCGAGCGTATCGGACAACTGCTCCAACACCCTACTGACCTGCACTTCAGGCCCGGCCAGTGGCAGTGCGTTCCCGCTGGGCATCACCACGGTGACCTATCAGGCCACGGATGCTGCAGGGCATCAGGCCAGCTGCTCGTTCACCGTGACCGTGACCGATACGGAGGCCCCGAACGCCGTGTGCCAGAGCATCGACATCGGGCTGGATGGCCTGGGTGTGGCCACGTTGACACCGCAACAGATCGATGGTGGCTCCACGGACAACTGTGGGATCGACAGCATGGTGGTATCCCCCAACAGCTTCACCGCCACGGGCGGCCATGATGTTACCCTCACCGTGTTCGATGCGAACGGGAACAGCGATGCCTGCACCGTGAACATCACGGTGACCGACGGACTGGCGCCGACCGCGCTCTGCAACGACACCATCCTTCATCTCGATGCCTCCGGTCAGGTCACCATCACACCGGACGATATCGACGGTGGCAGCCACGACAATGGAACCATCGTCGCTCTGAGCGCTTCGCAGACCGCTTTCGATTGCGCTGACCTCGGCGCCAATGCGGTGGTCCTCACGGTGACCGATGACAATGGCAACACCGACCAATGCACGGCCATCGTGACGGTGATCGACACCATCGCACCCGTTGCCGTGTGCCAGGCCATCACCGTGCAGCTCGACATCAACGGTGAGGCGACCATCAGTGGTGTGGACATCGATGGAGGCAGCACGGACAATTGCGGTGGAACGCCGACCTACACAGCGGACATCACTTCCTTCCAATCCACCGGAACGTTCGAGGTGACCTTGACCGTGACGGATGCCAGCGGCAATGCCAGCAGCTGTACCGCGTCCGTGACCGTGACCAACGATGAACCACCGATGGCGATCTGCCGGAACGACACCGCATACCTCGACGCCAACGGGATCGCCTCGATCGTGGTTACCGACATCGACGGCGGAAGCACGGCCGAGGGGCCCTTCTCGTTGTCCGCTTCGCGAACGCTCTTCGGTTGTGAGGACATCGGGAACAACCCGGTGATCCTCACGATGACCGACGGGAACGGGGCCACGGACCAATGCACGGCCATCGTGACGGTGATCGACACCATCGCCCCGGCTGTTGTCTGCCGGAACATCAGCATCACGCTCGATGGGAACGGCCACGCGATGATCGTTGCCGCGGAACTCGATGGTGGAAGCACCGACAACTGTGGTATCAGTGGTATGGAGGTCTCCATTGCCGAGTTCGATTCCGCAGGAACGTTCCAGGTGCAGTTCACCATCACGGATGCCGCCGGGAACACCAGCACGTGCACGGCCACGGTGAACGTGGAGACCCCATCGATCAAGGGACCCGTTGTGATCCCCTTCGGCTTCTCGCCCAATGGGGATGGCATCGCCGACACGTGGATCATACGCGGCGTCGATCCCGAGGCCTCGGTACAGGTCGAGGTCTTCAACCGGTGGGGCGATACGGTGCATGCCGATAGCGACTACCGCAACGATTGGGACGGCACATGCACGCGAGGCGTAGGACCCACGGGTGCACTGCCCGATGGCACATACTTCTTCGTGGTGACCATCGCTGACCAAAGACCGGTGACCGGATATCTCCAGATCGCCCGATGAACGCTCCATCCTCCAGGAACATGATCACCCGGAAACTCCTTTGGCCCGCTGTAGCGCTGGC
>DASWWQ010000183.1:0-9688 GCA_036405935.1 Flavobacteriales bacterium
GCTTCAGCAGCACCATGGCCGCGCGCGACGGCAGTTTCAGCTTCGACTTCGAAGGCGTGTACGACGATGTACGGCCGAACGAACGCCTCGCCTACACCATGGCCGATGGCCGTAAATGCGAGGTGCGTTTCATGGCGGAAGGCGATGGCACCCGCGTCACCGAGACCTTCGATGCCGAGACGCAGAACCCCGTGGAGATGCAGCGCCAAGGGTGGCAGGCGATCCTCGATCGGTTCAAGGCGCACGCCGAGACCATCCAGTAAAACCCATTCCACCCATCATGGCTCCGATCGCACGCAACATCATCGCCCTCGTTGTCGGGGCAGCAGCATGCATCATCCTCAACGGCCTCGTGTTGGGTGTGATGATGAAGCTGGTCCCTCCTCCGGAAGGATTCATACCGGAGCAACCTGCCACATACGGTCTGCTGGCCACCAAGCACTACTTGGCTCCCTTCCTGGCACATGCCCTGCCCTCGTTCATCGGCGGATACCTCGCCGCGTGGATCGCCGCAACGCGCAGGATGACCTTCGCACTTGCGGTCGGAGCGCTGCATCTGCTGGGTGGCATCGCCGCAGCATTCCTGATCCCCGCTCCGGCCTGGTTCATCGTTGTGGATCTCGTCCTGGCATACCTGCCCATGGCTTGGCTGGGTGGACGGCTGGCCCTGCGACGCGCATGAGACCACCGGCCGACCAGAACGAGCGCGTGCTCCGTGCATTCGAATTGAACGCGGCGTTGTACGAGTCGCGGTACATGGATGTAACGGACTATGCATCCGTGCTCGATCGTTTCCTGGCCCCTCTACCCCATCGCGCCGAGGTATTGGAACTGGCGTGCGGTCCGGGTAATATCACACGATACCTGGTGGACCGACGCCCCGACCTGCAGGTATTGGCCACCGATCTGGCACCGACGATGTTGGAGCACGCCCGCCGGAACGTTCCCGAAGCCGAGTTCCGCGAATTGGATTGCCGCAGGATCGCACAGCTCGGCCGCACCTTCCACGGGATCGTCTGCGGCTTCTGCCTGCCGTATCTGTCCCCCGAGGAAACGGAACAACTGATCCATGAGTGCGCTGACCTCCTCCATCCTGGTGGCATGTTCTACCTCAGTGCGCTCGAAGGAGAGCTGTCCAGCGCACGGGAGATCGCCCCGAGCTCGGGCAAGGGTGAACCCGTGTTCGTGCAGTTCTATCCGGAGGAGGTGCTGGCTACCTACTTGTCCGCCGCGGGTTTCGGCACGGTGCACGTCGAACGCGCGGGCGAAGGGCTGGTGATGATCGGCCGTAAGGACTGATCGCCGTTCAAGCTTCGGTGAGGACCGGTTCGTCGGCCTCCACGAAGGCGGCTCCATTCGGGGCATCATTCAACGGCACCGTTTCCGCGACATCCAGCTCGCCGACGCGGAGATCCCCCTGCTGCTCGCTCTTCGGAGGCGATGAAGTGAAGCGCAACCACAGGCGTTCGTGCAGGTAGAACAGGCCCACCTTCGTGAACACCTCCATGAAGCCGATGCTGAACGCAGCGTCGTAACGGCCGGTGACGAAGAAGGCGATGATGATCGTATCCAGCGTACCGCAGATCCGCCAGCTGACCCCTTTGATGAGGCTGCGCCGATGCGCTTCACCGGTGATGTCCCGCCACAAGTACGAGCGCGACCAGAGCCGTTCGTGCAGGTAGTAGAGGAAGATCTTCGTGAACACCTCCACCGCCCCGATGGTGAGGGCCTTCGTGGTGTCCCCCGTGAACAACCACGCAAGCAGGATGGTATCCAAGGTGCCCACGACCCGCCAAGTGATGCCCTTCAGCACACTCCTTCCGTGATCACGCCAATCGCCCATATCCTACTCGTTCAATAGGATAAACATAGGATGAAGGATCGGAACGGACACATCCTGTCGAAATTCGGGGCCCATGAAAGGTCACCCGGCATCCATCCAACGCAGCACGCTCGCTTTCCTTTCCGACCTGGCCGAACACAACCACAAGATCTGGTTCGACGCGAACAAGGAGCGCTACGTGCAGGCGCACGCCGACATGGCCGCCTTTGCCGACGCGTGGCTGGAGCGTATGAAGCGGCACGACCGCATCGCCACGGAAAGCGGCAAGGCCTCGTTGATGCGTATCTATACCGACCAGCGATTCCACAAGGACCAACCGCCGTACAAGCCCCGCTTCGGCGCACGACTGGCCCGCGTGAAACCGCAACTCCGCGGCGGCTACTTCCTGGTGGTCCGGCCCGGCGGCTCCGCACTGGCCTGCGGCTTCATGGGTCCGGAACCGGCCGACCTCAAACGCATCCGCACGGACATCGACCAGGACCCACGGACCTGGAGGAAGTTGCTCGGTGCAAAAGCCGTGCGCACGGGCTTCGGCGAAGTACAAGGGGAAAAGGTGGCCTCGGTACCGCGCGGTTTCGCCAAGGACCACGAAGCCATCGAACTGCTGCGGCTGCGGCAGTTCCTCTGGCGCCATCCCTTCACGGACCAGGAGGTGTTGGCCGGCGGCTTCCTGGATGAGGTGGAAGGGCTCTGTCGCACCATCCGCCCGATCTTCGATCACCTGAGCGAGGTGCTGACCACGGACGCCGACGGCCGTTCGCTGCTGTAGCGCGATCGCCCACCACGTGCGATATTCGGGGTATGACCGGTCCTCTCCTCCTCTGCGGTGGCCTTGCCCTGGCACTGTTCGGGCTGTTCCGGTACTTCCAGACCAAGCAGGAGCCGCAGCTGATGCTGGTGCTGATCGGTGGCATCCTGGCCTTCATCTCCGTGCCTTGGTTGGAACGGATGGACCGCACCAACTGGCCTGCACCGTTGATGTGGGTGTACCACAACGCTTGGCTGCTCTGCACGATCGCGGTATCGGCGTGGACGCTCTTCCAGTTCTTCCGGAATCTCGGAACGCTCACTTGGCCCGGCGTGGAAGGCCGCATCACCCGGAGCGAAGCGGTGTTCATGGGTCTTCACAACTCGAAGGAGAAATGCGGCCAAAGCCGTTATGCCTGGCGCGTGTCATATACCTACACCGTGGATGGCCAGGCCTATTCGGGCAGCCGCAAGGCCATGGAGATCGACGAGGACGACCTGGACCTTTCCACCGCGGAGAACGCCGTCCGTGCCCATCCTGTGGGTTCGGCGGTCCGCGTGTACCACGATCCGAAGGAACCCGGCCGGGCGTGCATCGAACGCGGCATCGTGAACGGGCGATGGCTGGTTCCGGGTGTGATCGCGGTGCTGCTGATCATCGGTCTTTACGCGCGGGATTGAACGAACACCACGGGCCTTCGGGCGTTACTGAACGGATGGCGCTGATCACCTTCACCGACCGCGGCATGTACTGCGCCGCAGCCGACGTGTACATCGATCCCTGGAAGCCGGTGGATCGCGCCATCATCACCCATGCGCACAGCGACCACGCGCGTTGGGGCATGAAGAGCTACCTCTGCCACGAACAAAGCGTGACCCTGCTGCAGCATCGGCTGGGCGCGGACATCGTGGTGGAAGGCCTTCCCTACGGTGAAGTACGCCTGATCAACGGCGTTTCGTTCAGCTTCCATCCGGCGGGCCATGTGATCGGATCCGCGCAGGTGCGCGTGGAACATCGCGGCGAGGTGTGGGTGGCCAGCGGCGACTACAAAACGGTGCCGGACGGACTGACCCCCGCTTTCGAACCCGTGCGCTGCCACACCTTCATCACCGAATGCACCTTCGGCCTGCCGGTGTATACCTGGCAGCCCCAGCGCCTGATCTTCGACGAGATCGATGCCTGGTGGCGGGCCAACGCGGCGGAAGGGGTGTGCAGCATCATCTCCGCCTACTCGTTGGGGAAGGCGCAACGCGTGATGGCGAACGTGGACGCTTCCATCGGTCCCATCCTGACGCACGGTGCGGTGGAGGGCTGCAACGCCGCGATCCGCGCGGCCGGCATCGCTCTGCCCGGGACCATCCAACTGACGCGCGACACCGACAAGGACCTGATCCGCCGGGCCTTGGTGATCGCCCCCGGCAACGCCTTGGGCAGTCCGTGGGCCGCGAAGCTGAAGCCCTACAGCTCGGCCAGCGCCAGCGGGTGGATGCAGGTGCGCGGCTGGCGCAGGCGCAGCGGCGTGGACCGGGGCTTCGCCCTCAGCGATCATGCCGACTGGCCCGGACTGAACGCCGCCGTGAAGGCCACCGGCGCGGAGCGCGTCATCGCCACGCACGGCTACACGGACCAGTTCAGCCGTTGGCTGCGCGAACAAGGACTCGATGCCCGCACCGAGGAAACGGCCTTCGCCGGTGAAGAGATGGGTGGTGATGAGAACGTACCGGCAGCAGCCGAGGAACCCACGGCCTGATGCAACGTTTCGCCCGTTTGATCGAGCGCATGGACGCCACGACCAGCACCAACGAGAAGGTGCAGGCGCTCACCGACTATTTCGCCGAGGCTCCGGAGAACGATAGGCTCTGGACCATCGCCCTGCTCAGCCATCGCCGGCCGAAACGCTCGGTGCGCACGAACGACCTCAAGCTCTGGGCGGCCGAAGAGGCGAACGTGCCCTTCTGGCTTTTCGAGGAGAGCTACCACATCGTCGGTGACCTCAGCGAGGCCATCTCGCTGATCGTGCCCGGCGTGCCCGCCGCCGATACCGGAACGTTGACCGAACACATCGAACTGGTGATCGCCCTGAAGGACCTTTCGGAGCAGGAGCGCCGGCATCGCGTGGTGGCCGCGTGGCGCAACCTCGATCGCACGGGCCGTTTCGTCTTCAACAAACTGATCACCGGCGGCTTCCGCATCGGCGTGTCGCAGAAGTTGATGGTACGGGCCCTCAGCAAACACAGCGGCGTGCCCGAGGACCAGCTGGCCCATCGTCTCATGGGCGATTGGGATCCGCAGCGCACCACCTACACGGAGCTGGTGAGCGATGACAGCGGTGGAGCCGCACGATCACGCCCCTACCCTTTCTGCCTGGCCTACGCCTTGGACATGCCCATCGCCGAACTGGGCCATCCCACCGAATGGATGGCCGAGCACAAGTGGGACGGTATCCGCGGGCAATTGATCGTGCGCGAGGGCGAACTCTTCGTCTGGTCGCGCGGTGAGGAACTGGTGACGGACAAGTATCCAGAATACCACGTGCTGCGCTCGGCCTTGCCCAGCGGTACGGTGATCGACGGCGAGATCCTGCCTTGGCGCGATCAGGCCCCCCTGCCCTTCCAGGTGCTGCAGACCCGCATCGGGCGCACCAGCGTAACGCCCCGCGCCATGAAGGAAGCACCGGTGGCCCTCCTCGCCTATGATCTGCTGGAATGGCAGGGACAGGACCTGCGCGAACATCCTTTGCAGGAGCGACGGGCCCTGTTGAAGGACCTCGTGCAACGGATCGACCTACCGGTGCTGCAACTGTCGAGGGAAGTTCCGTTCACGGCGTGGAGCGAACTGGCCACGGAACGCGATCGCTCGCGCGAGGAACGCAGCGAAGGGCTGATGCTGAAACGCCGAGACTCCACGTATCGCGTAGGGCGCAAACGCGGCGATTGGTGGAAGTGGAAGGTGGATGCCCTGACCATCGACGGGGTGCTGATCTATGCCCAACGCGGGCATGGGCGCCGGGCGGACCTCTTCACCGACTTCACCTTCGCCGTATGGAAGGGCGACGAGCTGGTGCCCTTCACCAAGGCTTACAGCGGCCTCACCGATGCGGAGATGAAGAAGGTGGACGCCTACGTGAAACAGCACACCATCGAGAAGTTCGGCCCGGTGCGCAGCGTAACGCCGATGCATGTGTTCGAGATCGCCTTCGAGGGCATCAACAAAAGCCCGCGGCACAAGAGCGGGGTGGCCCTGCGTTTCCCGCGCATCAGTCGCTGGCGCACCGACAAGGCCCTCCGCGAGGCCAACACCTTGGAGGACCTGCAGCAACTGCTCGATGCCCACACCCAAGGTCCCCACTGATCGCGCGCTGATCGGCCGGGCCACGCATTGGTTCACCGAGCAAGGCTGGAAAGCACAGGCCTTCCAGAAGGCCGCGTGGTCGGCCTATCTCGAAGGGCGAAGCGGACTGCTCACCGCGCCCACGGGTAGCGGCAAGACCTATGCGCTGCTGATCCCCATCCTGCTCCAACACCTCCGGCACCCCGGCACGCGAACGAAGGCGGGACGGGGGTTGCGCGCCATCTGGATCGCACCCATCCGCGCGTTGACCAAGGAGATCGAGGCATCGGCCCAACGCGCCATCGCCGGCCTGGGCATGGACTGGCAGGTGGGCGTGCGCACCGGGGACACCACTTCCACCGCGCGGGCGAAGCAGAAAAGGAGCATGCCCGAACTGTTGATCACCACACCCGAAAGCCTGCACCTGCTGCTGGCGCAAAAGGGCTCCACCGAGCTTTTCGCCCGGCTGGAATGCGTGGTGGCGGACGAGTGGCACGAGCTGCTGGGCAGCAAACGCGCCGTGCAGATGGAGCTGGCGCTTTCCCGGCTTCGCAGCCTGCGCCCCGCATTGCGTACCTGGGGCATCAGCGCCACCATCGGCAACCTGGAGGAAGCGCTGGAGGTGCTTCTGGGCGAGGACAACGGGACCGATCGACGCCTGATCGTCCAAGGGGATCCGAAGAAGGACATCGAAGTACGGAGCGTCCTGCCGCCCGACATCCGGTCCTTTCCTTGGGCCGGCCATGCCGGAGTACGCTCCGTGGAGCAGGTGGTCCCGCTGATCAACGCCAGCAGCAGTACGTTGATCTTCACCAACACGCGATCCTTTGCCGAACGTTGGTACCAGCGGCTTTTGGAAGTGGCGCCGGACCTCGCGGGGGCCATCGCCCTGCACCACGGCTCGTTGAGCCGCGATGTGCGAGACTGGGTGGAGGAAGCGCTGCACGATGAACGTTTGAAGGCGGTGATCTGCACCAGCAGCCTCGACCTCGGCGTGGACTTCCGTCCGGTGGAAACGATTGTCCAGGTGGGCGGCCCGAAGAACGTCGCCCGTTTCATGCAGCGTGCGGGACGCAGCGGTCACCGTCCGGGGGCCGTCAGCCGCATCCACTTCGTACCCACCCATGCCTTGGAACTGCTGGAAGGGGCCGCCCTGCGACTGGCCATCGCGGAGAGGCGGGTGGAACAACGCCTGCCGTATGTCCGCTCGTTCGATGTGCTCTGCCAATACCTGGTGACGTTGGCCGTGGGCGATGGTTTCCGCGAAGCGGAGATCCATCGGGAGGTGCTCCGCACGTTCAGCTTCCGCAGCATCACGGAGGAGGAATGGCAGTGGGTGTTGCGCTTCATCACCACCGGCGGCGAAACCCTGCTGGCCTATGACGAGTTCCGGAAGGTGGAAGTGGCGGACGGCGTCTTCCGCGTGCTCGATCGGGGTATCGCCCTGCGGCACCGGATGTCCATCGGTACCATCACCAGCGACAGCTCGATCCGTGTGAAGTTCATCAGCGGCGGCTACATCGGCTCGGTGGAGGAAGGCTTCATCAGCTCCCTGACGCCGGGGGATGTGTTCTGGTTCGGCGGCCGCAACCTCGAGTTCATCTCCATCCGCAACATGGAGGCGCTGGTGCGCATGTCCGATGTCACCAAGGGCCGCATACCGAGCTGGATGGGCGGGCGCATGCCGCTGAGCTCGCAGATGAGCGAGGTGCTGCGCCTCATCCTGCAGCGGGCCGCCGAAGGTGACGTACAGGACATCGAGGTGAGCACCTTGGCCCCGCTGCTCGACAAACAGCGCGAACGCTCGCACATCCCGGCAGCGGATGAACTGCTCATCGAGAAGGTGCGCTCACGCGAGGGCCACCACGTGTTCGTCTATCCCTTCGAAGGCAGGGCGGTTCACGAGGGCATGGCGGCATTGCTGGCCTACCGGATCAGCCTGCTCACCCCGATCACCTTCAGCATCGCGATGAACGATTACGGCTTCGAACTGTTGAGCGACCAGGAGATCCCCATCGAGGCGGCGCTGGACAGCGACCTGCTGAGCAGCGACCACCTGCGCCACGACCTGGAGGCCAGCATGAACGCCACGGAGATGGCCCGTCGGCGCTTCCGCGATATCGCGCAGATCGCCGGACTGGTGTTCAAGGGCTATCCGGGCAAGGCGCAACCCACCCGGCACCTGCAATCCAGTTCGCACCTTTTCTTCGAGGTCTTCAGCGACATGGATCCCGGGAACCTCCTCTATCGCCAGGCCCATGAGGAAGTGATGACCTTCCAGCTGGAGGAGGGCCGTCTGCGCCGGGCCTTGGACCGCATCGCCCAGCAGCGCATCGTGATCAAGGAGAGCAACAAGGTGACCCCATTCTGCTTCCCCATCCTCGTGGACCGTCTGCGCGAGAAGCTGACCTCCGAGAAACTGGAGGAACGGATCCAACGCATGACCGCCCAACTCGCATGACCGGTACGCCGATCGAGGTGGAGGGCGAGCATCTGCTGCTGTTCGCCGACAAGGCGATGTACTGGCCCGAACGCCGGACGTTGGTGCTGGCGGACCTGCACTTGGGCAAGGCGATGCACTTCCGGCGCGCAGGCATCGCCGCTCCCCCACGCATCGAAAGCGCCAACCTCGACCGCCTGGATGCCTTGTTGCAAGCCCTGAAGCCGGAGGAACTGTTGTTGCTGGGCGACCTGTTCCACAGCCGGCACAATGCGAGCTGGGAGGCCTTCGTCGCCTTCCGGTCCACCTTTCCGCATACGCGCTTCACGCTGATCACGGGCAACCACGACATCCTTCATCCCGAATACTACGAACGGGCCGGTCTGAGGAGCCTTCCTTGGCGGGATGACGGCCCGTTCCACTTCACGCATCACCCCACCAGGCACGAGCGGCTCTACAACATCGCAGGACATATCCACCCGGGGGTGCGGTTGTTGGGCAAGGGTCGCCAACACCTGACCCTGCCCTGCTTCTTCTTCGGCGGATCGGCGGCCGTGCTGCCGGCCTTCGGCACGTTCACCGGTGTTTCGGTGATGCATCCGGAACCGACCGACCGGGTGTTCGCGATCGCACAACGCTCGGTGTTCCGTTGCGCCGTACCCGGAACATAGCGCACCTACCTTGTCGCCATGGACGCGAGGATCGCACGTGACATGGCGCTGGACATGCCCGGAACGGCCGAGAAGGAACACTTCGGCCGCCCCAGCTACAGCGTGAAGAAGAAGATCTACATGACGCTCCGGCCGGACGAACAACTGGCGGTGATCAAGCTGACGCTGGACCAACAGGCCACCTTGGGGGAGGCGCATCCGGACGTCTTCGCTCCCGTGCCCAACAAATGGGGCGGCCACGGCTGGACGCACGTCCGCATGGAGCACGTCAACGAACGCCTGTTCCGCTACGCCATGGACCTGGCCTGGCGCAACGTGGCGCCGAAATGGATCATCCCCACGCGGCAGGCCCCACCGAAAGGCTGATCGCCCATCCGCGAATTGTGCAATCCGCCAGGGCATCCGTCCATTGTAGCCGCGCCTGTCGGCAAGGAGCTTTGCATCAAACCGGAACGATCATGGACCCGAGGACCTTCCTCCTACCATCCGCTTTCTTAGCCCTGTTGCTGTCGGGCAACCTCCACGCGCAGGAGTCGCCCGCCTGCGACAGCCTGCACATCCACTCCGTACAATACGGCCCCTTCGCGGGCAACGAGGTGCAGGTGACCGTTTCCAATCCCAGCAACGCGTTCTTCAGCTACCCGATGTTCGGTCTG
>DASWWQ010000184.1:0-2647 GCA_036405935.1 Flavobacteriales bacterium
GTGCCCAGCACCACATCATAGCCTCTTTCCTGGGCGTACTTCTCCACGAACGTGTTGATCTGCCCCAGCACGGATCCCAGGATCCGTTGTTCCTCTGCTGCCGCGCGTTCCTCCGTGGCCTTGCGGAACTGTTCCAGGTCATTGTACTGTTTCTGCAGCAATTGCTGGTGTTCCTCCAGTTCCTGGATGCGTCCCGCGGCCTGCAGTTCATTGCGCAGGGCCATGCCACGCTGGAGGTCCAGAGTCAGGGTGTCGATGTTCGCCTGCTGCACCTTGCGGGTATTGCCGAACTCGGTCATGGCCTCCTTCATCCCGAAGTAGCCGTAGACCAATTCCTCGGAGCGTACATAGGCCACGCGGGGCGTGCGCTGCACATTCCACAGGAGGATTGAGAGGTTGCCCAGTGTGAGAGTGGCGATGGCCACCAGTGCCCATTTTCGGCTTTTCATGCGGATCAGTGTTTGACCAGGAACTGTGCTTCGTCGGTGATACCGTTCCAGTCGATGCGATAGATGTAGACCCCGTTGTCCACCAATGATCCCGTGTTCATGAACTGGCCGTTCCACGCTGTGGCGATGTCGGTGGTCTGGAACATGATGTTCTCCTGCCGGTCGAGGATGGTGAGCTCGTATCCTTCGAAGGGGACGAGGAACCGCACGGTGAAGAGATCGAAGAGGCCATCGCCGTCGGGGGTGAGCAGGACCCCGCCCTCCAGATCGATGAAGTAGGGTGGTGAGCTGCGCTCCGCGGCGGTCTCGGGTTCATCGTAGAGCACCAGCTCGTTCCCGTTGCGCAGTTCGAAGAAGACGCTGTCCAGGGTGTAGGTGGTGTCATTGACCACCAAGCGCATGTTGCGGACGGCACCGGTGTCCATGTCGAAGAGGAAGCGCATGGCCAGGGTGGTATCGGTGGCGCTCACATCGATGACATAGTCCCCGGTGTCGGGTCCCGTTGATAGGTCCCCGAACACGATGGTGCCAGTGGTGTCGGTGGTGATCACGGTATCGGGGGTGATGAAGGAGAGGGGGTATCCGCTGGGTAGTTCCTGGTTGTTCACCACCAAGGGGAGTGGCACCGAGGTGCTCAGGGCGGTGATGCCCGATGCATTGGAGTGGAGCGCTGCGAACAGGGTGTGCGTGGTGTCGCTGAGATCCACCGTGTCCAATAGGGCGGTGACATCGTTCACCCCGAAGCGCAGGACACCGTTCGTATACTTGATATGCAGCGCATCCTTGTTGGTAACCGGGAGGGAGCCGACAGCACCATTGGGTCCGAGGGCCCTGGCTATCATATGGCCTTCGATCCCGTGTACCCACCAGGCCGCGGAGACCTTGCCCGATGAGTTGTTGCGCCACCCGCAGAGCACGTCATCCTCGTCAGGGTCCGCATGATGGGATGTGAACTGGAGGTATTCACCGTTCAGGTCACTGGTGGCATTGTCCGCGGTCAAGGAAGCGGGCCAGTCCGTGGCGTCATCATATCGTTCCACGATATGCCCTTGGGAGGTGCTGGTGTCGAAGTACTGGATCTGTGCGGGGAAGCGGATGTGGTTGCCGATGTGGATGGTGCGTGCGATGGTGTCCGTGAAGTGAGAGGAGATTACGGACACATTGCGGTCGCCGGCGGGCATGTTGCTCTTGGTCGCACCTGAGCCACCACCCGACCAGGCATAGGTGAAGGAGCCCAACGCCGGCTCGGGCGTAAGGGTCACGCTCCCGGAGAAGGGGTCCAGCAGACCCACCGGAGCAAGTGCTGCGCTGACGGTGAAGGAGGCCGGCACGTCGGTGATGATGTCGAGGACCTGCGCGGCATTGCCATGGATGCAGATGTCCAACACGAGCAGCTCGGTGGCATCTACACTGCTGATAGTATGGATCACCGTGCCGTTCTTGCGGAACTGGATGGTGTTGCCCGACCGGTCTATCCTCAGGTGCGCACCTGCGGTGTACTTATGGCCGGAGTAGGTGCTGGTGCTGTTCTTCCAGATGAAGATGGAATCGCCCGAAAGCAGGAAGGCGTACTTCATCTGCTCATAGCCGTTCACCTGAGCGGCTCCGGAGAGGCGGAGACCGGCGGCGGCCTTCTTGTTGATCTGGGGTACCCTGAAGAGCATGAAGCCGTCCTCGTTCGAGCGCAGGAGGTTCTTGGCGAGGAACTCCATGTTGGTCCATCCATTGGAGGCGGATTTGGTGAGATCCTCACCGGCTGCGAGCGAGGCGCCGGTCACTGCAGCGGTCACGAGTTCATAGCCCACGAGTAGTTCATAGGTGGCCGTATCGTTGGCGGCGTCCACGATGGCGACATCGTATTGACCGGCCTTCAAATGGGTGGAGTCCCGGTCATGACCGGATCGATACGCTTCGTAGTCGAGGCCCTCGATGCCGGCCGTAGTCATACCCAATGCACGAAGGCCCACGGTGTCCAGTGCGGCGATGGCCGCGGAGAATGCATCCGGGTCTATGATATCGGAGGACCAGTTGAAGACAAAGGGGCGTGTTCCCCCAACTATGTTGAATCGAGCTTTGCCCAAGTGAGTCCGCGTTTCGCGAACCACACTGGTCGTTACTATCATGGGCTTCGGGTTCAAATGCAGCACGAATACACCGCCGGTGCAATCGCCGCCGGCCGCATCGAACCCGGGACTACT
>DASWWQ010000185.1:0-1964 GCA_036405935.1 Flavobacteriales bacterium
GCGGAAACGCCCCGCCATGTACATCGGTGATATCGGTGTGAAGGGCCTCCATCACTTGGTCTATGAGGTGGTGGACAACTCCATCGACGAAGCCCTGGCCGGGCATTGCGACACCGTGGAGGTGAGCATCACCCCCACCAATGGCATCCGGGTGAAGGACAACGGCCGCGGCATCCCCGTGGACATGCACGCCAAGGAGGGCCGAAGCGCCTTGGAGGTGGTGATGACCGTGCTGCACGCCGGTGGCAAATTCGACAAGGACAGCTACAAGGTTTCCGGTGGTCTGCACGGAGTAGGGGTGAGCTGCGTGAACGCGCTCAGCACCTACCTGCGCGCCGAAGTGCATCGGGGCGGAAAGAAGTACGAGCAGGAATACAGCGAGGGCAAACCCCAGTTCCCTGTGCGCGAGATCGGTACCACCGACTACCGGGGTACCATCGTCACCTTCCAGCCGGACCTGAGCATCTTCCAGGTGTCGGAGTACAATTTCGACACCTTGGCCGCCCGCCTGCGCGAGCTGGCCTTCCTCAACAAAGGGATCAAGCTCAGCCTCACCGATGAGCGGCGCACCAACGAGGACGGCAGCTTCGCCAGCGAGACGTTCCACAGCGAACAGGGGCTTCCGGAATTCGTGAAGTTCCTCGACGGCACCCGACTCCCGATCATCGAGGAGGTGATCCACATGGAGGGGGAGAAGCAGGGCATCCCGGTGGAGATCGCCATGGTGTACAACGACTCGTACAGCGAGAACCTCCACAGCTATGTCAACAACATCAACACCCACGAAGGGGGTACGCACCTCGCCGGCTTCCGCAGCGGCCTTACGCGCACGCTGAAGAAGTATGCGGATGCCAGCGGTGCCACGGGCAAGCTGAAGTTCGAGATCAGCGGCGACGACTTCCGCGAAGGCCTCACCGCCGTGATCAGCGTGAAGGTGGCCGAACCCCAGTTCGAGGGACAGACCAAGACCAAGCTCGGTAACAACGAGGTCAGTGGCGCGGTGAACATGGCCGTGAGCGAGATGCTCGAGAACTACCTCGAGGAGCATCCGAAGGACGCCCGCCAGATCGTGGACAAGGTGATCCTGGCCGCCACGGCCCGCCACGCCGCCCGCAAGGCCCGCGAAATGGTGCAGCGCAAAGGCGCCATGAGCGGCATGGGCCTGCCCGGCAAGTTGGCCGATTGCCAGAGCAAGGATCCCGCAGCCAGCGAGATCTTCCTGGTGGAAGGTGATTCCGCTGGTGGTACCGCCAAACAGGGCCGTAACCGGGATTTCCAGGCCATCCTGCCCCTCCGAGGAAAGATCCTCAACGTGGAGAAGGCCATGGTGCACAAGATCTACGAGAACGAGGAGATCCGGAACATGTACACCGCCCTCGGCGTGCACATCGGTACGGAGGAGGACAGCAAGGCCCTCAACATGGAGAAGCTGCGCTACCACAAGGTCATCATCATGTGCGATGCCGACGTGGACGGCAGCCACATCCAGACCTTGATCATGACCTTCTACTACCGCTACATGAAGGAACTGATCGAGAACGGTCACGTGTACATCGCCACCCCTCCCTTGTATCTGGTGAAGAAAGGCAAGGAGCAGCAGTACTGCTGGAGCGATGCCGAGCGCGATGCCACCATCGAGCGCATGAAGGCCGCCAGCAAGGATGCGTCCGTGAACGTGCAGCGCTACAAGGGTCTCGGGGAGATGAACGCCGAGCAGCTTTGGGAAACCACCATGGATCCCAGCCGCCGCACGCTGCGCCAGGTCACGATCGAGAACGGAGCCGAGGCCGATCGCATCTTCAGCATGCTGATGGGCGACGATGTGCCGCCCCGCCGCGAGTTCATCGAGAAGAACGCCGTCTACGCCAAGCTGGACGTGTGATCATCAAGAGTTCGAAATGAAAAGGCCCGGTCTCTACCGGGCCTTTTCATTTTCGGAATGCTCAGTGTTGGATGACGACCTT
>DASWWQ010000186.1:0-2743 GCA_036405935.1 Flavobacteriales bacterium
TCTTTTCCATTCCGCTGAACAACCCGAGGCGTCCCACGTTCCTCCCTCGCATGTGAGCTCCCTCTTTGCTCCTTGCGCCAAGTGACGCCCTGCGGTTCGCCGTGGGGCGTCCGCAATTCGGACCGATGCGGTTCGCGGTGGATGCCCGACCGGCTGTGACGGAGGACCTACGGGCGGCCTTGGTCCTGATCAGGACCGTGACCTTCCCCATCGCTGCGGGCCTCACCGCCTTCCGTATGCCCGGTGATATCGGTTTCCGAATGGCCCTTCTCACGCTCCCGGCCCGGATCGGGCGAAACGTCCTTATCCACTTTACCCGTGTTGTCGGGTTGTTGTCCGCGCGGGATATCCGTTCTGCGGTCCTGCTCCGGCGTGTTGCGTTCTCCAGCACCAACCGTATCGTTCTTCTGCTGTCCCATGGGAGGAAATTTGTTGGTCTCCGCCGCAACGGCCCTTCGCGGATCCGTGCGGCGTTGCTTCCTCACCGGCAAAACACCCGCCGGTCGTGTACCGAACGCAAGCCGCACGCGCGAGCGGGATGGATCGGGCACGTTCCTGCTCAAGGGCGGGAAATGGATCGTACCCGAAGCGGGGCTCGCGATCTGCGCAGCAGCCGGCATGCAGCCGGACGCCCAGCCCCTCGTTACACCCGGACATCGATCGCGCCGCCGACGGATCTGGTTGTGGATCATCGTCACCCTGCTCGCCGTGCGGATCGCGTTGCCCTACGTGCTGCTGCATTTCCTCAACGAGCGGTTGGCGAACATGCCGGGCTACCATGGCCATGCCGAGGACCTGGACCTGGCCCTGATCCGAGGGGCCTATCGGATCGAGGCGATCCATCTCGATCGTGTGGACAGCGCTTCCCTGGAGCAGACCCCTTTCATCGCTGCCGAAGTGATCGACCTCTCCGTGGAATGGAAGGCCCTCTTCCATGGCTCCATCGTCGGCGAACTGGTGGTCGAGCACCCCCAGGTGCACTTCACCAAGGACCGGGCGGAACCCGCGCAGGTGCAGCAGGACACGACCGACTTCCGCGACCTGCTGCATGATCTGATGCCCTTGAGGATCGGCCGCGTGGAGATGCACGGCGGCGAGTTGCACTACATCGACCCCACCAGTTCGCCCAAGGTGGACCTGATGATGGACGATATCGAGGTCCTCGCCCTGAACCTGCGCAACAGCTACGACTCCACCGATGTGTTGCCTGCGTCGATCACCGTGGATGCCCACGTGTACGGCGGAAGCTTCGCCTTGCGCATCCGGCTGAACCCCTTGGCCGACGACCCCACGCTGGACCTGAACGCGGAGATCAAGGACCTGCAACTGGTGCAGCTGAACGACTTCATGCAGGCCTATGTGAACGTGGACGTGAACCGGGGAACCTTCGGCATGTATTCCGAGATCGCCACCAAGGACCGCAAGTTCGCCGGCTATGTGAAACCGATCCTCAAGGACCTCGACGTGTTGGGGCGGGAGGACCGCGAGGATCCCCTGCTACGCAAGTTCTGGGAAGGCCTGGTGGGCACCGTCGGCGATCTCTTCACCAACCCACGCAAGGAACAGCTGGCCACCAAGGTGGAGTTCTCCGGCAACCTCGACGGACCACGCGCCAACACCTTCTACGCGGTGATCGATCTGGTACGCAACGCCTTCATCCAAGCCCTGCAACCCGCCATCGACCACGAGATCGACCTGCAGAACGTGTACACCAAACAACCCGAGAACCAAGGGTTCCTCAAAAGGCTCTTCCGCAAGGACGGGAAGAAGGAGAAGGAGAAGGAGAAGGAGAAGAAGTAGATCGGATCGGGCGTATTCGGGCTGGAGGGGGCAAAGGGGTATTCCCTCCACAGCTTCTCGGCCATCGCGGACCCTCCGAGCCTGCCTTCTTTCCCATGAAGATCCCTATCGTTCGGCCGGTACACCGTGGGTGGGTCCTTGGGATCCATGCGGCATATTCCTTGAGCATTCCACGAAATGACCACAACGATGCAACGCCTTGCCCAACGGGAACCCCACGCCAAAAGAGCCTTGCGCGCCCTGGTGGTGGACGATCGCGATGACGTGGCCATGGGCCTCGAACTGTTGCTGATGCAGATGCACTATACCGTGCAGGTGGCCAATAGTGCCCACGAAGCCCTGGAGAAAGGCGGTCCTCTCCAGCCCGATGTGATCTTCCTCGACATCGGCCTGCCCGACCTGAACGGCTATGAGGTGTGCAAGGAGATGCGCGAGCGCGAATGGGGCAGCAAGGCCTTCATCGTCGCGCTCACCGGCCGCAACGAACCCAGCGACGTGCTCCGCGCGGCCAACACCGGCTTCGACCGGCATGTCGGCAAGCCCATGGACCTGAAGACGCTCCGCGAGATCCTCAGCACCGTGGAAGCGCGGAAGGACCAGGAGCGGGGGATGGAGGGGCGGTAGGACTTGTATTCCACAGTTGCAGCGTGAATATCCAAGCCCCACGCTTTCGCACGGGGCTTGGACATTTCAAAGGACACCCTCACCGAACGTGATGGTCGAACGAAAAGGGCAGCACGCACCGAGAGCGACAAGGTCTACCATTGATGGATGCGGGTATCCAATGGGGCATCAAACCCACCACGCGCAAGGCCTCAGCATCCAATGACGGGTGCAAGCCCTTCAGAATGACGGGGTCACTGATGCGGCCGTCCACCTCCACATGGAAACGCACGAACAACCTGTCTTTCAATTCCACATCTTCCGGAAAACGAAAGTTCTT
>DASWWQ010000187.1:0-13098 GCA_036405935.1 Flavobacteriales bacterium
ACCAAGGACGAGGTGCAGGATTTCGTGCGCTACATGATGGATGAAGGCCGTGACCTGAAGGACCGGATCAAGGAGGATGTGAAGTCCACCGCGAACGACGTGGCCGCCAACGGCAAACGCGCCGCTGAGGACGTCCGTCGCGCGAACTGATCCCAGCGAACATGGCCGAGGCCGCTTGTGAGGTCCGTTCCGCACAAGTGGCCTTGGTCACGCCGGATCCTGCCCTACCCGCCTAACTTTCACCGGACAAAAGCGCCACCACATGCGTGAAGAACGTTCCTCCTCGATCCTGCTACCCTTCATCGTTGGCGTTGCCGCAGGTGCAGCCTTGGGCATCCTGTTGGCTCCCCAGTCCGGAAAACGTACCCGCAAACAATTGCGCCGAAAGGCCGAAGCACTGCGCGACCGGGCCGTTGAGATGGCCGGTAACGGACGGGAAGTCTATGCCGCAGCGACCGAACGACTTTCGGACATCCGCCAAGCGAAACGCGATGACCTGGATGACGTGGCCCGCTTCCTGATGGAAGAGGGCATGCACCTCTGGGAACGAGTGACCACGGAGGATGAAGATGACGACGACGATAACCACGACCGCCCATGAGCCCTCAACGTACCCAACAGAACGGCTCGCCCCGTGACCCCTTCGAGATCCAGGACTTCACGGAGTTCATGGATTCGGTGGTGGGTGAAAGCAAGCAGTTCATCGACGCACAGAAGGACTACTACACATTGGTGGCCGCGGAAAAGGCCGCGAAGGGCGCCGGCAGTGCGCTGAACAGCGTGGTGGCCTTGGTGCTGTTGGGCTCGGTGCTCGTGTTCTTCAACATCGCACTGGCGCTCTGGATCGGAGAACTTCTTTCCAGCTTCCCGCTCGGCTTCCTGATCGTGGGCTCCGGGTATCTCGTGATCTACCTCATCTTCTTCCTCATCTGGAAGAACGGCTTCAAGCACCGGTTCACCCTGGGCATCATCAACGCCTTCTACAATGAAAAGGACTGAACGCTTCACCAACCTGGCCGAGGTGCAACAGGAGAAGTTGCGCCTGAACGAAGTGCGCAAGCAGCACCAGGCCCGCCTCGAAAGGCATTGGCACGCGCTCCAGGACCACGATGTACGGGGTCATCTCCTGCGCGATGCCGCCAACGATGCCCTGCGCAGCTGGAAGCCGCTCCGGATGGTGTCCTCCCTGCTCGGCGATGGATCCGTGAAATCGGCCTTCAGCGCCGCGTTGCATACCAGGGGTGGCCTGGGCAAACGCGCGATCTGGTTCGCCGCCACGATGGCCTTGCCCGGACTGATCCGGAAAGTATCGGGGATCTCCTTGGACAAGCTCGGTGATGAGCTTCGTGTGAGCTATGATCGCATCCGCGATCGCCTCCTGAACCGTCAGGCGGAACGTTCGCCAGAAGCCTCCGACCGCCATGTTTGAACCCGCACCGCCCGAACCGGCGGAGAACGTCACCACCAAGAAGGACACCTTGCTGCGCTATGTGCTGGTGCTGGCGGCCATCGTGCTGTCCATCACCATCCTGTACATGGGCAAGGCCTTGATCCTGATGCTGCTGGTGGCCTGCATCTTCTCCTTCCTGCTGCTGCCGATATCCCGCTGGCTGGAACGCAAACGCTTCCCCAAGTGGGCCTCCGCCCTTACGGGGACCTTGTTGCTGTTGGCCTCCGTCATCGGCCTCTTCGTCTTCTTCGGATGGCAGTACAGCTCCTTCGGGAATGATCTGCCGGCGCTGAAACAGGCCGTTACCGAAAAGGCGGACGACCTTCAGGCCTGGATCGCGGACAACACCTCCATGAGCCGCAAGGAACAGGGCGAATGGCTGAACAAGGAGCTGGACATGCTCGGCGCCAAGGGTGGCGACATCGTGATGGGCACGCTCTCGGCCACGGGCGGGGTGATCGCCAACATCATCCCCATCCCCATCTTCGTCTTCTTCCTGCTGTTGATGCGCGACAAGTTCCGCATCTTCTTCAGTCAGCTCTCCGGCGATCACAGCGACACGATCCTCCGGGTGGTCACCAACATCTCGGAGCTTTCCCGCAAATGGCTCAAGGGGGTCACCATCGTGATGCTGGTACTCTCGGTGCTGAATGCGATCGGCTTCCTCATCCTGGGGTTGAAATACGCCATCCTCCTGGCCGTCACTGCGGCCGTGCTGAACATCGTGCCCTACGTAGGTCCATGGATCGGTGCGCTTATGCCCATGGGCATCGCCCTGCTCACGAAGGACAATCCGCTCTACGCCGTGGGTGCCTTGGGTGTCATCCTCACCACCCAATTCATCGAGAACAACTTCGTGACACCGAAAGTGGTGGGCAGCAGTGTCAGCATCAATCCGCTGGCAAGCCTGGTGGCCCTCTTCGCCGGTGGCATGCTCTGGGGGGTGATCGGCCTGATCCTCGCCATCCCCATCACGGGCATGCTGAAGATCGTCTGCGACGAGATCCCGGGCCTGAAGCCTTGGGGCTTCCTGATCGGCGAGGAGAAGGTGTATCCGGAGGAAGGTCGGATCTACATCCCCTTCGTGCTGGAGCGCCCCGTACCTCGTCCGCCGACACCCCCTATGGCCGGACCGCCCACGGTATAACCCTGCGGGGATGGATCCGCGTATCAGGGCCGGCCTGCCAGGTCCACACTTCCGCTATGCGCCAACGTTCCCTCCTCTGTGCCTCCGCGCTGCTCCTGCTGATCCAAGGTCGGGCGCAGACCGAACTGAGCGTGTTCAGTAGCACCGGCAGGGCCGCCGCCACCACGTTCGTCACGGACTACCAGTCCCTGGGCATCAACCCCGCCAACCTGGGTTGGGCATGGCGCCACGAGGGAAAGAAGTTCTCCTTCGGACTGCTCGAGGGCACGTATTCGATCTATTCCGATGCGTTGACCCGCGATGAGATGCGCAACCGTATGATGGACGGCAACTTCCGCTTCACCCAAGCGGAGAAGGAGAAGGCCGGGCGCGATTTCGCCAATGCCGGGATCATCGCCAACGTGGACCTCATGCTCCTGGGCTTCTCGTACTACCACGAGCGATTGGGCGGCTTCGGCTTCCAGGTCCGCGACCGCGTCATGTGCTCCACCCGTTTCGGGCCCCGTATGTCACAGATCGCCTTCGAGGGCTACGGTTCGGACTACTTCGACCTGCTGGTGCTGATCACCGGTGACACCGTGTCCAACTACCCCAACATGTCGCCCGACTCGTTGGCGTTGGTCACCTTGGGGCTGGCCACGGATCCCCAGTTGCTGGGTTCGGTGATGAACGATTCGCACATCTCGTCCACGTGGTACCGCGAGTACAACGTGTCCTACGGTCACTACTTGGTGCGGAACGACGACTTCGAGCTGGATGCCGGGGTGGGCCTGAAATACCTGGTGGGCATCGGCATCATCGACATCAACGTGAAGAACAAGGAGATCCAAGGATTCTCCGCGCTGTCCGAGGACCTGGGCATCGATCAGGAGACCTTGGAGCGCGACAGCGATGCGAAGGTGAACGCGCGCAACCTGAGCTTCCCGCGGGCGGCGGGTACGGGCATCGGGGTGGATCTCGGCTTCAGCGCCATCCTGCGCAAGGAATGGAGGTTCGGTGCGGCACTCACCAACCTGGGCTCCATCAAATGGACCGGCAACACCTACACCGTGGCCGATGGAAGCTTCGCCGAGCTGGCCACCGCAGGCCTGATGAACTACAACCTGTTGGATGGTCTGGACATCTTCGTGAGCGACGATAGCCTGATGCGCTGGGAAGCGGGCGCGAGCCGACGAGTGCCATTGGCCAGTACCGTTCGTCTCGGCGCCGGCAAGTTGCTGGGCAAGAAGGCCGAGGTGGGCGTGGATGCCGTGATCCCCTTGAACAGCGAGCCCGGTAGCCTGGAAAACCCCTTGGTGGGTCTCGGCGGCGACTATCGCCCCTTGCGTTGGCTGCAGTTGAGCGCAGGCCTCATGGTGGGCGGCGGATACGACACCAAGCTCCCCGTGGGCGTCACCTTCATCGCCGGCAACGGCACGTACGAGGCCGGTATCGCTTCCCGTGATGTGATCACCTACTTCAGCGAAAAGGACCCCACCGTATCGCTGAGCCTGGGCTTCCTCCGCTTCCGTTTCTGATCCCCTAACGCACCTCGAACTCGCGCACCCGGTACCATTCGGCACCATGCGCAAGGTCGCCGCTGCGATCGATGTTCTTCCGATGGAGCCGATACCGTCCCGGCGGCAAGGGCGCCATCGCATGCGCATAGGACTGGGGGGCAATGTCGCAGCAGAGTTCCCCTTGGGTCCGATCGAAGTACAGCACCACGTCGCGGATGGCGGTGCCCGGTTCCGGCGGAAGCACCTCGGTCCGGCTCGTATAGCGACCACAGGAGCCACCGATCCATTTCAGGGTGATGCGGATGCTGTCGTGCGGCGTAGGGAACTCCGGTGAGATCTCCATGGCCTCATCGGGAATGCGGGACCAGATGCTATCGGGATCCACGGTGAAGGAGATCGGAACGCCCTGACGGATGTAGCGGTGGATCGGTCGGTCCGCGGTGACGGCGGGATCGAGGACCGAAGCCGGTGTCCAGCGTTGGCTCTGCTGCACCACACGCTTCAGTTCGGCATCGAGCTCCGGATACTTGCCTCCGTTCAGATGCACCTCATGGATGTAGCCGGACTCCTCCACCATGGCGTAACCGGTGAGCGTGGTGCGGACGCCGACCCGCTCGATCAAGGCCTTGCTGAAGCGCTGATGCAACTGGCGTTGGAAATGCGCTTCACCGCCCGGATGTTCGGGTGGACTGGTCTTCAAGGGCTGTGGGAAGTCGAGATACGGCGTCCAGAAGAAGTGCTGCATGTCCAGGGGCTTGATCCATCCGATCTCTCCCCTTCCGCGCTGCACCACCATCGGACCACCGTTGCAGCTGATCGTATCCGTAGGATCTTCCGCCTCCGGGCCAAGCCTATCCCCGCGCTGCGGGTCGGGCGGTTGATCGGCCAAGCAACGCATGATATGGTGCATATCGAAGAGATGGTCCCCATCGGTGAACGGGACACGGATGCTGGGGTAGTCGATATCCATGCCCATATGCTTCAGTCGGATCCGCATCTCCAGGGGACCCTCGCGTTGCCTGACCGTCCAGAGGTGTTCCTCCAGGCCGCAACCCGTTCGCAGGTCCAACGTCAGCGTGCTGTCGCCGGAGCGGGAATAGCCGCCGTGCACGGGCTGTTCCGGCGAGACCAGATAGGTGGGCAGACCATGACGCATGGCGGGGAACGGAAGCGCTACTTCCACACCGATGCTTCCGCAGCAGCATTGCCCGCGAGCGGTGAGGAACAACAGCAATAGAACGGATAGGGTGAACAGGTGGCGCATCGGCGGACTGTACACCCGCTCGTTACCTTGGTTCACCATAGCCCACGACCATGTCATTGAGCATCCCTTTCCAGATCACCGACTGGGGCAACATTCCCTCCGAAGTGAAGACGGGCACGAGTGGCACGGCCACCATTCGCACACAGCAGCTGGACGGCTTACGCATCCGGATGATCGAGTACAGCGCCAACTATCTCGCCGACCATTGGTGCGAACTGGGGCATCTCGTCTTCGTGCTCGAAGGCGAACTGATCAACGAACTGAAGGACGGCCCCACCACGATGATGAAAGCGGGCATGTCCTACGCGGTCTCCGATGGGCTGAGCGCACATCGCTCGCGCACCGTGGAAGCGGTGAAGCTGCTGATCGTGGATGGGGAATTCTTGGGGTGATCAGGGGATGAGATGATGAGATGTTCAGAGAACGGGCACCCGGAGCATGATCTGCTCTGCCCATTACCTCATCGCCCCATCATCTCATCCTCTCATTATCTCATCGCCGATCACATCCTCCGGTACCACCCCTTGATCCGCTCGCGGTCCAGCACCGTTTGCCAATCGGGGCCGAAGGCATGGTCCCACATGTGGGGCAGGGCGTAGGCCACTTCGGCCATGGCGCTGATGGTGTCCTCGCTCCAATCCTTCGACAGGTTCTGCGGCAGGGTGACCCCGCGGGCCTTCACCATGCTCTTGAATTCCTGCACGTAGTCACCGTACACGTCATCCAGCTGGTTGAAGGCGATGCAGTTGGCGTAGCAATGGTGCATCTCCAGCACCTTGCCCAGACCGTAGCTCAGCGCGTGGCACACGCCCACTTCACTGTAGGTGAGGCTGAGGCCGCCCATGTAGCTGGCCACCATCAGCAGTTCATCGCTCTTGGGGTCCTTGCGATCCAGCTTCAGGTACACCTGGCGACACATCTCCAGGCTCTTCTCGCTGTAGGCTTCGGCAAAGGTGTTCTTCTTGGTGCCGGTGATGGCCTCCACGCTGTGGATGTAGGTGTCCATGCCGGTGTAGAACCATTGGTCGTCGGGAACGCTGGCGATGAGGTCCGGATCGAGCACGATCTGGTCGAAGACCGTCCAGTCGCATTTGAGGCCGAGCTTCTTCACGGGACCAGTGAGCACGGCGGTCATGCTGACCTCCGCACCGGTTCCGCTGATGGTGGGCACTCCGCAGTGGTAGATGCCCGGCTTCTGGATCAGGTTGAGGCCTTGGTACTTCACGCTGCTGCCTTCGTTGGTCAGCATCAACGAGAGTGCCTTCGCCACGTCCATCACGTTGCCGCCACCGATGCCGACCAGTCCGGCGGGCAGTCCACGGCGTGCCAGCAGGTCGTCCCGCAAAGCATCGATCTGCTCGGTGCTGGGTTCCTTCTTCGTGCTGCAGAAGATCAGCTCGTCGCCGGGCAGCATGGGCAGCTTGGCCTTGAAGGCTTCGTTACCCTCGAAGTAGTGGTCCACCAGGAAGACCATGTATCCCTTCCCACCGCTGCGGTGCGGTTCGATGATCTCGCCGAGCTTGCTGAAGGAGCCGCGGCCGTAAGCGGTCTTGGTGACGGACTTGAAGTTGCGGAACAGGTTCATTGATCAGAAGATCAGATGATGAGAAGATCAGAGGATGGTCGACTGGAACGAAGGTGGTGCAAAGGAAAGGTCCTAGGTTCTTCGGTCCTAGGTCTTTGGTCCAAGGTCTCTGGCCTGAGACCTTGGACCTAGGACCTAGTACCTCCTTATCTGCGAACCCTTACGACAACACCATCGGCACTTCCATCAGCAGCAGTTCGGCGCCTTGGCTGTTGGCTTGGACATCCAGTTGCTCCACATCCCACACGCCGAGGCCGTCGCGCTCGTTCAATGCCGTGCCGTTCACGGTGACATCGCCCTTGATCACGAAGGCGTACACACCGTTGGTGCGATCCTTCAGGGTGTAGGTGCTCTTGACGTCCTTGTCGAACTCGCCCATGTGGAACCACGCGTTCTGGTGGATCCAGACCCCGGCATCATCGGCCTTGGGGGAAAGGATCTGCTGGAACTTGTTGTGGCGGTCCTTCACCTCGAACTTCATCTGGTCGTAGCGGGGCGTTACACCGCGCTTGTTGGGGAACAGCCAGATCTGGAGCAGGCGCAGTTCCTCGTCGGCCTTGTGGTTGAACTCGCTGTGGGTGACGCCCGTGCCGGCGCTCATCACCTGCACCTCGCCGGGGCTGATTGTGCCACTGCTGCCCATGCTGTCCTTGTGGGCCACGGTGCCGCTGAGCGGGATGGTGATGATCTCCATGTTGTCGTGCGGGTGCGTACCGAAGCCGCGACCTGCCGCGATGCGGTCATCGTTGAGCACGCGCAGCACGCCGAAGTGCATGCGCTCGGGGTCGTAGTAATTGGCGAAGCTGAAGGTGTGTTTGGCCTTGAGCCAGCCGTGGTCGGCGCCGCCTCGTGTGGCGGCCTTGTGCAGGACGGTATTTGCCATGATGCGGGGTGTTTCGGACGGTAGATGATTGAAGCCCACGACCTCCAAGGGGCGCAGTTCGTCGATGTCGTTCTCCGTGAGCTTGGCGAGCATCGGGCTGGCGGCCAGCATGCCGGTGCCGAGGAGGCCTTTGCGGAGGAAGTCCTTGCGGTCCATGGATCCTTGGCTTTTGATGGTGCAAAGCTCCGGCGCCGAGGAAGGCTGCACATTGAACCAGGACAAGAAATCATGTGCTCATGTGTCCATGTGCACATGCCCACATGGACACATGACTATCGCCTCCGGCTCATCCTCCCCCGCAGCTTGCTCAGGAACTCCGGCGTGATGCCCACGTAGCTGGCGACCAACTGCTGCGGTATCCGTTCGCTGAGGCCCGGATACTTCTGGAGGAAATCGGTGTAGCACACCTCGGCACTGCTGGAGAGTACCTGCACGAAACGGTCCTGCAGCGCACTGAGGTGGCGTTGCACGGCCAGGCGGAAGGCGCGTTCCAGCAGGGGCACTGCAGCGAAGAGCTTCTCCTTCTCGGCGAAGGTGATCCGAAGCACCGCGCTGTCCTCCACGCATTCGATGAAGAAGCGCGAGGGCATACGTTGCGTGAAGCTCGCCAGATCGCCCACCCACCAACCTTCCGGCGCGAAGAGCAGGGTGATCTCCTTCCCCTTCTCGTCGATGAAGTACATCCGCAAGCAGCCCTTCACCACGAAGGCCTCGAAGTCGCAGACCTCACCGGCCTGCAAGAGCATCGTGCGCTTCTTCGCGGCTTGCGGCACATAGGCGTCGGCCACACGCGCCACGTCCGCATCGGACAACGGTACCAGCCGGCGCAGGGCTTCTGCGATCGAGGCTTGGGGCCTTTCCATGCGCCGAAGGTCGGGCGGAGCGCGGTTCCCTCCTATCCTTGTGTCATGTCCTGTCCTGCCACCTCCTGCTTCCCGCCGAACCTGCTCCTGCAACTGGGCTTCGCGGCCATGGTCGCCATCCTCTTCCTGCAATCGGGACTCGACAAGGTGTTCGACCGCAAGGGGAATCTGGAATGGCTCACCGGGCATTTCGGCAAGAGTCCGCTGAAAGGCATGGTGCCACTGCTGCTGTCCGTGATCACGTTGCTGGAACTGTCGGCCGGACTGTTCAGCGCAGCCGGCTTCGTGGCGGTGCTGTTGGACAAGGGCGGTGCCTGCCTCGGCACCATCGGCATGGCGCTGGGCATGGCCGCCATCGTATCGCTGTTCTTCGGGCAGCGCGTGGCGAAGGACTATGCCGGCGCAGCGTCCTTGGTGCCCTACTTCCTGCTCTGCGCGGGGGGACTGTACGTCTTCGGTACGTGCTGAGGCACCCCTCCAGCGCTTCGACCGGACGGATCGAACACCTCGCTCGCCGACCGAAGCGAACGGGAGGAAAGGCTCTATCCTTGTGTCACCTTCACCAACACCGCACTCCCCATGTCCCGGTCCAAACACATCGTGCTGATCCACGGCAACTTCGTGAACGAAAGAACGTGGTCCGATTGGAAGCAACACTACGAGCGCAAGGGATACACGGTGCACACACCGACCAACCCCGGACATGCCGGTGTGCCGTCCGAGCTCCGCGCCAAGGTGCATCCGGACCTCACGCGGACAGGGTTCATCGATGTGGTGCGCAACATCGAGAAGCTCATCGACAGCCTGCCCGAGAAGCCGCTGGTGATCGGACATTCCATGGCCGGCATGGCCACGCTGAAGCTCGTGGAACTGGGCAAGGCCACAGCCGGCGTCAGTATCGATGGGGCACCGCCGAAGAACGTGTTCCCACCCTTCCAGACGCTGAAGACGGTGATCGGCGCCTTCGGCTTCTTCTCCTTCAAACCCTACTTCATGGGCAGCCGCAGCTGGTACGACTACGCCTTCTTCAATACCCTGCCCGCCGAGGCCAAGGCGCGCATGTTCGAGGCCTATGCCGTGCCCGAGAGCTACAAGGTGAGCCGCCAGTTGGTGCTCGACAGCTTCTCCAACATCGACTTCAAGAAGCCGCACGCGCCCTTGCTGTTCATCGGCGGTGGCAGCGACAATATCTTCCCCGCCAGCCTCACCCGCACCATCGCCGGCCGCTATGCAGACAAGAACAGCCGGGTGGACGTGAAGGTGTTCGAGGGCAAGAGCCACTTCATCTGCGGCGAACCCGGATGGGAGGCCGTGGCCGATCACATCCTGGATTGGTACGAGAAGTTGTAGGAGGCCTCTCGGCACGGACCCCTTGCCGGACCCCGAAGGGGTCGCAGCCGGAGTTCTACATTCACCGGACAACACCACCATGTCCACCTATTCCAGGTTGCACTACCACATCGTGTTCGCCACGAAGAGGCGCGTGCCGTGCTTGGACAAGGCATGGCGACCACAGCTCTGGGAATACATGGGTGGAACCATCCGGGGCCTCGGCGGTGTGCCCCATGGTATCGGTGGATGGATCGATCATGTGCATCTGTTGATCGACCTCAAGCCCACGCAGGTGATCGCCGATGTGATGCGCGAACTGAAGAAGGCTTCGACCGAATGGGTGCGACAGCACACGGGACTGAAGACCTTCCAGTGGCAGGAAGGCTACGGTGTGTTCACCGTGGGGTGGCGGGAGCGCGATGCGATCCAACGGTACATCGCCGATCAGGAACAGCACCACGACAAACGGTCCTTCCATGAGGAATACCTGGCCATGCTGAAGGATGCCGGGGTGGAATTCGATCCGAAATACGTGCCCTGAGGAACACCGGCTGCGACCCCTTCGGGGTCGTATGATCTAGTTCGCATTTCCACAAGCTGGGACCCCTTCGGGGTCCACAGGCGTGCCATACAAAAGGCCGACCCCGAAGGGGTCCCAGCTCCTAGCATGCGTGCATTCGACCCCGAAGGGGTCGCAGCAGCCCGCGTTAGGGATAGGAGCAAGTAGCCCGCAAGCGAGGAGGAACGACGAGTGCGGACTACTGCGGATAGCCCGACGGCGCGGTGCATTCGGCGCCGGAACGCCCCATGGAGCCAAAAGACGGTGATGAAAAAAAGCCGAGCGCAGCTTACTCTTCCTACAACCTGCGCTCCTCCATCACCTTCTTAGACCGCCACCGCCTTGGCGAAGGCACTCTTCACTGCCCCTTCCACCTTCGTGAGGTAGGCATCGAGTTCGGCCTCCGTCCAAGTGACGCGGATGTTGAAGCTGATGAGACGTGAGATCACGGCGTCGCTCTTGGGGAACTTCAGGGTGTTGAGGTCCTGCGGCAGACCGAGTTCATGCGCCACCATACGGTAGGGCATGCGCAAGGCCTTGAGGTGGTCCCACTGCTTGATGTAGTGGTACATGTTGTCGTACCAGTAGGCGCCGCCCACACCGGCCTCGCCCATCGCCCTGTGCGCTGCGCGTGCGGCAGCCTCGCTGGGGAAGAGCATGTGGAAGAAGGTGGCGCTATCACCGGCGTCATCGCATTGTTTCCGGAACGCCAGGCCGGGGATCCTCGACAGGCGCTCCTGGATGATCGCTTTGTGCTTGCGTTGCTGCGCGATGATGTACGGCAGCTTGCGGGCCTGCGCCAGTCCGATGGCCGCGTTGATCTCGCCCATGCGGAAGTTGCTGCCCATGATCGGGTGCTGCTCCATGCCCCGATTGTCGCCCTCGTGGTTGTGCCCGTGGTCGCTGAAGTATTCGGCGGTCTTCACAAGCTGTTCATCGTTGCTGATGATGACACCGCCTTCGCCGCACGTGTTGATCTTGAAGAAGTCGAAGCTGAAGCTGCCCATCTTGCCGTAGAGGCCGAGGTGCTTGCCCTTGTAGGTAGCGCCGAGCGCTTGGGCGGTGTCCTCGATCAGCATGATGCCCTTTTCGTGACATAGGGCCAGAATACCATCAAGGTCGGCGGCCGCACCGCACATGTGCACCAACAGCACGGCCTTGGTCTTCGGGGTGATGGCGTTGCGGATGCCCTCGGCGCTGAGGCAGAGCGTTTCATCGATCTCCGCGAACACCGGGATGGCGCCGGCCAACAATACACTCTCGATGGTGGCGATGAAGGTGTACGGTGGCACGATCACATGATCGCCATAGCCCACGCCGCAGGCCGCGAGCATGGCGCTGACGGCCGTGCTGCCGCTGCTGACGGCGAGCGCGTGCTTCGCCCCGGTGAACTTCGCGATCTCCGCCTCGAAGTCCTTCGCTTTCCAATGGCCCTTGCGCTGGGCGTCGTGGTTGTAGCGGAACAGAACGCCCGTGTTCAGGACGTCCATCACTTCCTTCTTCTCCTCCTCTCCAAACAGTTCGGTACCGGGCATGGACTGTAACGATGTGTGCCCGAAAGTAGGCCAAGCTGCAGATCGCCGAACGATTCGTCATAAGTGCTTGTATTTCAATGTTTTAATGATTTTGTTCAACTTTTTTAATGATTTGGTTGAACATTTTGATCGGAATGGGGTTTAGTTCGCAACGACAAACCCATCTCACCATGAAACCACGATCAACTCTCCTCGCGCTATCCGCACTGTTCCTGAGCACGCCTTGCGCTTTCGCCGGTGGTGGAACAGCCCGCGTCCAAGTGATCCACAACTGCGCCGACCTGGCCGCCAGCACGGTGGACGTCTATCTGAACAGCACCCTTCTGATCGACGACTTCGCCTTCCGCACCGCCTCCCCCTTCATCGATGCGCCGGCCGGGGTGGACTTCATCGTGGGCATCGCCCCCTCCAACAGCACCAGCAGCGCAGATGCCATCTACACGCAGACCTTCAACCTTGCGGCGGGCGGGACCTATGAGGTGATCGCCAGCGGTATCGTCAGTGGCTCGGGGTACAACCCTTCCCCCGCATTCGAACTGGCGGCATTCTCCAACGCCCAAGAGGCGGCCACACTCCCGGGTAACACCGATGTGCTGGTGTACCATGGCAGCACCGATGCGCCTACGGTGGATGTGTATGAAAGCGCCGTACTGAACGCCACGGCGGTGGACAACGCCAGCTACGGCGACTTCGCCGGTTACCTGAACCTGCCCACCGACGATTACGTGCTCCAAGTGCGTGATGCGGCACAGACCACCACCGTGGCCACCTACAGCGCTCCCTTGGCCACCCTCGATCTACAAGGCGCGGCCCTCGTCGTGGTGGCCAGCGGATTCCTCGACCCAGCCCAGAACAGCGGTGGTCCGGCCTTCGGCTTGTGGGCCGCGCTGCCCACGGGCGGCCCTCTGGTTCCATTGCCATCCCTCTCGAATCCCACGGCACGCGTGCAGGTGATCCACAACTGCGCCGACCTGGCCGCCA
>DASWWQ010000188.1:0-12126 GCA_036405935.1 Flavobacteriales bacterium
GGATCCATCGGACCTATTACTGAAGTCGGAACCACGGAGACACGGAGCACGCAATTGATATCGAGCGATCCGGTCCATTGCTGAGCTTTCACCACGAAGACCGAAAACCATGCACGCCGGCCGCCGATTCCAACTCCGCGAGGTCCTGGTCTGGACCCGTCGCGACATCCTGCGCTACCTCGTCATCGGGACTGTGCCCACCCTGCTCTACCAGCTCCTCGATTGGCACTGGCTGACGATACCGTGGGTACCCATCGCGGCCATCGGTACGGCCGTGGCCTTCATTGTCGGTTTCAAGAACAACGCCACGTACAACCGCTTGTGGGAGGCCCGCCAGATCTATGGGGCCATCGTGAACAGCAGCCGCTCCTGGGCCATCATGGCCATCGACTTCGTCACCGGTGCGGATGATGCGCAGGTGCGGGCCGCGCGGACCCGGCTGGTGCATCGCCACATCGCCTGGTTGCATGCCATGCGTTTCCAGTTGCGCGTGCCCCGCGCCTGGGAGCACATGATCAAGGTGTACAACAAGGAATACCGGAAGGCGTACACCGTGGATGAGCAGGACGGCAACACGCTCGCCGATGCCCTGACCGGCCTGATCAGCGCGGAGGAGAAGGCCCTGGTGACCGGCAAGAGCAACGTGGCCACACAGCTCATCGCCCAGCAATCGCACGATCTGCGGGAACTGCACGCGCAAGGGTTGCTCCACGAACTGCGGCATGTGGAGATGCAGAACATGCTGGTGGACCTCTACGGCCAACAGGGCAAATGCGAGCGTATCAAGAACTTCCCCTACCCCCGCCAGTACGCCACGTTGAACCTGATGTTCGTGCGTCTGTTCAACAGCATGGTGCCCTTCGGCATGTTGGGTGAATTCGCCAAGCTGGGCGAAGGATTCGTGTGGCTCACCATTCCCTTCACCGCGCTGGTGGCGTGGGTGTTCATGATGATGGAGCGCATCGGCGAAAGCAGTGAGAACCCCTTCGAAGGCAGCGCCAACGACGTGCCCATCACCGCGATGACGCGAACGATCGAGATCGATCTGCGCGAGATGCTCGGCGAGTCCGACATCCCCAAGCCGCTGACGCCGGTGAACAACATCCTGATGTGAGGTCCATCGTCCATGACCATCGCCGAAGCCAAGTCCTTGCTGGGGAACTTCCGGAACGGCGATCGTGCGGAGCGATGGTTCGACCTGGGCAGTGGCTCGGGTACCTTCACCCGCGCCTTGGCCGAAGGGCTTCCGCACGGAAGTGCGATCACCGCGGTGGAACGCGCACGATCGGCCTTCGGGGATCTGCCCCGCACCCACGCCGGCATTGCGATCGATCAGCAGGTAACGGACATGGAGCAACTGGTGATCCCTGCACCGGTCGATGGCATCCTGATGGCGAATGCGTTGCATTATGTGAAGGACCAGCGTGCATTCCTGCAATGCATCCTGCAGCGCATCGTGGATGATGGTACGTTCCTACTTGTGGAGTACGATACCGATCGGGCACGACCGCCTTGGGTGCCCTTTCCCATCAGCGGTTCGCGAGCGAAAGTCCTTCTCGCGGAAGCCGGTTTTCCGGAAGCACGGCACCTTGGAACACGCCGTTCCATCCATGGACCGGAAATGATGTATGCGACGGCCTTCCGTCGCGCGGGGAAGTGATCAACCTTCCACCACGATGGGTCCGTCCAGGTACGCCGGATCCAACTGCGCCCCCAGACCGTGGGCATCGGGCAATACGATCGTTCCGCTCTTGCCGTAGAGCAGGCCACCCTTGACGGGATCCGCCGTGAACATCAGCGGTGTATCCATGTCGCCATACTTCACTGCGGCGCTCGTCACGGCCAGGTGCGCCGCGGCCGTCCAGGCCAGACGCGATTCCAGGAAGCCACCGACCTGCACTTCAAGGCCGGCCTGCTCCGCGAGCGCGATGATCTTGCGCGCCTTGAAGAGGCCACCGCTCTTGCCGAGCTTGATGTTGAAGCGTTGACAGGCGCCGAGCGCGATCAGCCGTTCGGCATCGTGGTGGTCGCAGCAGCTCTCGTCGGCCATGATGGGGATGGGTGAAGCCTCCTTGACCTGCCTCAGTTCCATGAAGCGCCAACGCGCGATGGGTTCCTCGCAATGCTGGATGTTCAGGTCGCGCAATGCGTTCAGCACGCGGATCGCGGTGGCCGGTTCCCAGCCTTGGTTGGCATCGATGCGCAAGGGCACCTCGTACCCGATCGTTGCGCGGATGGCCCGGATGCGGGCGATGTCCGTATCGCTGTCGGTGCCGAGCTTCACCTTGATCACCGCGAAGCCGTTGCGCACGATGTCCTGTGCCTCCTCCGCCATCCGTTCGGGCGTGCCCAGGCTCACCGTATAGTCGGTGATCAGCATCCGGCCTTCCGATGCCCCCATCCAACGGAACAACGGCAGACCGGCCTGTTGCGCGGCGATGTCGTGCAGGGCGATGTCGAAGGCGCTCTTGATGCTGTTGTTGCCGAAGATCAGGCGGTCCATCCGGCGGTGCGCTTCCGCGATATCCTCGGGATCGAGGCCGACCAGCACCCTCGCCAGGTGCTTGCCTACGGAAAGGCAGGTCTCCTGCGTTTCACCGTTGATCGTCCAGAAGGGACTGCATTCGCCCCAACCGATGGCGCCCTCCTTCGTGGTGATGCGCACGATGACGTTCTCCACGGCCTCCAACGCGCCGAGCGAGGTGACGAAGGGCGCCTTGAGCGGGATGCGCAAGGGGAAGAGATCGATGCGTGCGATGGACATGCGGACGAAGGTGGGGAGGAAAAGAAAAAGGGGCCTTACGGCCCCTCGTTCTGTTCGTTCGGGTGAGGATCACTCCTCGACAACCTCGAAGGAGATCGTCTTCACCACGTCGCGGTGGAAGGTGACCTCGGCCTCGTAGGTGCCGATGTTCTTGATGGCCTCGCCTTTCAGCTTGATGTACTTGCGATCGATGTCGACGCCCTGCTGCTTGAAGGCATCGGCGAGCATGATGGTGTTCACGCTGCCGAAGATGCGGCCCTTCTCGCCCACCTTCGCGCCGATCTTGACGGTCTTGCCGGAGAGGTTCTCGGCGGCCTTCTCGGCCTCGGCCTTCAAACGCGTCTCCTTGTGTGCACGCTGCTTGAGCGTTTCGCTGAGCTGCTTGCGCTCGCTGTCCGTGGCGCTCACGGCCAGGCCGCGGGGCAGGAGGAAGTTACGGGCGTAGCCGTCCTTCACCTTCACCACATCGTTGGCGAAGCCCAGATGCTCCACGTCTTTCTTCAGGATGACTTCCATGGTGCTGCGTGTTCCGGGTTATTTCATCATGTCGGCCACGTACGGCATCAGGGCGAGGTGACGGGCGCGCTTCACGGCCTGGTCCACCTTCTTCTGGTACTTCAGGCTGGTGCCGGTGATGCGACGGGGCAGGATCTTGCCCTGTTCGTTCACGAAGCGCAGCAGGAAGGTCTCATCCTTGTAGTCGATGTACTTGATGCCGAGCTTCTTGAAGCGGCAGTACTTCTCCTTCTTGGTCTCGATCGCGATCGGCGTGAGGTAGCGGATCTCGTTGTTGGCACCACCACCACCCTGTTGTGCGGGGGCGGGGGCCGGGGTGTTCGTTGTTTCGCTCATGACCGATGGTTATCAGGCTTCCGTTCTCTTGCGGGGTGCACGGGCGGCTTCGGTGGCTTCACCATTGCTCTCCACCTTGTTGCTGCTGCGGCGATCGCGGCGCTTCTCGGCGAAGTCGATGTGGTGCTTGTCCATCACGATCGTCAGGAAACGGATGACACGCTCATCCCGACGGTATTCGGTCTCGAGCTTCTCGATCAGCGAAGGGTCGCTCTCGAACTCGATCAGGTGGTAGAAGCCCGAGGACTTCTTCTGGATGGGATACGCCAATTTGCGCATGCCCCAGCTCTCTTCGTGGCGGACCTTGCCACTGCCTTTTTTGATAAGGTCTTTGAACTTGGCGACCGCCTCCTTTGTCTGGTCCTCAGACAAAACGGGAGTAAGGATGAAGACGGTCTCGTACCGGTTGGCCATAATGACTGTTTGGTAGAATGGGCCGCAAAAGTAGGCTTTTTCCCTTTCCGACCAAGCCTCCGGCGGCAATTCGCTTCGTAGGCGGCGCTGACGCTCGCAGGATGCTCAAATCCCTGAGCTTCAAGCCGCAAGCTACAAGCCTCAAGCTTACTTGGGATCCGAGCTTTACCCTTCGGCCTCGCCTCGCCGAAGGCTTCGCGAAGGCGCAGCGGGCTCAGGGTGACGCTTTGCGTGGGTTCGTGGAGAAGCCGGACCGGAGCACGCTGTCAGCTGACAACTGCGAACTGACCACATGCCCGCTCCTAACACCTGTTGACATCTCCGCCCGACCTCGGCTTCACCCGCTTCTATCTTCGCCGCCGTTCACGCCTACGCCGGAGCTACGGCGCGTAAGAATGGAGAAGTTCATCGTCAGCGCCCGCAAGTACCGACCCGCCCTGTTCGATACGGTGGTGGGCCAGGAGGCGGTGACGGGCACGCTGAAGAACGCCATCCGGAACAACCACCTCGCGTCGGCGTTCCTGTTCACCGGTCCGCGCGGCGTGGGCAAGACCACCTGCGCCCGGATCCTGGCCCGCACCATCAACTGCGAGAACCTCGGTGCCGACCTGGTGCCCTGCGGGAAGTGCGCGCCGTGCATCACCTTCGAGGAAGGCCATTCGCTGAACATCTTCGAGCTCGATGCCGCCAGCAACAACAGCGTGGACGACATCCGGAACCTGATCCTGCAGGTGCAGATCGCGCCGCAGGTGGGTTCCAAGAAGGTGTACATCATCGACGAGGTGCACATGCTGAGCGCCGCGGCCTTCAACGCCTTCCTGAAGACGCTGGAGGAACCGCCGAGCTACGCCATCTTCATCCTGGCCACCACGGAGAAGCACAAGATCCTGCCCACCATCCTCAGCCGGTGCCAGGTGTTCGACTTCCG
This sequence comes from Flavobacteriales bacterium, assembly GCA_036405935.1. Taxonomy (GTDB): domain Bacteria; phylum Bacteroidota; class Bacteroidia; order Flavobacteriales_F; family PHOS-HE28; genus PHOS-HE28. Next base: position 4,959 of record DASWWQ010000188.1, read on the forward strand.
TAGGATCACCGTGGGCGATATCGCCAAACATCTGGCCGACATCGCACGCAAGGAAGACATCGAAGCGGAACCGCAAGCCCTGCACACCATCGCGCAAAAGGCCGACGGTGGATTGCGCGACGCGCTCTCGATCTTCGACCAGCTGGTGAGCTTCGCCGGCCATCGCCTCACCTACCAGGATGTGGTGAAGAACCTGAACGTGCTGGACCACGAGCACTACTTCAGCCTCACCGAACAACTGCTGAAGGGCGATACCGCCGGAGCCTTGGTGGAGTTCAACAGCATCATCCTGCAAGGCTTCGACGGACACTTGTTCATCACCGGATTGGCGAAACACTTCCGCGACCTGCTCGTGAGCCAGGACCCGCGCACCATTCCGCTGCTGGAGGTGAGCGAGGACCTCGGCAAACGGTACGCCGACCAGGCGCAGGCCACACCGCGCGAGCTGCTCGTGCGCGGCCTCGAACGGCTGGGACAGGTGGACGTGCAGTACAAGAACAGCAAGGAGCCCCGCCTGCTCGTGGAGCTCGCGTTGATCCAGCTGTCCCGCCTATCGGGTGTCGATGCTGCGGAAGCACCTACCGCGACCGAGGCTCAAAAAAAAAGTCCTGACGTGACCTCCGGCGCTCCAGCGTCGGCTCCATCCTCGCCTGCCCAAGCAACCGAAGTGCGCGCCGCCGCACCGGTACCCGGTCGCACCGAGCCCCTCGCGCCAACTCCCGCTGCTCCTGCAGCCCCTGTTCCTCCCCTTGCTCCTCCCGCGCCGACGCGTCGTTATGCCGGTGGTGTATCGATCAAGGAACAGCTCGAGCGGAAGAGCGCGTTCCCCGAACCGGTGTCCACCCCGCTCACCGATGCACCCGGCACCGAACCCGGAGGTAGCACCAAGGAGGTGAACCTCTCCCTTCTGCTGCACAGTTGGCGCGAATACGCGTTGGCCCGCAAACAGGAAGGTAAACTGAGCCTCTTCGCCACGCTCACGCACTACGAGCCGCAGGTGGAAGGCCCCGGAACGGTCTCCTTCACCATCGTGAACGATGTGCAGGAGATCGACCTACGCGGCGAGAAACCTGCGTTGCTCGGTCACCTCAGACGTCAGCTCGGTGATCCGAACCTGAACCTCATCGTGAACAAGGTGCAGTCTGCGAAACGCGCGTTGTTCACGCCGCGCGAACGTTTCGATGCACTGGCGGAACGCAACCCGGCGTTGATCGCGCTGCGCGATGCGCTGGACCTCGATCTGGGATGAGCTCGGCGCAGGCATCTTCCCGGAGCGATGTCGCACTGGAGACGCTGGTGACCCAACGATCCGTACAGCCGAAAAAAAGGAACGGTATTCCGGCTTCGTCGTCCATGCACGGACGCGAGTCAAATTCATCCGTGACCTCGGACACAAATCGCTGTTCGAGGAGCGCCTTCTCCAACCGATCGAAGGCAACGGATCCGACGCCGTGCGAAAGGCACTGGAAGAATTCCCGCATATCACGGACGGCTACATCATATCCGGGAACAGCGAAATGGACACCCAACGCCTCCCGGTGTACGAAGCCCTGTTCCGAGGGATCTCCGGCTGGTCCGACACCTGTACCTTGGTCTTGTTCGGGCGCGCCAAACTGGTCCACCACGAATTCGAGGGCATCAAGAACCAATGGCTGAGCAGGACCTGAGCTTGGCCAAGAGCAGGCACCCCATGCGCCTATGTATCGCCACTTCGTGCACCTTGCTCCTGGTGCTGTCGACCTCGTGCGGCAGCGGCGTGAAGGTGGCGGGATCCCAGTTCGAACCGATGCTGCCCGGCATGGAACTGAAGGTCCCGGCACAGGCGTTCCGAACAACGGGAAGAAAGGGCCGGATGACCCTGCCGGAGCTTTTCCGATGGACCGATGGAGCCGTCCAGGAGGTGACCCTCAACACGGACAGCCTCGGTGGGGTCACCGTGAGGATGGGAACATCCGCACAGCGCTATGAAGGGAAACGCTCACCGCACGGCTACTACGAGATCGACCTGGAGCGGAACATCACCGAGATCCCTCCCCTGCTACCGATCATCTACAGCGAACGTCATTTGAGCCGGCTCCGCTTGGCCATGACCAAGCAGGGCGAACTCGTGATCGACCACAAATGGGCGAACGACGGGAACATCTTCCTGCTCGCGGGCGGTGGCAGCGGGCGCACGCAATACTTCTTCCGGCCTGTGAAGACAACACCCTGACCGGCGATCCGCGGACGGCATTCTCCGGCACGTTTCGTCTTGCGCCCGCCCAAGGGTACTTTTGCGCGCGGAACCCAGAACGAACCATCGAGATACCGAGACATGTCGAAGATCAAAGTAGCGAACCCCGTCGTGGAACTGGACGGCGATGAGATGACCCGCATCATCTGGAAGTGGATCAAGGACCAGCTGATCCTGCCGTATGTGGAAGTGCCCATCGACTACTACGATCTCGGGATCGAGCACCGCGACAAGACCGACGACAAGGTGACCGTGGAGAGTGCGAAGGCCATCCTGAAGCACAACGTCGGCATCAAGTGCGCCACCATCACCCCCGATGAGGAGCGTGTGAAGGAGTTCGGCCTGAAGCAGATGTGGAAGAGCCCCAACGGCACCATCCGCAACATCCTCAACGGTACCGTGTTCCGCGAGCCCATCGTGATCAGCAACATCCCGCGCCTGGTGCCCGGATGGACGCAGCCCATCGTGATCGGCCGCCACGCCTTCGGCGACCAGTACCGCGCCAGCGATGCCGTGATCAAGGGCAAGGGCAAGCTCACCATGACCTTCACGCCCGAGGACGGCGGTGAGGTGCAGACCTGGAACGTGTACGACTTCGAGGGCAACGGTGTGGCCTTGAGCATGTACAACACCGATGAGAGCATCGAGGGCTTCGCGATGAGCTGCTTCAACCTGGCGCTCTCGAAGAAATGGCCGCTCTATCTCAGCACGAAGAACACCATCCTGAAGAAGTACGACGGTCGCTTCAAGGACATCTTCGAGGAGACCTACCAGAAGCACTTCAAGACCAAGTTCCAGGAGGCCGGCATCACCTACGAGCATCGCCTGATCGACGACATGGTGGCCAGCGCCATGAAGTGGAGCGGCGGCTACGTGTGGGCCTGCAAGAACTACGACGGGGATGTGCAGAGCGATACCGTGGCCCAAGGTTTCGGCTCGCTCGGACTGATGACCAGCGTGCTGATCACCCCCGATGGAAAAACGATGGAGGCCGAAGCCGCGCACGGCACGGTGACCCGCCACTACCGTCAGCACCAGCAAGGCAAACCCACGAGCACCAACCCGATCGCCAGCATCTTCGCCTGGACGCGCGGTCTGGCCTTCCGCGGCAAGCTCGATGGCAACGCGGCGCTGATCGACTTCGCCAACAAGCTGGAGTCCGTCTGCATCAAGACCGTGGAAAGCGGCAAGATGACGAAGGACCTCGCCGTGTGCATCCACGGTGATAAGGTGACCGCTGATAAGTACCTCACGACGGAGCTGTTCATGGCCGCGCTGCGCGAAGACCTCGAGCGCGCTATCGGCAAGTGATCGTACGCCATCCACAATGAAATGAACGGGCCCTGTGGGGCCTGTTCCATTTTTGGGGCATGGAACGCCGCATCACCGACCGTCCGGAGGAGATCGACATCGCCTTCGTGCACACCTTCCTCACGCGCACCTACTGGGCGCAAGGCCGCAGCTTGGAGGACGTGGCGCGTTGCGTGGAGCACTCGCTGAACTTCGGGCTCTTCCTCGGCGATGAGCCCATCGGCTACGCCCGCGTGGTGACCGACCGCACGGTGTACGGCTACCTGATGGACGTTTTCATCAGTGAACGGCATCGCGGCCAAGGTCACGGCCTCTTCCTGATGGAGCACGTGCTGGCGCACCCCGACATCGCACGGCTGCGCATCCTTCGCCTCGCCACCCGCGATGCGCACGGCTTGTACACGAAGCTCGGCTTCGTACCCACGGAAACCGGCAACATGATGGAGCGCAAGCACGTTGGATGACCGTCGTTCACCGGCGAACGACCAACTTCGCGCCATCGCAACCATCACCCGCAAGGACCTCGACCGCTTGGCGGTGCCCGCCATCATCAGCGGCATCGCCGAGCCCATCATCGCCTTGGTGGATACGGCCTTCGTGGGCCGGCTCGGTGCCACGGACCTGGCGGCGGTGGGCATCAGCAGCAGCTTCTTCCTGCTCGTGCTCTGGGTGCTGGCGCAGACGCGCAGCGCCGTGCTGGCGGCCGTGGCCCGCTACTACGGGCAGGACCGCGTGCACGACATCAAGGACCTGGTGCCCATCGCGCTGTGGCTGAACTTCGGGCTGGGCCTGCTCTTCTTCGCCATCACCAACCCCATGGCGCGCACCATCTTCGAGTGGTACAACGCCGAGGGTGAAGTGCTGGAGAAGGCCGTGGCCTACTACCATGTGCGCAGCATCGGGCACCCGATCGTGCTGGCCACCTTCGCCATGACCGGTGCGTTCCGCGGTATCCAGAACATGACCTGGAGCATGTGGATCAGCATCGTGGGCGCCGTCGTCAACCTCGCCCTGAACCCGCTGCTGATCTTCGGATACGGGCCGGTACAAGGGATGGGCATGCAGGGCTCGGCGTGGTCCAGCCTGATCGCCCAGGTGGTGATGTTCGGCCTGGCCTTGTGGGTGATGTATGCCCGCACGCCCTTCCGCCTCTTCCCCGAACGATGGAACCATCCCGAACTGCGCGGATTGATGCGCAACAGCGGCAACCTCTTCGCGCGTGCCATCACCCTGAACGCCTGCTACTACCTCGGCACCCGCCTGTCCGCCGGTTACGGAGTGGCCGCCGTGGGCGCGCACAGCATCGCCATGCAGCTGTGGTTGTTCAGCGCCTTCTTCATGGACGGCTATGCGGCCGCCGGAAGCGTGGTGGCCGGACGCCTGCACGGCGCGGGCGATCGTGCGCAGCTGCATCGCGTGAGCTGGCAGGTGGTCCGCGTCACCGTGGCCATCGGCGGTGGGCTCTCCTTCCTCTACGTGCTCGCCTATCGGAAGTTCGGCGGTCTCTTCACCACGGATGCCGAAGTGCTCGCGCATTTCAACGCGGTGTTCTGGCTGGTGATCGTCACCCAACCGATCAATGCCGTGGCCTTCGGCTGGGACGGCATCTTCAAGGGGCTGGGGGATGGTGCCTCGCTGCGCAACGCCCTGCTCTTCTCCACCTTCGTGATCTTCATCCCCCTCGCCTACCTCGGCGACCACCTGGGCTGGGAACTGCACGGGGTATGGATCGCCTTCAACTGCTGGATGATCGCCCGCGGGCTCTGGCTCACCATCGGCTTCGAACAACGCTACGGCCGATCCGCCAAGGCCATCCCCACCGAGTAACTTCGTCGCCATGCGCTTCACCACCCTGCTCGTCGCATCGCTGTCCTTCCTTGCCGCCATCGCCCAACAGGACAGTACGGCCTATGTGGCACCCACCCAACCCGATAACGACAAACCCTCCTTCGGCGAACGGCTCTGGTTCGGCGGAGGCATCGGCCTTTCGTTCGGAACGGTCACCGCGATCCAGTTGGATCCCTTGGTGGGCGTGCACCTCGACCAGAACAGGAAATTGAGCGCAGGCCTGGGCGGCAGCTACTGGTACTATCGCGATAGCCGCTGGACGCCGCCCATCGAGATGAACGCCTACGGCTATCGGGTGTTCAGCCGCTATCGCGTGATCGAACAGGCCTTCCTGCACGCGGAGTTCCTGCATCTGAACGCGCAACGCATCATCGGCAACTTCGATCAGCGCCAGCAACGCATCTGGGTACCCCACCTGCTGGTGGGCGCCGGTTACGTACAACCGCTCGGCAGCGGCAGCTCGATCTACTTCCAGGTGCTCTTCGACGTGCTGCAGGACCCCAACAGCGTTTACGCCGGGCAGGGACCGATCATCAGCGGAGGTGTAGGGGTGGGCTTCTAGCCCATCCTACCGACCCCAGCCCTTCGCCCAGGATGGCATCCCTTGTCCCCAACCACTCCGCTGTCGTTCATCGCCTGCGTTGGACATCATGCGTTCTCCTCTTCGGAGCGATCGGTTTTTGCACGGCACAGCGCCCAGGAGATCGGCCATGGTCCGACGGTCCATTGGAGTGGGATGACTTCCAGCACCGGCCGGCGTTCGACTCCATCGTATCGGAGATCCGCTGGCAACTCGATCCCATCACCACGCGATCGCGCTCGGGTGATACGGTGGTGGTACGCAACGGCATACGCTGCCTGCTGGACCGGCCCTACACCTGGGTGGACACCACGGCACGCACCGAGCGACTGTTGCGCTACAACCGCATCGCCTTCGATCTCGGCGAAGCATGCAAGAGGCGCATCGAGCGCGACCTTCAATTGCACCCCGACACGGATCCCGCTGCACTCGTGTCCCTCAATAACATAGCATGCCAAGAACGCTGGGAGGCCTTCCTCCGGGAAACGCACAATGGAGTCGACACGGCCATGGTGGACCAATGGAGCTGGCTGGTGCAGCGGGACCTTTCCGAGCCTTCACCCACTTCGGTGGTGAGCCCTGCTCCTTTCGGCTTCGGCATGCATTTCGGAATGGGCTATGGTTCCTTCACCGGTTCCTTGTCCGATCATTTCTCCGACCACTTCAACCTCCAATACGGAATCGAGTTCCAGTACCGCAGATATGCGCTGCTCTTCTCTGGCACTTTGGGGACCTCCCGGGTGCGACGCAGCTTCGAACAAGGAGGCCCTTGGGGGGTGGATGAGCGCCCATCCTTCGCCATGGGAGCGATCGACCTGGGATATAGCGTGAAGGACGGGCGAAGACTGCGGATCACTCCATTCGCGGGCATGGGCGTGCTGGAACTCGCTCTTCGCGCACAGGATGGCCGCACAGGGCCGAGCCTGAGGGCCCGAGGGATCTCCTATGGCCTGAACGCCGACGTGAAACTTCGGAAAACACTGCAACTCGCCACTCGGCGGACCTTGTTCGGCCGCACTCATCCCTCCTACAACGAACTGCTTCTGCGGCTGAAGGTGTTCGGTATGGAGGGCGGTTCCATGGAGCATTTGGACGGCCGAACGCTGAACATCACCGTGGGGATCTGCTGGGTCGGTCGTGCCTTGCGTTCGCGATGAAAGGAATGACCATCCTCCTGATCCACCCTTCGGAAAGAG
>DASWWQ010000189.1:0-5364 GCA_036405935.1 Flavobacteriales bacterium
CAACGCGCTCTCGGTCTCGCTCTGGCCCTTGATCAGCATGCCGTCCAGCTTGTACTCGCCGCTGTCGTAGTTGTCCAGGATGCCGATGATGTTCAGCAGGGTGCTCTTTCCGGAACCCGACTGGCCCATGATGCTGACCAGTTCGCCCGTGCCGATATGCAGATCGATGCCCTTGAGCACCTGCAGCGTATTGTTACCGGTGCGGTAGGCCTTGCGGATCGCGTTCAGGTGCAGCATATGCGATGGTCTCCGGCTTTCCGGATGGCCCGAAAGTACCGGGTGCGGACCGGGTGCCTACGGGTGATACATGAACGGTTGACCCTTGGGAGGAGCGGGCGAAGGGCCGTCGAGGCTTCCTTGGACCGGTCGCCTGCCGCCGCTAAGGGTATCCGTTCTGGCACATCGCTTGCCTTCGGCCGCACAACTACATTCGCGAACCGAATACACCGCCTCCCCATGCTACGTTTCTCCTCCTTTCTTTTCGTACTCGGCCTCCACATGCCCACCCTGCAGGCCCAGACCGCTGATATCGTGGTCTTCTCCGAGATGGGCGAGAAGTTCACCCTCGTGATCGACGGGGATGAGAAGAACAGCACCCCGGCAACCCGGGTGGTGGCCACCGGGATCAAGAACCCGACACCATTGGTGCTCGTCCGCTTCGCCGATACGGCCATCCCTCCCTTGAAGCAGAACGGCTGGATGGAGGCCGGCCAGGAATACACCATCAGGATCACCACCAACAAGAAAGGGGAGCGCGTCTTCCGGATGCAGGGCACCGCGCCCTTGGGTACCGCTTCCGGTGCGCCCAGCGAGAAGGTGAAACCCACGGAGTTCGTGGAGGACGGAGCCGGGGTGGTTCCGGTACAGGAGGAGTCCGAGGTGACCATGGAACCCGGCGGTGTGCAGACCACCACCGTGGTGACCGAGACCAGCGGCAGCACCGACGGCAACGTGAACATCAACATGAACGTACCGGGCTTCCAGTTCAACATGGGGGTCAGCGATCCCAACGCCCAACGCACCACGAGCACCACCACCACCACGACCACCACCACATCGTCCTATTCCTCTTCCTCCTCGAACAGCGACGGGGGACGGGTGCGCCCGGTACGTCCCGTTCGGGAGCCCGAGCCGGAGGTGTACCGCATGCCCGGCTACAGCGGTGCCGTGGGTTGTCCCCAAGCGCCCATGGGCGATGCCGAGTTCAGCGCCATCAAGGCCAACATCACCGACAAGAACTTCGAGGATACCAAGGTGTCCACCGCCAAGACGATCGCCGGCGGACGCTGCTTCAGCTCCGCCCAGGTCCGCGAGCTGCTCACCCTCTTCAACTTCGAGGACAGCAAGCTCGACTTCGCCAAGTTCGCCTACGATCGTACCCACGACATCGGCAACTATTTCAAGGTGAACGACGTGTTCAACTTCGATAGTTCGGTGGAGGACCTGAACCAGTACATCCGGTCCCGCTAGCCTTCGGTCATCGATCCATCACCGCTGATCCGATGAGGCCCCTTCTGTTCACCACCGTCTGCACGGCCCTGCTGCTGACGTCCTGTTCCGGCTCGAAGTCCTATTCCAAGAAGGCCGCCAAGCTCGATGAGAGCGGCATGTACGCCGAAGCGGCGGACATGTACCTCCAGAGCGTGGTACGCAACGGCAAGAACGTGGAGGGCAAGATCGGGCTGAAGAAGACCGGCCAGCAGCTGTTGAACGATAAGCTGAGCACCTTCTTCAAGGCCTACAGCATGGGCGACAAGGCCCAAGCGGTGAACGCCTACCTCGAGGCGCGCAATTACGCCGATCGCGTGGGCCGTGCCGGGGTGGTCCTGGAGGTGGCGGACAACTACCGCAAGGATTTCGAGGAGGTGAAGGGCCAGTACCTCGTGGAACTCTACACACAAGGACAGGACCTGCTCGGCAAGAAGGATTACCCCGGGGCGGAGGCGGTGTTCGCACGCATCGGCCAGCTGGAACCCGGCTACAAGGATGCCGGCAGCCTACAGAACGTGGCCTATCTGGAGCCGTTGTACATCGGAGCTTCCGCCGCGATGAAGGCCAAGCAGTACCGCAAGGCCTATGAGGAGTTCGGGAAGATCACGGCCAAGGACGCCGCGTACAAGGATGCCGCCGGATTGCGTGAGCAGTGCGTCGCGAACGGCAGGTATGCCGTGGCCGTGCTGCCCTTCAGCGGCCCCAAGGACCGGGCGGGCCAAACGGCCGCTGTGCAGGCCTACGCCACTACCGCCCTCACCGAGAGCAAGGACCCTTTCCTGCGTGTGGTGGACCGCGAGAACATCGACCGCATCCTGGAGGAACAGCGCATGGGCCTTTCCGGCGTCGTGGATGAAAGCACCGCCGTGAGTGCAGGTAAGTTGATGGGTGCTCAGGCCGTGCTGATGGGTACCCTGATCAACTACCGGGAGGAACCCGGTAAGGTGCGCCAGAGCACCAAGGACGGCTACGAGAGCTACCAGGTGAAGCAGCTCAACCAGGAGACCAAGGAGTCCTACTTCGTCACCAAGTACAAGCCGGTGAAGTACATCGAGTACTACCAGGAGAACAAGGTCACCATCTCCTTCAGCTACAAGCTGGTGTCGTTGGAGACCGGGGAAGTGCTGTTGAGCCGGATCGTGGACCAGAGCAGTGAGGACCATGCCTACTACGCTTCCTACGACGGCAACAAGAGCGCTCTGCTGCCCATGCTCAATGGTGCGGTGAACACCAACAACAATTCGCGCCGCGAACTGATCGATCTGCTCAACGCGCCCCGTACGGTGAAGAGCACGGAGGTCCTGGGCAACGAGCTGGTGCGCAGCTCGTGCAGTTCCATGGCCGCCAGCATCCGTCAGGAACTGCTCTCCAAGATCCCGTGATGCGCCGCTCGCTCTCCCTTGTCGCACTGGTCGCATCGTTGATCATGGTCTGCTCCTGCGCAACGAAGAAACCCGTGGCCCAGGCCGAGAAGCCGTTGAATGCGGAGGTCCAGCGCCCGAGCTGGGTGCAGGGCAGGCCGATCACCGATGCGTATTACGTGGGCATCGGTCTTTGTCCCAAGGGCCGCACGGACTTCATCGAAACGGCGAAGAAGAACGCGCTGAACGACCTGGCCAGCGAGATCAGCGTGAAGGTGGAAGGCAACAGCCTGCTGCACACGCTCGACTCCAAGCAGAACTTCAAGGAGGAGTTCACCAGCACCATCAACACCCGCACCAGCGAGCAGCTTGAAGGCTTCGAGCTGGTGGACACCTGGGAGAACGGTAGCGAGTATTGGACCTACTACCGCCTGAGCAAGGCCGAACATGCGCGCATCAAGGCCGAGAAGAAACAACAGGCGATCACCCAGGCCACCGACCTCTTCGCGCGTTCCAAACAGAGCCTCGCCGGCGGGGATCTGCGCAGCGCTTTCGATCAGGACCTCCGGGCCTTGATCGCCCTGAAGGACCATTGGGGGGAAAGCGACCAGGTGTTGATCGACGGGAAGCTGACCCCATTGGCCAACGCCATCTTCAGCGATCTGCAGACCCTCACCAGCGGAGTGCGCCTGAGCGCCCTGCCAGAACGTTGCGAGCTGAACTACGGCAACCATTTCCAGCGGGAGATGCTGATCCGGGCATCCTTTGCGGGTGCGGGCAAGGCGCGCGACCTCAACCAACTGCCGTTGTTCTTCAGCTATCCCGGCCTGGATGGCAACGTCACCAACACCAAGAACACCGATGTGGAAGGACTGGCGCGTACCACGGTGCAACGTGCGGACCTCGAAGCGCAGGCGCCCGAGCTGCTTGTGCGACTCGATGTGCAGGCCTTGGTGAGCAAGGACCTGGACGCGGCCTTCACCAAGCCCTTGGTGGGCAGCCTTACGGTGCCCGAGCTGCATGTGCCCATCGATCGCGCGATGCCCAAGGTGTTCTTCACCGTTTCGGAGACCAACCTCGGACAGCCCGTGAACGATGCCGGCGTGGCCTCGTTGATCCAAGAGGAACTGACCCGCCGTGGCTTCCGCGCGGTATCACGCGCCACGGACGCCGATCTGGTGCTGGACCTCAAGGCCTCCACCCGGGAAGGCGGGGAGAGCAACGGCTTCTTCACCACCTTCCTCGACCTCTCCTTCACTTTCCGCGACCGACGCTCCGAGGAGGTGGTCTACCAAGGTGGAAGGCAAGGGGTGAAGGGGATCCAGCTCAACTATGCCAAGGCCGGTCTCGATGCCTACAAGAAGGCCGCACAGACCTTCCATGACGAACTGGTACCGGCCATGCTCAACGCACTTTTGTAGGAACGGCGCGCATTACCCAAGTTTGGCACACCGTTCGCAAAATCGCCCGCACAACACCAACAGACGAGTTCACCTCGATACACCCCAGCAACATGAACACTTTCTCCACTACACGCACGCTTTCCATCGCAGTGACCGCCTTGCTGCTCGTGGGAAGCCTGGGCGCCTGCAAGAGCAAGAAGAAACAGGCCGAGGCCGAAGCCGCCAAACCGCCCGCCGGTGAAACCGAGGTCAAGGTGATGTGCTCGGGCCCCGAATTCTTCACCGACGACAAGAACTTCCGGGCGAACAACCTGGGAGAGAGCATGGACCAGGCCACCGCCAAGAAGAAGGCCCTGGCCAACGCCCGCGCCGATATGGCCAGTGCCATCAACACCCAGATCAAGGGGGTGATCGACAACTACGTGAACAGCCGCGAGCTGAACAACAAGGAGGAAGTGGCCGAACGTTTCGAAGGCCTCACCCGTGAAGTGCTCGACCAGCGACTCGCCGGTACGAAGACCATCTGCGAGAAGATGATGCGCGTGGACGGAGGTGGTAACTACAAGTGCTACGTCGCCATCGAGCTCAGCGCTCAGGACCTGCTCTCCGCCTACAACGAACGTCTGAGCAAGGATGAGCGTCTGCGCATCGACTACGACTACGAGAAGTTCAAGGAGACCTTCGAGAAGGAAATGCAGAAGTTGAACAACTGATCGAACCGCGATCGGTCCAGGAAACCCCGGTAGCACCGGGGTTTCCTCTTTTTGGGGTCAGTTCAACGCAACGATGGCGGTGTTCAGCACACTCGCGAACAACACCCACGCCAGATAGGGTAGGAGCAGTCGCCCCGCCGCCGGGCGCAAGGCACCGAAGACCTGCATGCACCAGATGATGGCACCCAGCAGCATCAGGATGTCCACCAAAGCGGCGATGGGACTGCGTAGCCCGAAGAACAACAGTGTCCATAGCACATTGAGGCCCAGCTGCAGCACGTAGATGGCCAGTGCACGGCGCACATCGCTCCGTTCCGGTCCCACGTTCCAGACCAGACCGGCCGCAAGACCCATCAGGATGTACAGTATGGTCCACACCGGGCCGAACACCGCGTT
>DASWWQ010000190.1:0-3071 GCA_036405935.1 Flavobacteriales bacterium
GAGGTTGTGGAAGTGCATCGTGTCTCCCTGGATCGAACCGTTCTCCTCCTCCATGATCAACACCGAATCGGGGTCGGCACCCTGGGTGAGGGCCAGGTGGTCCTCATCGATGCGCTCCCGGATCTCGTGGATCCCACGGTATTCGCCGTTGATGAAGACCAGAACCGATCGGAAGCCGAGCCCGTCCAAATCCAGGCCTTCGTGCAGGGCCACCTGATGGAAGAAGGCGTCGCGGTAGTGCGCCAGGCACCAATCGCCGCCGGCGTTGCGGAGGATGATGCGTTTGAACACCTCGTGCTCCGGGCGATCGGGGAAGAAGGCGTGGCGGATGCGGTCATCCCCATATACGTCACGAGCGGTCAACCGGAAGGGGCGCTGTGGCTTGGTGCGGGAGGCGCTGCCGCCATGGATGCGCAGTTCCAGCTCCTGTTGTACGCGGCGTGCACCGTGCTCGTCGAAGTACTCGAAATGCACCGCGATGCCGCGTTCCGTCCAGAAGTTGGCCCCGTGGTACGGGTAGTCCGGTGAAGCCCCGGGACCGGGCATGTAAAGGCCCAGCACCGGATGGAACAGGCTGTCCGGATGCACCGACAACGACACCACGGGCAGTGCGCTGTTCTCTCCGACGAAGTAGGTGCCCACGGTGGTGGTGCTGGGGATGTATCCTTCCTGGAAAGCCTTCGCCTTCAACGTGGTGTTCCCGCCGATGCCCACAGGACCGGTGTAGGGTTGGGCGTCCAGGCCGGGTTCCGAACCGTCCGTGGTGAACCGTACCGAAGTGCCGGGTCCGGAAAGGATGTTCACCGCCAGGCCTTGCGCATGGAAGCCGGGTGAGCGGCCGAACTGGGGTGCGGTGGTGTATCCGGCGTAGCCTTCGGTGGAGTTCGGGGCACCCGGCGTGGGTGTGGGGAAGTAGGCGCTACCGGTGGCGGTGGCAAGCCCGAAGGAATGATCGGCCCGCAAGTAGGGCACGGTGAGCGTGGAGAGCGGTAGCAGGTCCGCGTTGCGCAGCACCAGATGGGCCCCTTCCCGGGCCAGTTTGAAGTCGAAGTGATGCCCGTCGCTGTTGTCGTCCCCTTCGAACAGCAGCAGGAAGCCGCCGGGCGCCAAGGTGCCGGAGGGAAGGCTCCATCCGCTGGGATCCTCGGGGTCGATGCTCAGGCGCAGGCCGGTCAGGTCAACGGCTATCGGTCCAGGATTGTGCAGCTCGATCCAATCCGGGAAATGGTCGGGTGCTTCGGCCAGTACGGTGGCGTTCTTCGGACAGACCTCGTTGATCACCACTTGGGCCTGGGCTTCCGGGGCGGAGCGCCACCCGGTGAGCAGGAGCAGGAAAAGCCACGACCGTTGCATGGGTGTACGGAACGTGGACGTGAAGCTAGTGTACATCGCTGCCTGGGCCGATGGCTCCGGTGCCATGGGCGTCAGTGCTTGAAACGCACGAAGAGCCTTCCGAAGTTGTCGCTGTCCTTGTCGATCCGGTGGTACATCTTCTTGATGTGCGGCTGCTGCAGGAAACGGATCACCTTCTTCTTCAATTGCCCGCTCCCTTTGCCGGGGATGATCTCCACGATGGGGATGCGTTTGTCCACGGCCTCCTCCATGATGTCGTTCAGGGCCCGATCGATGTCGCGGCCCTTGTTGAAGATCTCGTGCAGGTCCAGCTTCAGCTTGCCCATGGCTCAGGCGCGCACGTCCGCCAGTTCCTCCTTGTTCCGATCGAAGACGCTCTTGGCGAAGGGACACAGGGGAATGATCTTCAACCCGTTTGCACGGGCATGTTCCACTCCGGCCATCACCAGCTTCCTGCCCACACCCTTACCCTCGGAACCGGGGAAGCCTTCGGTGTGGTCGATGATGATCTTGTCCGGACCGGCCACGGAATAGGTCATCTCGCCCAGTTCCTTGCCGTCCTCCTTGATCACGAAGCGGCCCTTGTGCCCACCGGGTTCATGCACGATCTCCATGCGCCGAAGGTAGCCCGGCCTGATGCACCTTCGTACCATGCACCCGCACGACAGCGGCCCGATCTACCGCGAGACCTTCATGGGGCGCCTGCCCGTGGAGCCGTGGAACACCTGGAGCAACCTGGTGTTCCTGTTCGTGGTCCTGTACTGGGCCTGGCGCGTGTATCCGAGGGTGCGTGAACATCGCTTCCTGGCCTTCGCGCTGCCGGTGCTTTTCATCGGCTTTGTCGGGGGCACGGTGTACCACGGTACGCGTTCGCACGAGGTCTGGCTGCTGATGGATTGGGTGCCGATCGTGCTGCTCTGCACCGCGTGCATGGTGCTCTTCGCGCGCAGGGCCGGACTGGCGTGGCCTTGGCTGGTCCTGCTGTTCCTGGCGCCCTTCGGGGTGCGCTACCTGCTGATGCGTTCCGGACTATCGCCCACCTTCGTGATGAACAGCGGCTACGCAGCGATGGGTGTGATGGTGCTTTGGCCGATCGGTCTGCACCTGAACCGGAACCGCTGGGCACACTGGCCCTGGATGGCGGGGTCGGCGGGCTTCTTCGCATCGGCCGTCACCTTCCGGACCTTGGATCACCACGAGGCCTTGCTGTGGCTGCCCATGGGCACGCACTGGTTGTGGCATGCCTTGGGTGCCATCGCCGTGCATTTCCTGATCGGCTACATCTGGTGGGATGATCGGCGGTCGGACGAGGCGGTGCTGTGATAGTGATTAAGGCTAGTGCCATTTCGCCGGGTTCTCGGCCATGTATTGGGCAATGCGTCCGTATTCGCCGCCCTGGCGGCGGATGACCCGTTCGTAGTAGCCGTCCTGCCATACGGATCCGCGTGGGCGTCCCCAGGCCAGGTTGATCCGTTTCGTCGTCACCGATTTGAAGGCGCCGATGATGGCCCCCAAGGAACCCGGTGCAGGCCCGTTGGGTCGCCGACCGCGTTCTTCACGTGTAGCGTCGACCCCTTGGGTCGACCCAACGGATGCCACACCCAGTGGCGGATCCAAGATCAGGATCGCGTGCAAATGATCCGGCATGATCTGCAATTGGTCCAAGCGTGCACCGGCATGATGTTCGGGTATGGCGTTCCATCGGTCCAGCACGATCC
>DASWWQ010000191.1:0-20352 GCA_036405935.1 Flavobacteriales bacterium
CGGACATGCCAATGCCGCAGGGGGACATCTCGTAGCGCCCATGTCGGAGGCCATCGCACTCTTCAAACGCGAACTTCCGAAGCTGCTCAACGCACATCCGGCATGAGGAGCATCGCCCTGCTGCCGATCCTGTTGTTGGCCTGCGATGGTCCCCAAGGCCCACCCCCGGCGAAAGTGGGTTCCCCCCAACAGGTGAAGGACACGTCCCTGATGGACCTCAACAAGAGGATCGCGGAACGCGAGGCCTTGGACATCGAACGCTGGGTGCAACGACAAGGCGTGTCCATGGAAGGCTCCGGCACCGGTCTGCGTTACAAGTTGATCCGTGATGTGGAGGGCGCGCCCGCGAAGCCCGGCCAATACGCCGCGGTGCGTTACTCCTTGCTGCTGCTGAGCGGCGACACGGCCTATACCTCGGGCCCGAAGCCCGAACGTTTCCTCATCGAGGAGGACGATGTGGAGAGCGGCCTGCACGAAGGCGTGCAGTTCCTTTCCCCCGGTGACAGTGCCGTGCTCGTGATCCCCAGTCACCTGGCGCATGGGCTGCTCGGTGATGAGGCGCGGATCCCCCCGCGGAGCACGGTGGTGTACTACATCGTGTTGGACGAGCTCAAATGAAGATGGTCCGTGCGGCGCTGATCGGGTCGATGTTCCTGCTCGTGCTGGCGGGTTGCAACAGCTCGCCGTTGGATGGAGCGAAACACATCGGTGGTGGCCGCTACTGGAAGTTGCGTGTGTTGGGTGAAGGTGCCCGGAACCCCACCGACAGTGATAGCGTGCTGGTGCGCGTGCGCATCGCACAATGGGGCCACGATGCCGGATCGCTCTTCAGCACGGAGTCGTGGTACGGTATGCACGGCGAGCAGTCGGAGCTCTTCGGCCGCTTGCGCACCGGTGATAGCGTGAGCCTTGCGATGGAGCATGCCGATGTGCCGTGGACGGCGCTGGGCGTTACGCCACCGGCCGTGATCCCCGATAGTCCATGGATAGCCATGGAGCTCGGACTGCGCGCGATCCGCTCCAACATGGAATCCCGCGAGGTGCAGGCCGCGATCCTGGCCTCACGTACCTCGAGCGATGAGGACAGCACGCTGGCCCGGTTCTTCGCCGGATCGAAGGTGGCTTGGAAGGATCGGGGAGTGGTGCGCTACCATTTGGATGGGAGCAAGGGCAAGGGACCGTTCATCCAGAGCGGCCAGCTGGTGACCATGCACTACACCGCGCGCTTCCTGGACAACGGCCGTGTCTTCGACGATACCCGCAAGGGGCGCAGCGCCATCACGTGGCGCCTCGGTGATCCGGGCCAAGTGATGAAAGGACTGGAAGTGGCCGCGCACCTGATGCGTGCCGGTGACAAGGGTACCTTCGTTTTCCCCTCGGAATACGCCTTCGGTCCGCGCGGATCGAGCAGCGGCATCGTTCCGCCGTGGACACCCGTGCTGTACGAGGTGGAGGTGGTAGCGGTGGAGTGATACGGTCGGTCCGAACAGCACCGGCCCGGGGGCTTCAACCCAGGATGAACACACAAGGCCGCTTGCCCAGCACCGGCATGTTCTTCCGCCAAGCTCCGATGCTGCGCGTGATCGTACTTCCACCGGGTTGCTCCAGATCGATGGCGATGCAGAGCGAAGTGCGGGAATCGCAGGTGGCGAGCACATCGGCGAGCATCGCGTCGTTGCGGTAGGGTGTTTCGATGAAGAGCTGCGCGCCGCCGGTACGTTGGGCGTCGTGCTCCAACTGCTTGATCGCCTGTTTGCGCGGAGCGGCTTCACGCGGCAGGTAGCCGTGGAAGGTGAAGCGCTGGCCATTGAGGCCCGATGCCGCCAACGCGAGGAAGAGTGAAGAAGGTCCGGTGAGCGGCACCACGGGCACACCACGGCGATGCGCTTCGGCCACCAACCGGGCACCGGGATCCGCGATGCCGGGCATACCGGCTTCGCTCAGGATCGCACATTCCCTACCGAGCAGCAATGGACCATAGCTGTCGATGGTCTGCGGCGGCGTGTCCTTGTCAAGTAGATGCAGTTGGATGGCGTTGAGATCGATGGTGCGCGACATGCGGCGCAGCATGCGGCGGGCGGTGCGTTCGTTCTCGCAGAAGAACACGGTGATGCGTTCGGCGATGGCCAGGTTGTTCGGCGGTAGCAGTTCCGTGCCTCCGGCCTCGCCCAGCCACACGGGCAGGAGATAGAGTGTTCCGTCAGGCATGGCGCTCCAGTTCATCCAGCAGGTTGTCGCAGGCCTGATCGAGCATCGCGTACACCTCATCGAAACCGGCATCGCCACCGAAGTAGGGATCGGGCACCGAACGTTCCGGATGTGCGGGTGCGTGGTCCATGATCAGGCGGGCCTTGCGGGCCAACTCCGCGTCGGGTGCCAAGCGCAGCATGTTGCGCAGGTTCTCGGTATCCATCGCGAGGATGGCATCGAAGCGTTGGTAGTCCGCCGCGATGAACTGGCGCGCGCGCAGGTCGGTGATGTCGATCCCTTGGCGCTTCATGGCGGCGATGGCGCGGTGGTCCGGGGCTTCCCCCACATGGTAGTCACCGGTGCCGGCGCTGTCGGTGGTGATCGGTAGGCGGCGCTCCATCACCTTGGCGCGCAGGATGCCTTCGGCCATCGGGCTGCGGCAGATGTTGCCCAGGCACACCAGCAGGATCTTCTTCGGTTGCATGCGTTGTCCGCCGAAGCCCGATGAAGCGGACGAAGGCGTGGCTGCGAAGGTGGGAAAGCTTCACCACAGAGGCACTGGGACACGGAGAGTGCTGACCAGCAAGTGGGGTTGACAAGTGTCACCCTGAGCCCGTCGAAGGGTAAAAGCGAAAGCCCTCGCATGGCGAGGGCTTTCGGTAGGGTTGTCCGGCTGGGCTCGTCGAAGCCTCAGTGGATGCTCAGCTTCTTCTCGAGGTCCTCGAGGTATCCGCGGAACTGCTTATCGGTCTCCTGCAGGTTGTTCACCGTGCGGCAGGCGTGGAGCACGGTGGCGTGGTCCTTTCCACCGCAGTGCGCACCGATGCTGGCCAGCGAGCTCTTCGTCATCTTCTTGGCGAAGTACATCGCGATCTGGCGGGCCTGCACCACTTCGCGCTTGCGGGTCTTGCTCTTCAGCAGTTCGATCGGCAGGTCGAAGTAGTCGCACACCACCTTCTGGATGTAGTCGATGCTCACCTCGCGGGCCGTGTTCTTCACGAACTTGTCGATCATCTGCTTGGCGAGATCGAGCGTGACGGCCTTCTTGTTCAGCGAGCTCTGGGCGATGAGGCTGATCATGGCGCCTTCCAGTTCGCGGATGTTCGTGGTGATGCTGTACGCGAGGTACTCCACCACTTCCTTGGGCAGGTCGATGCCCTCGGCGTACATCTTCTTCTGGAGGATGGCGATGCGCGTCTCCAGGCTCGGGGTCTGCAGATCGGCGCTGAGGCCCCACTTGAAGCGGGAGAGGAGGCGCTGCTCCATGCCGGCCATTTCCACGGGCGCCTTGTCGCTGGTGATCACCAGTTGCTTGCCGGTCTGGTGCAGTTGGTTGAAGATGTGGAAGAACACGTCCTGCGTCTTCTCCTTGCCGGCCAGGAACTGCACATCGTCGATGATCAGCACGTCCATCATCTGATAGAACTGCTGGAAATCACCCACGGTGTTGTTCTTCACCGCCTCGATGAACTGTTGCGTGAATTTCTCCGCAGGTACATAGAGGATCGTCTTCTCGGGGAAGTTCTTCTTGATCTCGATGCCGATGGCGTGCGCGAGGTGCGTCTTGCCCAGGCCCACGCCGCCGTAGATCAGCAGGGGGTTGAAGGCGGTGCCACCGGGCTTCTGCGCCACGGCGAAACCCGCGCTCCGGGCCAAACGGTTGCAATCGCCTTCGATGAAGTTCTCGAAGGAATAGTTCGGGTTCAGGTGGCTCTCGACCTTGATCTTGCGCAGACCGGGGATGATGAACGGGTTCTTGATGGGGCTGTTGGCCACATCGATCGGCAGGCTCACCGAGGGGTTCTTCACCTCGCGGTTGTTGCTCGTGGGCACACGGACGGTGTACGGGTTGGCGCTCTTGAAGCCGTTCTCCATGATGATGGAGTACTCCAAGCGCCCTTCACTACCCAATTCCTTCTTGATGATCTTCTTCAGCAGTCCGATGTAGTGTTCCTCGAGCCATTCATAGAAGAACTGGGAGGGCACTTGGATCGTCAGGACGTTATCGGAGAGCTTCAGCGGACGGATCGGTTCGAACCAGGTCGCGAAGCTCTGCGGGCTCACATTGTCCTTGATGACCTCCAAGCATTGGCCCCAGGTCTTCTCGTGGTCTTTCTTCATGGGCGGGGTCAAGGGGTTGCAGGTTGGCGGTTGGGGGAGGATTCTTCGGGCCGCGCTATGGAGCGCAGGCGCGCTCGTAACGGGTCGCAAATATGGACCGAAGGAAGTGAAAAAAAAAGCTGTGCACCACTTGATGGGAAAGAAAAATTTACGATCGCATCATGTATCATCCGATTTCCGGAAAGCCGCGTCCAGCAAGGCTTTCGTGAGTTAGTCTTCGGATGTTCAGTCGATTGCATGGCGTTGATTGGAAGGATCCCGCAGGTGCTTCGGCGCGATCCCTGGAGAGTGGTTGATAATTGCCTCGCATCGGTTATCGACAGATCGCCCGGAGTGCTACAAGCACTGCTTGTGAAAGTACGGCGTCAGGGTGGGGTGCGCAAGTGTCCGCCACCGTTACCTTCCGTGCATGTTCCAGCATGAGACCACCGTGCGCGTGCGTTATGGTGAGACCGATCGGATGGGCTACGTGTACTACGGCCTCTACGCCCAGTACTTCGAGGTGGCCCGGGTGGAAGCCCTGCGCAGCCTCGGGTTCCCGTACCGCCAATTGGAGGACGATGGAGTGATGTTGCCGGTGCACGATCTGCAGGTGAAGTACCATCGGCCCGCGTTCTACGATGAGGAGCTGACGTTGCGTACCTCGATCACCGCACTGCCTTCGGTGCGGATCACCTTCATCTACGCCGTGCACAATGCGGCGGGTGAACTGCTCACCGAAGCCTCCACCACCTTGGTGTTCGTGGATAGGGCCACGGGGCGCCCGAGGCGCGCGCCGGAGGATCTCGTGCAGGCGTTGTCGGCCTACTTCTGATCCACGGCCAGTCCGTCCTGCCGCCATTGCGCGGCCAAGGCTTCCAAGGCCCCCAGCGCAACGGCCACGTGCAGCACGCAACGATCGGTGAGTTCGGCGTACAGCACTTCGCCGTCATGCAGCACCGCGTCGCGCTTCACGCGTTGCATGTGCTCGTAACCGCAGGTCACCGTCAGCGTGCCGCGGACCACGCGCGCGATGGTGGTGCCGGCATCCAGCGCCGCATGCGCCGCTTCACCATAGGCATGCACCAATCCGGCCTTGCCCAGGAGCGTTCCGCCGAAATAGCGCACCACCACCACGGCGGCCTGTGTCAGCCCGCGCGCCTGCAGTTGCCGAAGGATCGGTCTGCCCGCGGTGCCGGCCGGTTCGCCAGCATCGTTCGCCCGGTGGCGCGCATCATCCGGTCCCAGCACCCACGCGTAACAGCAGTGGCGTGCTGAATGTTCCGCTTTCGCGATGGCCTCACAACGTGCGCGGAAGCCGGCTTCGTCGCTGATGGGGAAGGCGTAGCCGATGAACTTGCTCGCCTTCTCGCGATACGTTCCGGTGCTTTCCCCGGCGAGGGTGAGGTAGCGGTCCGCGCTCATGCGTTGTCCGACAGCAACAGTACGAGTGCGATCACACAGGTGGCGATGCCGGCCCGTTGCCACGGATCCGGGCGTTCGCGGAAGAGCAGCATGGAGGCCAAGGTGCCGAAGAGGATGGCACCGATGTTCATCAACGGGAACACCTGGCTGGAGCGCATGCCGCTGGAGGTGAGCGCGCGCACCATGAAGTAGATGGAGCCGTAGTTCACCAGACCGAGCACCGCTCCGCCGATCAACACCCGGGGCAGCAGCAGGGCGCTCCGTTGCCGCCCCGCGAGCAGGATGCATAGACCGATGCACGCGGAGGCCCCGAACACGAGGGTGGGATAGACCGGCTCCGTGGTGGGGGTCAACCGCGTCCGTTGCACCACATCGATCAGGATGTCGGCCATGGCGCTGCCGAAGAAGATGATCGCCGGCATCCACCAACCCTTCTTCGCCCCACCATCGCGGGTCCAGCTCGCCATCGCTACACCGACCAGGGCCAGCGCGATGCCCGCCCAGCCCAGCGCACCCGGGCGCTCCTGGAAGAACAGCACGGTGGCCAGCACGGTCAGCACCAGGCTCATCTTGCTCGCGACCGTGGTGATCGCCACACCCACCTGCTGTGCGGATCGTCCCATGATCAGGAACACACCGATGAACAAGGCGCCTTGCACGAAGGCCGGGACATGCAGGATCGAGAGATCCCCCGCCGTCCAGGGCCGTGAGAAGAGCACACCGACCAGGCAGGCCGTGATGTAGTTCACCACAATGGCGGGGAACAACGGCACATTGCGCTGATCGAAGACCTTGAAGAGCAGGAACAGCGAAGCGAAGAGGGCTGCGGAAAGGGCTACCAGTACCATGTGGGATCCACCGCAACGGTGCGCGTGAAGAAGTGGATGCGATCGGTACCGCTGGCGAACGAGCGTTGCGCCGGCCGCGGAAGTTGGGGGGCCGGTGTGCCCTGCGCGAAGTGTGCCGTGCCGGTGATCACGCGGGCCTCGTCCCACCGATCGCTGCGGATGAAATGGCCCAGCAGCTCGGCTCCGCCTTCCACCAGCAAGGAGCGCACTTGACGTTGGTGCAGTTCGTTCAGGACCACGTCGATGGGATCGGCCGGACCGGTGAGCGGGATCTGTTCGCAATGGACATCGCTACGTCGCGCTGAGGTCACCAGCAGGGTGGGCGCGCTGGTGTCGAAGATCCGGGAATCCGCCGGAACGACGCCTTGCCGATCGATCACGATGCGCAAGGGCGATGGGCCCGACACATGGCGCACGGAGAGTTGCGGGTCGTCGTTGATCACTGTGCGCGAGCCCACCAGGATGGCCTGTTCCTCGGAGCGCCAGCGATGCACCGACACATCGGTCGCCGGGGAACTGATACGTTGCACCAAGCGGCCATCGCGCGGGTGCCGGTCCAGGAAACCATCGGCGGAACGCGCCCACTTGAGCATCACGTACGGACGCTGTTGCCGGAAACCGGAAAGGAATCGCCTTTGTTCCCAGGCGCATTCCTCCTCGGCCACTCCGAGCGTTACCTGCACGCCCGCCGCGCGTAGCCTTTCGATACCCTTGCCGCACACCCGCGGATCCGGATCCCGCAGACCGATGACCACGTGACGTACACCGCGTGCGATCAGCAGATCGGCACAGGGTGGGGTGCGTCCATGATGTGCGCAGGGTTCGAGGTTCACGTACAGGATCGCATCCGAAGGAACGGGTGCATCACCGGAGCGCCGGAAAAGATCGGCCTCGGCGTGCGGCGCTCCGGCGCGATGGTGCCATCCTTCGGCAAGCACGCGGGCGCCTTGCACGAGCACCGCACCCACCATCGGATTCGGCGCGGTACGGCCGGAGGCGTTGCGTGCCAGTTGCAGGCAACGGTGCATCCAGCGCGTATGGTCCATGGCGCGAAGATGGCGCACGGCAGCGGGAAGCTGCAGGGAGAAGGAAGAAAGAGGAACGAAACACGAAAGGGAGACCAGGGATCGGGCAACACGGACCCGATCGGACCCGATCGAACGCTGCTTCCTCCGGAACTCCGGCCCTTTCAGACGGCGATGCCCAGCACGCAGATGTCGTCCACCTGTTCGTTGTCCCCCTTCCATTCGAGGAAGGCACGCTCAAGGGCTTCGGCCTGCAAGGACATCGGCAGGCGTTCGTTGGCGACCATCACCTCATTGAGACGGCGGGTCATGAAACGTCTCCGGTCGGGCCCGCCGAGCTGGTCCACATAACCATCACTGAAGAGGTAGATGCGATCACCTTCGTGATAGGCGAGCCGGTGTTCGGTGAACTCACGCTGCGGGTCGTGGTGGTTGCCGCCGATGGGTTTGCGGTCGCCGTTGATGATGTTCAGCTTTCCGTTGTTCATCCAGTAGAGCGGCCGGAAGGCACCGGCGAAGAGGATCTCGCGACGACGGCGGTCCACCCGGCAGAGGCCGATGTCCATGCCATCACCGTTGCCGCGGTGCTTCTCGCTCTGGTGCAGTGTGGCGATCATGCGTGCGTTCAAGCGGGCCAGCAGTTCGGCCGGACCGATATGGGGATGTTGCATCACCAGTTCGTTCAACAAGGAACAGCCGATGGTGGCCATCATGGCTCCGGGCAGGCCATGGCCGGTGCAGTCGGCGGCGGCCACGAAGCACTCGTGGTCGCTGATGCGATGGTACCAGTTGAAATCGCCGCTCACCACATCCTTCGGCCGGTTGATGAGGAAGAAGTCGTCGAACAGTTCGCGGTACAGTTCCGGTCGGGGGATCACCGCACCCTGGATCTTGCCCGCGTAGGCGATGCTGTCGGTGACATCGTGATGGCGCCGCTGGAGGTCGGAGAAGGCTTCGGTGTCGCGTTCCACCAAACGGCCCACGCGCCGGAACAGGAAGAAGCCGATGGCCGAGAAGACCACGACCATCGCGGCGATGTTGCGCCAAAGGCGTTGCCGTGCCGCGGCCACCAGTTCCGCCAAGGGGTGCTCGGCGATCACCACGCCCACCACCTGGGCATCGGCATCGATGACCGGGGAGAAAGTGGCGATGGTGTTGCGCACCACCGTCCGTTCGGTGGTGGTGGAACGCGAGCCGAGATAGGTGGTCACCAACCCGGCCGGATCGCCGGTATACGGTGCGCGCAGCTCCGGTTGCTCGTCGGAGGTCACCACCACTTGGAGTTCACGCTTGAAGGGGTCATAGGCAAGGATGCGCAGGGGCGCTTCGAGCCCGGCCACCGTTGCCGAACGTCTCAGGGACTCGTGCAGCACGTAGTACCAGGCATCCTGGGTGTTCTTGATCAACATCCCGCGCGAGTCGTAGGTCTCCAGCAGGCGTGTGATCCGGCTTCCATCCACCTGGGAGGCCAGGGTGCCGGTGACACCGCCGAGCTTGGACCACGTGTCCTGCTTGAGACCGGCCATCTGCGCGTTGTGCAGCCAGGCCAGCAGGGCCACCAGCAGCATGAACAAGGTGCCGTACAGCAGCACCAGCACTTTGCGCGTGGTCGTGGAAACCAAGGTGTTCAAAACCGGGAATGCCGGAAGGAGAGGTCCGGCAGACCCTCCTACGCAAGGGCGTTGGCCGAGGTTCCGGACGTCAGCGGTTGGCCGCCTCGGCCTTGAAGCGTGCGATGGCCGCCTTGGTGAATCCGCTCAGCACCAGACGTCCGCTGATGGCGGCGCGCTCCGGCAGCAACCTTGCCCAGTGGTCGGTTCCCGCCCACGCGATCCGTTTGATCTCCAGCATGGCCTCGGGGTTGTACCCGGCAAGCTCCTTGGCGTGGGCCTCGATGCGGGCGTCCAGGGCCTCGATGGTAGGGAACACCTCGGCGTAGAGTCCGTGCTGTTCGCACCAGGCCGAACTGCGGCGTGTGGCGGGGGTGGCGGACAGCAGACCGAACGTGGCCGTACCGAGCTTGCGTTCCACTGCCGGGCCCACCACGAAAGGGCCGATGCCGACGGCCAGTTCGCTCAGCCGGGCCGAGGCGCTCTCATGGGCATAGGCGATGTCCACCGCGCAGGCCAGGCCCACGCCTCCGCCCACCGTATGGGAGTGGATGCGTCCGATCACGAGGACGGGTACTTGGCGGATGGCGTTGATCACCGCAGCGAAACCGTTGAAGAAGACCGTGGCGTCGTCGGCGTTCGAGAGCGACACCAGTTCATCGAAGCTGGCACCGGCGCAGAAGGCCTTGTCACCCTCGCTGCGCAGCACGATCACGCGCACCTCGGACTTCGTGCCCGCTTCGGTGATGGCCGTCGCCATGCTGCGCAGCACATGCCCGGGCAGGCTGTTGCTCTTCGGGTGGTGGAAGGTGATGGTGGCGATGCCGTCCTGCATCGTGCTGCGGACGTATCCATCGTTGGGGGCTGCGCTCATGGGAAAGGATGGCGCGAATCTAGAGGCCCGGCAGGAATGGAGCGATCGAGGGGTCAGGTCGTGGCCTGCACCTGCTGCATGCATTTCTGTACCAGCAGGTCGGTGAGCTGCAGCGCCATGCGGTGCGCGTACCGTTTGGTGCGGTAGGCACCCACCCACTGCAGGCCGCGTCCGGCATTGGTCAGGAACAATTCGTCAGCGGCGAGCAGGTTCTGCGGATTCAGCGAGCATTCGTACACCTTGATGCTGTTCTCCAGCGCCAGGTTGATCACCTGCATGCGCATCACGCCACCAAGGCAACCGTCCGTGAGGGCTGGCGTATAGAGCACACCGTTGCTCACGATGAAGATGTTGGCGGCGCTGCTCTCGATGATGTTGCCGCGATCGTTCTGCAGCAGGCAGTCGTCCAAGGAGCGGTCCATGCACCAAAGGCTCGCCATCACGTAGAGCTGGCAGCCCAGGGTCTTGTGCACGGCCAGGGCGTTCACGGCCTTGCGCATATCGGGATAGAGGTCCACCGTGAGACCTTGGTGGTTCAGTGTGTATGTTTCCTGCGGCACCGGATCGAACTCGATGGTGAAGGCTCCCGTGTGCTGCTTGGGACGGTAATAGCCGGGTGAATCGCGGAACACGGTGAGGCGTGCCCGGCCGTTGGGCATTTCGCACCGTTGGGAAAGCTCGATGAGGTGCCGCTCCAGGCTGTGGCGGTCGAGTCCCTTGGGTTGGTCGATGCGGAGCGTTTCCATGCCCCCGGTGAGCCGTGCCCAGTGGGCATCGAGGAAGAGCGGCCGGCCCTTGAGCACCCGGATGGATTCGAAGAGCCCGTCGCCGTAATGGAAGGCGCGGTTGCTCAAGGGGATCACGGGGCCATCACCGGGCACCACGGTGCCGTTCAGGTTCACGAATGCCGTCATGCTTGCAACAGGAGTTCTTGCACCAAAGGAAACAACGGTGCGTTGGATGCCGTCAATACGCCGCGCACCCCCACGGAGTTCGCCGCCTGCACATCGCGTTCGCGGTCGCCGATCATCACCGAGCGGGCGGGGTCCAGATCGTACCGGGCGATGGCTCGCTCCAGCAACAGTCCTCCGGGTTTGCGGCAAAGGCAACGGCCCGTGGTGGGATGATGGGGGCAATAGAGGATGGCATCGAGATGGGCATCCTTCGCGCTCAACTGCCGCGACAGTTCGGCGTGCAGCACCTCCACCTCCTTCCGCGTGTAGAGGCCCAGCCCGATGCCGCTCTGGTTGCTGATCACGATCGCCGCACGGCCGGAGCGGTTGATGGCCGCCACCGCCTCGGCCACGCCGGGCAGCACCTCGAAATCCTCCGGACGCCAGGTGTGTTCCCCGCGTTCGCGGTTCAACACGCCGTCGCGGTCCAGGAAGATGGCGGTGCGCTTCATAGGTAGGTGGGGAACACGGCCCGCATGAAAGCACCGACGGAATGCTGGTCCAGCACCGCCGTGAAGGCGATGCCGTAGAGTGCACCGAAGTAGTGTGCATCATGGGCGATGCCGTCGTTGCCCCGCTTGCTCATGTACCACTCATAACCGAGATAGAGCAGGCCGAAGAGCCAAGCCGCGATCGGGATGGGGATCAGGATCAGGAACAGCTTGTTCGTAGGGTTCATCAGGATGAAGGAGAAGACCACGGCGCTCGTGGCCCCGCTGGCCCCTACGGCACGGTAGGCGGGATCGTGCCGATGCTTGAAATAGCCGGGCAAGGAACTGAGCACGATGCCTCCGATATAGAGCAGGATGAAGGGGAGTGCCCCGGAGTTCCCGCTGAGGGCGCCGTACTGCTGCTCCACCGTGTTGCCGAACATGTAGAGCACGTACATGTTGATGAACAGGTGCATGAACCCGCCGTGCACGAAGCCATGGGTCAGGAACCGGAACCAGTCCCGCTGCAGGTACATCTGGAACGGAGCGAAGAGCAGGTTCTCGAAGATCCGTTGATCGCGCAACGCCAGCCACGATACGAGGCAGGTGAGGACGATGATGCCGAGGGTGATGGTGAGTTCGGGCATAGGGCGGCAAGTTAATCCGGTCGCATGAGGCTCTTCAGCAGACCCTTCACCCTTCACCCTTCACCCTTCAGCTTTGAGCCCTCACCCCTCACCCTTCAGCCTTCACCTTTCACTCTTCTAATAGGTATGATCCCGCAGGATCCTCCAGCCCTTATTCCCGCGTTGCCAGTATAGGCTGAATCCACCACCAAGGGTGTCCCTCGGCTCTTTGCCGTTCCGCACCAGCTGCCACTTGCCGGTGCACCAAGCATGGTTTCCAGCGGGAAGCACCTCCAGATCACTGAAGGTGAGCTTGCCCATGGCGGTGGTGTCCGGGTAGTTGCGGATGTACTGGGCGGTGACGGCCGTTCGCCCACAGGTACGGCCCTTGCGGCCCAGGAAACAGACACTGTCCGCATAGCCGTCCATGAAACCGAGGATATCCCCCTCGTTCCAGTCCCGCTGCTGGCGGTCCATTACCTCCCGGATGGCCTGGGCATCGGCGGCGGCATCCGGACGCTGGCAGGCGGACAGTACGAGAAGGGCCGCAAAAGGGAGGGAGAGGATGCGCATGGTTTGGTGCGAAAAAGGCCCCCGGGAACTCCGGAGGCCTTGTCCTTGTAAGAGTAGCGCGAGAGTGACTTGAACACTCGACCTCATGATTATGAATCATGCGCTCTAACCAGCTGAGCTACCGCGCCGAATTCGGGCCGCGAATATAGCAACGCCCCATTTCCCGCTATGGGAAGGGGGCACTTGCATGAAAAAAGGATCGGCTTACCTTTCCCGGCACCCCCCTCCACAAATCCCCTGATAGGATCCATGGCGAAGAAGAAGGCCACCGCAGCGAAGAAAGCCGTGAAGAAGACGAGCGTGAAGGCCGCGCCTGTGAAGAAGAAACCATCGGCCGCCAAGCCTGCGGCCAAACGAACGGTGAAGCCCGCCGCCCCGGTCAAGAAGGCGGCGAAAGGCAAGAAGCCCGCTTCCAAGCCCCTAGCGAAGAAGGTGGTCAAGTCGGCCGCTCCCGCGAAAGCGGTGAAGAAGGCTCCGGCCAAGCCGACCAGTCCCGCTGGAACGAAGGCCGCTCCCAAGAAGGCGGTGCAGAAGGCACCGGCCAAGGCCGTAACGAAGGCTGCACCGGCCAAGGCTCCGGCGAAACCCGTTCCCGTGGCGAAGTCGGCAAGCCCCGCGAAAGCAGGCAAGCCCGCACCGGCCCCCGCCCCCCCAAAGGCCGCACCCGCCCCGGTCGTCGCCAAACCCGCACCGGCCGCCAAGGCTCCCGCTCCTGTTGTCGCTCCCTCGAAGGCCTCGCCCGCTGCCAAAGCGGTCAACGGTGTGAAGACCAAGGCCCCGGTGGTGGCGGTATTGACCGGGCTGGATCCCTTGGGTGCGCCGGTCCGCACGTTGAAAAAGGCCCTGAAGGAGCGTTTCCAGCAGGAGTACTACCTGCGCGCCACCCCCGGTTCATTGTACGACCTCATCAGCACGCCCAGCGGTTTCAGCGAGTGGTTCTGCGATGATGTGAACGTGCGCGGTGATGAGTACGGCTTCGTCTGGAACGGCGAGGTGGAGATCGCGGAATGTCTCAGCACCCGCGCGGGTGAACTGATCCGCTTCCATTGGCAGGATGATGACGACCCCGGTTCGTTCTTCGAACTGCGCATCCGGATCGATCCCATGACCAACGAGACCTGCCTGGTGGTCACCGACCATGCTTGGCCCAAGGATCTCGAGGAGGCGAAGGCCCTGTGGGATTCGCAGATCCAGACCCTGCAACGGGTACTCGGCGCCTGAGCGTTGGACCTGTATGGAGGAGCGGTGGTCCGGTCCGGGACGTAGGGTTCGGACGCGCAGGAACAGTCTATTTTGGCAAGGCCCCCACCGCTATGCCCATCCTGCGCCGATCGTTCGTTGTCGTTGCCTGTTCCGCGCTGTTCGGTGCTTCGGCAGCATCGGCATCCACCTGCACCACCGTGGCGCCCGGTAATTGGCTGGACCCCACACTCTGGGATTGCGGTTGTGCTCCCGTCACCTGCGATACGCTCATCGTTGAGCATGCGATGGTGCGTGCGGGCGATGCGGCCATCGCCCCCGCTCTCCTGCGGATCACCCCAACGGGCTCCTTATACGTGTACGGGAGATTGATGCTGGGGGCCAAGCTGATCTGCGACGGGACGATCGATGCCTACGAGATCACGGTGACGAACGATATCGATACCATCCACTGCAATGGTCTGCTCACGGCGGGGAAGGTCAGGCTGATGAACTCGACCTGTTACAACACCGGATCCATCCTCGCTGCGGATTCGTTGATCCTTGGATGGTGGCACGACCTGTACAACACCGGCCGGGTGAAGGCGGGCGCAGGTCTGGTCCCCAACATCTTCTTCAATCAAGGCCGGGCGGAATTCACCCACGGTCTTTGGGCCTTGACCTTCATCAATTCGGATACGCTGGTCGGTGGTGGCGAATTCGTGTTCCACGCGGCGATGACCAACACCACGGGAGCCCACTTGGGCACGGATACGTTGACCCTGCTGACGCCCGATGCGCAGGTGGAGGGGAGCGTGGTGGTGCACCACCGACTGGAGATCGGGTACAACATGCAGCCGGCCGGTCTGGAACTGTTGGATGGTGCCACAGTACAGGTATGGGGCGACCTCCACAATCTGGGAATGATCGAAGGCGAGGGGTCGATCTGCGTTCTCGGGGACGCGCAGAACCATGGCACGATCACCGGGCAGGTCGATATCTGCGATGCCACACCGACGATGACCAATGCACCCTTCCTGGACCTCAACACCGGCACCGTGGCCGCTTCGGTCACCTTTTGTGCGGCCGGGCCGTGCGGCACAACGGGTCTGGGGGAAGCGAGCGTGTTGCAGGACGCGGTCATCATCCCCGATCCGGGCAGCGGATACTGTACGGTGCGCATCCCCGGGAACACCCTGGTCGCAGGCTATATACTGCTGGACGCCCAAGGACGCCGGCTGGGCCAGGGCGCGGGACGGTTCCACGGCGATCTGCGGGTTCCGGTGCCGCAGGTGGCGGGCCTGTATCTGCTGCTGCTGCGGGACGCTTCCGGCCATGCGGCGGTGCACCGCGTGCTGTTCCACTAGTTGCCGCGTGAAGGATCGGCCCTTCCGGGCGATCTTTGCCTCCGCATGAAGCGGCTTCACCGCATGATCATCGGCACCTACTGGGGGCCGTTCCTCATCACCTTCATCATCGTGCTCTTCCTCTTCAGCATGCAATGGCTGTGGAAGTGGGTGGATGAGCTGATCGGTAAGGGCCTCTCCTGGGATGTGCTGGCACAGCTGATCGCCTACGCCACCTCCGCCTTCGTGCCGGCGGTACTACCCTTGGCGGTGCTGCTCTCCAGCATCATGACCATGGGCGGTCTCGGCGAACGCTCCGAGCTGACGCCCATGCGGTCCGCGGGGCTGGGGCTGTTCAGCATCCTGAAGCCCTTGGCCCTCTTCGCCACGGGCATCGCCCTGTTCTCCTTCTACTTCAGCAACAACGTGCTCCCGGTGGCCAACCTGAAGTTCCAGAGCCTGCTGTACGATGTGCGGGAGAAGAAGCCGGCCCTGAGCCTGAAGCCGGGCGTGTTCTACAACGGGCTCAGCGGCATCAGCATCCGGGTGATGGACAAGGACGAGGACACCGGTGAGCTGCAGGATGTGATGATCTACGATCACCGCCAACCCTTCCAGGCCAATCGCACCGTGGTGCGCGCCGAGCGTGGCCGCATGCAACGCAGCACCGATGGGCAGTTCCTGGTGCTGGTGCTGGAGAACGGCCGGATCTACGACGAACAGGACAAACGCAACGGCGGTTCGCGCGGGGGACATCCGCTATTGCGCGGCCGTTTCGAGCGCGAGGAGATCCGGATCGACCTCAGCGGCCTCGGCATGAAGCGCACCGACGAGGACCTGTTCAAGGACCACTTCAAGATGCTCACCCTCGGGCAGCTGGGTTACGCCGAGGACAGTCTGCGCCGGCACATGGAAGAGCGCTTCCGCAACCAGGACCATTACCTGCGCAACGGCCTTTTCATCACCCGCGACAGCGCACTGGCCGGCACCCCCGGCGAATTCACGGACATGCAGGGTTTCCAAGCCACCCTGAGTCCCACCGAACGTGTGGGCTACTACGCCACCGCGGCCAACCTCGCCCGCAACACCATCACCTTCATCGATCGCACCGTGGCCGAACGCGAGGATCGCGCCAAGCAGATCGCCAAGTTCCAGGTGGAATGGCACCGCAAGCTGATGCTGGCCTTCGCGTGCCTCATCTTCTTCTTCATCGGCGCACCATTAGGGGCCATCGTGCGCAAGGGGGGGTTGGGCATGCCCAGCCTCATCGCCATCATCTTCTTCCTGGTGTTCCATGTGGTCTCCTATTCCACCGAGCAGTTGGTGAAATCGGGCGGACTTCCGGCCTGGCCCGGCATGTGGATCAGCAGCATGATCCTGCTGCCCATCGGCGTGTGGCTCACTTGGAAAGCCGCCACGGACAGTCCGCTCTTCGACCGGGATGCGTATGATCGCATCTGGTACCGCTTCCGTTCCCGCTTCCGCTCGCATGCGCATCCTCCAACTGTGCCATAAGCCCCCGTTCCCTCCCGTTGATGGCGGCACGAAGGCCATGCACAACATCACCCAAGGCCTGCTGGACGAAGGGCATGAGGTGAAGGTGGTGTGCATCAGCACGCCCAAACATCCGCTGCGTCCGGAGGAACTGCCGGTGGGCTACCGCGAGCGCACGGAGATCGAAGGCATCTTCGTGGACACCTCCATCAATGCGGTGGATGCCTTCGCCGACCTGGTGACGGCTGACAACTACAACGTGAGCCGCTTCTTCTCGCCGGACCTCGACCTGCTGTTGCAGCGCATGCTCGCCCGGCGGAAGTTCGACCTGATCCATCTGGAGAGCCTTTTCATGGCGCCGTACATCGGCACCTTGAGGCGTTACAGCAAGGCTCCCATCGTGCTCCGCTCGCACAACCTGGAGCATGTGGTGCAGCAGAGGATCGCCAGTGGGGAACGCAACCCGCTGAAACGGCCCTATCGCAAGTTGCTCGCGCGGCAACTGCGCAACTACGAACACGGGACGCTGGCCCGGGTGAACGCCGTGGCCGCGATCAGTCCCGAGGACGCTGAACACTTCCGGCGGATCCATCCCCGCACCCCGGTTTCCGTGGTGCCTTTCGGTGTGGATCCACCCGCACAGGCTCCACCTTGGAACGAAGGACCGTTGCGCTTCTTCCACCTCGGTAGCATGGACTGGGCGCCCAACGAGGAGGGCGTGCGTTGGCTCTTGCGTGAGGTGTGGCCGTTGCTGATCGGGCGTCATCCGGAGGCCCGGCTGCACCTGGCCGGCAACCATATGCCGAAGGACCTGCTGAAGGCCCAGCTGGCCGGGGTTTCCGTGGAAGGCTACGTGCACGATGCACAGGCCTGGATGGGGGAGCGGCAGGTGATGGTGGTGCCTTTGCTGAGCGCCGGGGGCATGCGCGTGAAGATCATCGAGGGCATGGCCCTGGGCCGGTGTATCATCAGCACCCCGCGTGGAGCCGAGGGCATCGCCTGCACCGATGGGCACGATGTGCTGCTGGCCAAGGATGCCGCAGGATTCGCCGAACGCATGGCGCAGGTGCTGAGGGAACCGGAGCTGGCACGCCGCGTGGGCCGAGAGGCACGCGCGCTCGTGGTGGAACGTTACAGCAATGCCCGCAGCCTGGAGCGCCTCATCGAACTCTACCGCAAGCTGGTACCCGCATGAGGCTGTTGGTGGTGCTTTCCCGCGTTCCCTATCCGCTGGAGAAGGGCGATAAGCTGAGGGCCTATCATCTGGTACGCCGGTTGGCCGCCCGCCACGAGGTGTACCTCTTCTGCGTCAGCGATCAGCATATCGCGCCGGAGCACCTGGAACATCTGCGTGCGTTCTGCGCCCACATCGAGGTGGTGCATCTGCCGCGCTGGCGCATCCTGCTGCGTTTGCTGGGCGCCACCTTCTCCCGCCTGCCCTTCCAAGTGGCGTATTTCCATCATGGCCATGCGCAGCGTGCGTTGGACCGGGTCATCCAGCGGTTCCGACCGGACCATGTCTTCTGCCAGTTGATCCGCACCACGGAGTACCTGCGCCACCGCTTCGAGCTGCCCAAGACGCTGGACCTGATGGATGCCCTCAGCAAGGGCATGGAACGGCGCACCCGGAACGCCGGGTTCCTGATGAGGCCCTGGTTCCGCGCCGAGACGCGCCGATTGATCCGCTACGAGAACCTGATGCTCGACCTTTTCGATCGGAGCACCATCATCAGTGCGCAGGACCGCGACCTCCTCTATCACCCCCTGCGCGACCGTGTGCTGGTGCTGCCCAACGGGGTGGACCCGGCCTTTGCTCCCCGGGAGGCCGAGAAGCGCTACGACCTGCTGTTCACCGGCAACATGGGTTACCCGCCCAACATCGACAGCGTGCGGTACCTCGTGCACAAGGTGCTTCCGTTGGTGCGCAAGGAACTGCCGGGGGCCACCTTGCTCGTCAGCGGTGTGGATCCGGCGCCGCAGGTGCGCGAGCTGGCGGCGAACGACCCCTTGGTCACCGTCAGTGGATGGGTGAAGGACATGCGGTCGTCATACGCTTCGGCACGCGTGTTCGCTGCGCCCATGCAGATCGGCACCGGCCTGCAGAACAAGTTGCTCGAGGCCATGGCCATGGGGCTGCCTTGCGTCACCTCCGATCTGGCCAACAACGCCGTGGGGGCCACCGACGGACGGTCCATCCTCATCGGGCATGCTCCCGAGCACTATGCCCGGCACATCGTGGATCTGCTGAAGGATGAGGCGCTCCGGCAGCGGATCTCCACGGAAGGGGCGGCCTTCGTGCGGCGCACGTTCGACTGGGACACCTCCGCCGATCGGTTGGAGCGTACCATGCTGTCCGTGCCGCCTCCCGCGGAGGTGATGAAGCCGGTCTGACCCCGGATGGGGATGCGAGGAAGGGCGAGCTCCGGGCGCCGCATGGCGGATGGTCCCTTGTGCCAAGGCGTACTTTTGCCGCCCATGGCACACGAAGGAGCATTGGACAGCATCGAGAGCGCGATCGCCGACCTGAAGGCCGGCCGCATGGTGATCGTGGTGGACGACGAGGACCGGGAGAACGAGGGCGACTTCGTGACCGCCGCGGCCAACGCCACACCCGAGATCATCAACTTCATGGCCACGCACGGGCGCGGTCTCATCTGCGCGCCGCTCACCGAGCAGCGCTGCAAGGAACTGGAACTGGACCTGATGGTGCGCGACAACACGGCGCTGCACGAGACGCCCTTCACCGTGAGCGTGGACCTGCTGGGTCCCGGATCCGGTACGGGCATCAGCGCCAGCGATCGCAGCAAGACCATCCTGGCCCTGATCGATCCCGCCACCAAGCCCCGCCAGCTCGGCCGCCCCGGACACATCTTCCCTTTGAAGGCCCGGGATGGTGGCGTGCTGCGCCGTACCGGACATACCGAAGCCGCGGTGGACCTGGCCCGGATGGCCGGTTTCGAGCCCGCCGGTGTGCTGGTGGAGATCCTCAACGAGGACGGATCCATGGCGCGTTTGCCGCAGCTGCGCGAGATCGCGAAACGGTTCGACCTGAAGCTGATCAGCATCGAGGACCTGGTGGCCTACCGCATGCGCACGGAACGCAACATCGAGCGTATCGTGGACGTGAAGATGCCCACCGCGCACGGCGATTTCCAGCTGCATGCCTACAAACAGATCGACTCCGGTGAGGAACACCTCGCCTTGGTGAAAGGCCGTTGGGAACCCGACGAGCCCGTGCTGGTGCGTGTGCACAGCAGCTGCGTCACCGGCGACATCTTCGGCAGCTGCCGTTGCGATTGCGGACCGCAGTTGCACGCCGCCATGGAAGCGGTGGAGAAGGCCGGGAAAGGCGTGGTGGTCTATATGCAGCAGGAGGGAAGGGGCATCGGCCTCATCAACAAGCTGCGCGCCTACAAGCTGCAGGAGGAAGGTGCCGACACCGTGGAGGCCAATGTGATGCTCGGCTTCGACATGGACGCCCGCGATTACGGTATCGGTGCACAGATCCTGCACGACCTCGGTGTGCGCCGCATGCGCCTGCTCACCAACAACCCGCGCAAACGCACCGGATTGGTGGGCTACGGCCTGGAGATCGTGGAGAACGTGCCTTTGGAGATCACGGCCAACGAGCACAACCGCGGTTACCTTCTCACCAAGAAGCTGAAGCTCGGGCATAGC
>DASWWQ010000192.1:0-16345 GCA_036405935.1 Flavobacteriales bacterium
CTGAAGGCCGGAACCGGGATCACATCAGCGTTTCCCAGTCCCGGCCTTTCAAATGCTCAGCTTTCCGGTTTCAACTTTCCGGTTCACTCCTCCACTTCCTGGGTGGCCAGTTTGTCGGCCATCAGGCGGGCGTATTCATCCTTGCCGTACACCGTGTGCTTCTGGAACTTGCGGGTACCGGTACCGGCGGGGATCAGGTGCCCCACGATCACGTTCTCCTTCAGGCCCTGCAGATGGTCTTCCTTGGCGGCCACCGCGGCTTCGTTCAGCACCTTGGTGGTCTCCTGGAAGGAGGCCGCGCTGATGAAGCTATCGGTCTGCAAGGAAGCCCGGGTGATACCCATGAGCAACTGGCGGCTGGTGGCCGGGGTGGCCGGACGGGCTTCCACCTGCTTGGCATCCCGACGTTTCAGGCCGCTGTTCTCATCACGGAGCTTGCGCATGGTGATGATCTGACCCACACGCAGGGTGGGGCTATCGCCGGAGTCGGTGACCACCATCTTGTCGTAGATGTTGTCGTTCTCCTCCATGAAGTCCGCCTTCTGAACGGCTTGGCGCTCCAGGAAGCGGGTATCGCCCGGATCCTCGATCTCCACCTTCCGCATCATCTGGCGCACGATCACCTCGAAGTGCTTGTCGTTGATCTTCACACCCTGCATACGGTACACCTCCTGCACCTCGTCCACCAGGTACTCCTGCACCTTGGTGGGGCCTTGGATATCGAGGATGTCACCGGGCGAGATCGAACCATCGCTGAGGGGCTGACCCGCTTTGATGAAGTCGTTCTCCTGCACCAGGATGTGCTTGCTCAGCGGTACCAGGTAGTACTTGTGTTCCCCGGTACGGCTCTCCACGATGATCTCGCGGTTACCACGCTTGATCTTGCCGTAGGAGATGATACCGTCGATCTCGCTGACCACAGCGGGGTTGCTGGGGTTACGCGCCTCGAACAGCTCGGTTACGCGGGGCAGACCACCGGTGATGTCACCCCCCTTGCCGGAGCTACGGGGGATCTTCACCAGGATGTCACCGGCCTCGATCTTCTGGCCTTCGCTCACCACGATGTGCGCACCTACGGGCAGGGAGTAGCTCTTCACCTCCTCCTTGCTCTTGGCGTCGATGATCTTGATGGTGGGGTTCTTGCGCTTGTCGCGGCTCTCCACGATCACCTTCTCGGTGAAGCCCGTCTGTTCGTCGATCTGGTCACGGAACGTCACGCTCTCCTCGATGCTCTCGAAGGCCAGCGTACCGGCCAGCTCCGAGATGATCACGGCGTTATAGGCGTCCCAGTTGCAGATCATCTCGCCCTTCTTCACGTTCTTGCCGGACTTCGTGTAGAGGTAGGCGCCGTAAGGGATGTTGCTCGTGGTGAGCACGATGCCCGTGTTGTTGTCCACGATGCGCATCTCGGCGCTGCGGCTGATCACCACTTCGGCATCCTCTCCCTTACGGTCCTTCTTCTTCACGGTGCGCAGCTCGTCGATCTCGAGGCGGCCGTCGTATTTCGCCACGATCTGGCTGTCCTCGGTGATCTTACCGGCCACACCACCGACGTGGAAAGTACGCAGGGTCAGCTGGGTACCGGGTTCACCGATGGACTGTGCGGCGATCACACCCACGGCTTCGCCGATCTGCACGAAGCGACCGGTGGCCAGGTTGCGGCCGTAGCACTTGGCACAAACACCTTGGCGCTGTTCGCAGGTGAGCACGCTGCGGATCTCCACCTCTTCGATGGGGCTTGCCGCGATGGCGGCTGCGATGTCCTCGCTCACTTCCTGCCCGCTGGCCACCAGCAGCTCGCCGGTCTGGGGATGGAACACATCGTGCACCACCGTGCGGCCCAGGATACGCTCGAACAGCGTCTGCACCACTTCCTCGTTCTTCTTCAGGGTGGTGGCCACCAGCCCGCGGAGCGAACCGCAATCGTCGTTGGTGATCACCACGTCCTGCGCCACGTCCACGAGACGACGGGTGAGGTAACCGGCATCCGCGGTCTTCAGCGCCGTATCCGCCAGACCCTTACGGGCACCGTGGGTGGAGATGAAGTAC
This sequence comes from Flavobacteriales bacterium, assembly GCA_036405935.1. Taxonomy (GTDB): domain Bacteria; phylum Bacteroidota; class Bacteroidia; order Flavobacteriales_F; family PHOS-HE28; genus PHOS-HE28. Next base: position 2,050 of record DASWWQ010000192.1, read on the forward strand.
TCGAGGATGGACAGGCCCTCCTTGAAGTTCGAAAGGATGGGGTTCTCGATGATGTCCTGACCGCCGCCGCCACCGCTCTTCTGCGGTTTGGCCATCAGTCCCCGCATGCCGGAGAGCTGACGGATCTGCTCCTTGGAACCACGGGCACCGGAATCCATCATCATGTAGATGGAGTTGAAGCCCTGGTTGTCCTTCTTCAAGCGCTCCATGAGCGTGAAGGTGAGCTTGCTGTTGGTGTGGGTCCAGATATCGATGGTCTGGTTGTAGCGCTCGTTGTTGGTGATGAGACCCATGTTGTAGTTGCCCAACACTTCGTCCACCTCCGTTTGCGCGGCCTTCACCAGCTTGTCCTTCTCATCGGGCACCACCACGTCCAACAGGTTGAACGAGAGGCCACCACGGAAGGCGCTCATGAAGCCGAGCTCCTTGATGTCGTCGAGGAACTTCGCGGCCTTGGCCGTTCCGCACTCCTTCACCACACGGCCGATGATGTCGCGGAGCGACTTCTTCGTCAGCAGTTCGTTGATGAAGCCCACTTCGGGTGGCACGGCTGCGTTGAACAGCACGCGGCCCACGGTGGTCTCGATGATCTGGTTCTTGCCGTCGAGACCGGGCCAACGCACCTTGATCCAGGTGTGCAGGTCCACTTGGTTCTCGTTGTGGGCGATCACCACTTCCTCGGCGCTGTAGAACGAGCGGCCTTCGCCTTTCATCACACGGCTGTCGTCCGTCTTGCGGCCCTTGGTCATGTAATAGAGACCCAGCACCATGTCCTGGCTCGGTACCGCGATGGGCGCACCGTTGGCCGGGTTCAGGATGTTGTGGCTGCCGAGCATCAGCAGTTGCGCTTCCAGGATGGCGGCATGGCCCAGGGGCACGTGCACGGCCATCTGGTCACCGTCGAAGTCGGCGTTGAACGCCGTACACACGAGCGGGTGCAGCTGGATGGCCTTGCCTTCGATCAGCTTGGGCTGGAAGGCCTGGATACCGAGGCGGTGCAGCGTAGGTGCACGGTTGAGGAGCACAGGGTGGCTCTTCAGCACGTTCTCCAGGATGTCCCACACCACGGGCTCCTTCTTGTCCACGATCTTCTTGGCGCTCTTCACCGTCTTCACGATCCCCCGCTCGATGAGCTTGCGGATGATGAAGGGCTTGAAGAGCTCGGCGGCCATGTCCTTGGGCAGACCGCACTCGTGCAGTTTCAGGTCGGGACCCACCACGATCACGGAACGCGCGCTGTAGTCCACCCGCTTACCGAGCAGGTTCTGGCGGAAGCGGCCCTGCTTGCCCTTGAGCGAATCGCTCAGGGACTTGAGCGGGCGGTTGCTCTCGCTCTTCACGGCGCTGCTCTTGCGGCTGTTGTCGAAGAGGCTGTCCACGGCCTCCTGCAGCATGCGCTTCTCGTTCCGCAGGATCACCTCGGGCGCCTTGATCTCCATCAGGCGCTTCAAGCGGTTGTTCCGGATGATCACGCGGCGGTAGAGGTCGTTCAGATCGCTCGTGGCGAAGCGGCCACCGTCCAAGGGCACCAAGGGGCGCAACTCGGGCGGGATCACCGGCACCACCTTCACGATCATCCACTCGGGCTTGTTCTCCCGGCGGCTGTTCGCGTCGCGGAAGGCTTCCACCACGTTCAGGCGCTTCAGGGCCTCGTTCTTCCGCTGCTGGCTGGTCTCGGTGCTGGCCTTGTGACGCAGGTCGTAGCTCAGGCCATCGAGGTCGAGGCGCTTCAGCAGGTCGTGCAGGGCGTCGGCACCCATCTTCGCCACGAACTTGTTGGGGTCCGCGTCGTCCAGGTACTGGTTCTCCTTGCCGAGTTGCTCCTGGATATCCAGGTACTCCTCCTCCGTGAGGAAATCGAGGTAGTTCAGCGGCGCACCCTCCTTGTTCTGGGCACCACCGGCCTGGATCACCACGTAACGCTCGTAGTAGATGATCTGGTCCAGCTTCTTGGTGGGCAGGCCCAGCAGATAGCCGATCTTGTTGGGCAGGCTACGGAAGTACCAGATGTGGGCAACAGGTACGGTGAGTTGGATGTGGCCCATGCGCTCGCGGCGCACCTTCTTCTCGGTCACCTCCACACCGCAACGGTCGCACACGATCCCTTTGTAGCGGATGCGCTTGTACTTGCCGCAGTGGCATTCGAAATCCTTCACCGGTCCGAAGATCCGCTCGCAGAACAGGCCGTCGCGTTCGGGCTTGTAGGTGCGGTAGTTGATCGTTTCCGGTTTGATCACCTCGCCGTGGCTGCGCTCCAGGATCTGCTCCGGGCTGGCCAGGCTGATGACGATCTTGTCGAACTGGCTGTTCGGCTTTACCTCCTTCTTGATCATGGTCATGGTAACAGAGGTTTAGGCGTTCTCGTTCTCGGACTCCAGGCTCACGTTCAGCGTGAGGCCACGCAGTTCGTGCAGCAATACATTGAACGACTCGGGGATGCCGGGCGCGGGGAGCGGATCGCCCTTCACGATGGCCTCGTAGGCCTTCGCACGACCGATCACGTCATCGCTCTTCACGGTAAGGATCTCCTGCAGGATGTTGGCGGCACCGAAGGCCTCCAACGCCCACACTTCCATCTCACCGAAACGCTGGCCACCGAACTGGGCCTTACCTCCGAGCGGCTGCTGGGTGATGAGGCTGTAGGGCCCGATGGAGCGGGCGTGCATCTTGTCGTCCACCATGTGCGCCAGTTTCAGCATGTAGATCACGCCGACCGTGGCGGGCTGGTGGAAGCGTTCGCCCGTGCCGCCGTCGTAGAGGTACGTCTTGCCGAAGCGGGGCACACCGGCCTCTTCGGTCTGGGCCTCGATCTCCTCGATGGTGGCACCATCGAAGATCGGGGTGCTGTACTTGCGGCCCAGCTTGAGGCCGGCCCAGCCCAACACCGTTTCGTAGATCTGCCCAAGGTTCATCCGGGAGGGTACACCGAGCGGGTTCAGCACGATGTCCACCGGAGTACCGTCCTCCAGGTAAGGCATATCGGCATCGCGCACGATCTTGGCCACGATACCCTTGTTCCCGTGGCGGCCGGCCATCTTGTCGCCCACCGTCAGCTTGCGCTTGGCGGCGAGGTACACCTTGGCCAGTTTCACGATACCGGCGGGCAGTTCGTCGCCGATGCTCACCTGGAACTTCTTGCGCTTGTACACCCCGCTGATATCGCTGTAGCGGATGGTGTAGTTGTGGATCAACTGGCGCACCAGTTCGTTGGTCTTCTTGTCCGCGGTCCAATCCGTGGGATCCACGGTGATGTAATCCACGGCCTGGAGCACCTTCGGGGTGAACTTGGTGCCCTTCTTGATCTGCTCCTCCTTGTACTTGTTGAAGACACCGTTGCTGTTCTGGCCGTTGATGAGGGTCATCAACTTCTCGATCAGCAGCAGCTTCAGGTCGCCGAGCTCCTTGTCCTGCTCCTTGTCGATCTGGTCCAGGATGGCCTTCTCGTTGCCCTTCGCCTTCTTGTCCTTGATGGCACGGCTGAAGAGCTTCTTGTCGATCACCACACCCTTGGTGCTGGGCGGAGCCTTCATGGAAGCGTCCTTCACATCGCCGGCCTTGTCACCGAAGATGGCGCGCAGCAGCTTCTCCTCGGGGCTGGGATCGGTCTCCCCTTTCGGCGTGATCTTGCCGATGAGGATGTCGCCCTCCTTCACCTCGGCACCGATGCGGATCAGGCCGTTCTCGTCCAGGTCCTTCGTGGCGTCCTCGGACACGTTGGGGATGTCGCTGGTCAGTTCCTCGAGGCCGCGCTTGGTGTCGCGCACCTCCATGTTGTACTCATCGATGTGGATCGAGGTGAACATGTCCTCGCGGGCCACACGCTCGCTGATCACGATGGCATCCTCGAAGTTGAAGCCCTTCCACGGCATGAAGGCCACCAACAGGTTGCGGCCGATGGCCAGCTCGCCGTCCTGTGTGCTGTAGCCTTCCACCAGGGTCTGGCCCTTGCTCACCTTCTCGCCCTTGCGCACGATGGGGCGCAGGTTCATGCAGGTGCTCTGATTGGTCTTCAGGAACTTGGTGATCTTGTACTCCTTCTCGTCACCCTCGAAGCTCACGGTGCGCTCATCGTCGTTCCGCTTGTATTCGATGATGATGCGATCGGCGTCCACGCTCTTCACCACACCCTCTCCTTCCGCGGTCAACAGCACACGGCTGTCGCGGGCCACGAGCTCCTCCAGGCCGGTACCCACGATGGGGGCGTCCGGACGCAGCAGCGGCACGGCCTGACGCATCATGTTCGAGCCCATCAGGGCACGGTTGGCGTCGTTGTGCTCCAGGAAGGGGATCAGGCTGGCGGCGATGGAGGCGATCTGGTTGGGGGCCACGTCCATCAGCTGCAGCTCCTTGGGCTCCACCACCGGGAAGTCGCCCATCTGGCGGGCCTTGATCCGGTTGGAATCGAAGGTGCCATCGGGATTCACGTGGGCGTTCGCCTGGGCGATCACCTTCATGTCCTCCTCCTCGGCGCTCAGGTAGGTCACCTCGTTCTTGATGTCCACCTTGCCGTTCTCCACCTTGCGGTAGGGCGTTTCGATGAAGCCGAGGCTGTTGATCTTGCTGAACACGCAGAGCGAGCTGATCAGACCGATGTTCGGTCCTTCAGGCGTCTCGATGGTGCAGAGACGTCCGTAGTGCGTGTAGTGCACGTCGCGGACCTCGAAACCGGCGCGTTCGCGGCTGAGACCTCCGGGTCCAAGTGCCGAGAGGCGGCGCTTGTGGGTGATCTCGGCCAGGGGGTTGGTCTGGTCCATGAACTGGCTCAACTGGTTCGTTCCGAAGAACGAGTTGATCACCGAGCTCAGGGTCTTGGCATTGATCAGGTCCGTGGGGGTGAACACCTCGTTGTCACGCACGTTCATGCGTTCGCGGATGGTGCGGGCCATACGGGCCAGACCCACGCCGAACTGGCTGTAGAGCTGCTCCCCTACCGTGCGGACACGGCGGTTGCTCAAGTGGTCGATATCGTCCACATCGGCCTTCACGTTCACCAGCTCGATGAGGTAGCGGATGATGCAGATGATGTCCTCCTTGGTCAGGACGCGGACGCTCAGTTCGCTCTGCAGGCCGAGCTTCTTGTTGATGCGGTAGCGGCCCACCTCCCCGAGGTCGTAACGCTGCTCGCTGAAGAAGAGCTTGTCGATGACACCGCGGGCCGTTTCCAGATCGGGTGGTTCGGCGTTCCGCAGTTGGCGGTAGATCACCTCCACGGCCTCCTTCTCGGAGTTGGAGGTATCCTTCTGCAGGGTGTTGTAGATCAGGGCGTAGTCGGCGGCGTTCACCCCGGCCTTGTGCAGGATGATCGTCTTCGCACCGCTTTCCATGATCTGGTCCACGTGCTCCTCCTCGATCACGGTCTCGCGATCGATGAGCACTTCGTTCCGCTCGATGGAGACCACCTCACCGGTGTCCTCGTCCACGAAGTCCTCCACCCAGCTCTTCAGCACGCGGGCGGCGAGCTTGCGGCCCACGCTTTCCTTCAGGCCGGCCTTGGTCACCTTGATCTCGTCGGCCAGGCCGAAGATCTCCAGGATCTGTTTGTCGCTCTCGAAACCGATCGCACGCAGCAGCGTGGTCACGGGCAGTTTCTTCTTCCGGTCGATGTAGGCGTACATCACCCCGTTGATGTCCGTGGCGAATTCGATCCACGACCCCTTGAAGGGGATCACCCGGGCGCTGTACAGCTTGGTACCGTTGGCGTGGCGGCTCTGGCCGAAGAACACGCCGGGGCTGCGGTGCAGCTGGCTGACGATGACGCGCTCGGCGCCGTTCACCACGAAGGAACCCTTCGGGGTCATGTACGGGATCTGGCCCAGGTACACGTCCTGCACGATGGTCTCGAAGTCCTCATGCTCCGGATCGGTGCAATAGAGCTTCAGCTTGGCCTTCAGGGGCACGCTATAGGTGAGACCCCGCTCGATGCACTCATCGATGCTGTAGCGCGGAGGGTCGATGAAGTAGTCCAGGAACTCCAGCACGAACTGGTTGCGGGTGTCCGTGATGGGGAAGTTCTCCATGAACACCTTGAAGAGGCCCTCGGTCTCCCGGTTCTCGGGGAGGGTCTCGATCTGGAAGAACTCCTCGAAGCTCTTCAGTTGGATGTCCAGGAAGTCCGGGTATTGTGCCGGGAACACATTGGAGCCGAAATCGATGCGCTTGCTCTTGCGCGAGATGGTCTTCGCCTGGGCCATGGAAGGTGCTGGGAAGGTTGGGTGAACGAACGGCCGAGAGATACTTACGATAACACCTGAAGGGACGCCCCGGTGCGCGGGCTGTGGAAAAGGAGGTGCCGGAACGGCACAAGCCACCCGGATCCCCTCCTGGTTCGCACCGGGAGGGGCCGGATGGTCAATGCGCTATGCGGTCCTTACTTGATCTCAACTTCAGCGCCGGCTTCCGTCAGTTGCTGCTTCAGGCCGTTGGCGTCCTCCTTGGACACACCTTCCTTCAGCGGCTTCGGAGCGCCGTCAACGAGGTCCTTCGCCTCCTTCAGTCCGAGACCGGTGAGTTCCTTCACCAGTTTCACAACAGCGAGCTTGTTGGCTCCGCCGCTCTTCAGGATCACGTCGAACGACGTTTTCTCTTCAGCAGCAGCTCCGCCGCCACCGCCTGCAGCGGGGCCTGCGATCGCTACAGCAGCAGCGGCCGGCTCGATCTTGTACTCGTCCTTCAGGTATTGGGCCAGTTCGCTGACCTCCTTCACGGTGAGGCCGACCAGTTGGTCGCCCAGGGATTTGATATCTGCCATCTTTCGGTTTGTTACTTACGGTTGTTGGGAAGCGGACTGTGCGTAACGCGTTGGGTCTTGTTGGAGGGGCGCCTTGTCCCGGAGTTCCATCCAAGGGGCGCCCTTACGGTCTCTCTTATGCGGCGCGCTCTTCGAGGGCCTTGACGAGACCGGCGATCTTGTGGCCGGCACCACCTTGGAGGCCGCTGATGACGTTCTTGATCGGGCTTTGCAGCAGGCCGATGATCTCGCCGATCAGCTCCTCCTTGCCTTTGAGGTTCGCCAGCACGGCCAGTTGGTCGTCACCGATGAAGACGGCCTCATCGATCCACGCGCTCTTCAGCGCAGGCTTGGTCTCCTTCTTCTTGCGCAGGCTCTGGATCAGCTTCGCAGGGGCGTTGCCCTTCTCGGCGAAGAGCAGTGCGGTCTGGCCTTTCAGCGTGGGGAACAGGGCACTGTAGTCCTTGTTCTCGATACGCTCCATGGCCTTCTGCAGCAGGCTGTTCTTCACCACCTTCATCTTCACGCCGCCATTGAAGCAGGCGCGACGCATATTGGCGGTCGCTTCGGCGTTCATGGAGCTGGCGTCGGCCAGGTACAGCACGTTGCTCGCCTGGATCTCGTTGACGAGTTCGGCGATGGCTTGGTCTTTCTGTTCGCGGGTTGCCATTTGTTCTGTACGGGATTAGGCGTTCACCACGCGGGTATCCACTTTCACACCGGGACCCATGGTGCTGCTCACGGTGATGCTCTTGATGTAGGCTCCTTTGGCGGTGCTGGGCTTCAGCTTCACCAACGTCTGGAGCAGTTCGGTGGCGTTCTCGCTCAGCTTCGTGGCGTCGAAGCTGGCCTTGCCGATCACCGCGTGGATGATACCGGCCTTGTCCACCTTGAAGTCGATCTTACCGGCCTTCACCTCCTTGGTCGCTTTGGCCACGTCCATGGTCACGGTACCGGTCTTGGGGTTCGGCATCAGGCCACGGGGACCGAGCACACGGCCCAACGCACCCACTTTGGCCATCACGGCGGGCGTGCAGATGATCACATCCACATCCGTCCAGCCGCCCTTGATCTTCTCGATGTACTCGTCCAGACCGGCCATATCGGCGCCAGCGGCGAGGGCCTCCTCGCTCTTGGCGGGGTCGGCCAACACCAGCACCTTCACGGTGCGGCCCGTACCATGCGGCAGGCTCACCACCCCACGCACCATCTCGGTGCTCTTCTTGGGGTCCACACCCAAGCGGACAGCGATGTCCACGGTGGCGTCGAACTTGGTGGTGCTCACTTGTTTCACGATGGAGGCGGCTTCCTGGAGGCTGTACTCCTTGGTGCCGTCGAACTTGGCGTTGGCCGCCTTGCGTTTCTTGGTCAGGTTGGCCATGGCTCAGTTCTTCAGGGGGCTCTCGCCCGTTACGGTGATGCCCATGCTGCGGGCCGTACCGGCCACCATGCTCATGGCGCTTTCGATGGTGAAGCAGTTGAGGTCGGGCATCTTGTCCGCCGCAATGGCCTTCACTTGATCCCAGCTCACGCTACCCACTTTCTTGGTCTGGGGAACGCCGCTACCCCCCTTCACTTTGGCGGCATCCATCAGCTGAACGGCTGCGGGCGGGGTCTTGATGATGAAGTCGAAGCTCTTGTCGGCGTAGACCGTGATCACCACCGGAAGCACTTTTCCGGGCTTGTCCTGCGTACGCGCATTGAACTGCTTGCAGAACTCCATGATGTTCACGCCCTTGGCACCCAGTGCCGGGCCGATCGGGGGTGCGGGGTTCGCTGCCCCACCTTTCACCTGGAGCTTTACCAGGCCTGTGATCTCCTTTGCCATTCCTCTTGTTTTGTGTCCTTGTTAACGCTTCGCTTGCGCTCGGCTCGGACGGTTGTTCCTTTCAAATACCGGTCGACACGTCCGTCGACCTACACTTCCTTCTCCACCTGCATGAAGCTCAGTTCCACGGGGGTCTTCCGCCCGAAGATCTTCACCATCACGGTCAACTTCTTCTTCTCCTCGTTGATGGCCTCGATCGTACCGGTGAAGGTGTTGAAGGGGCCATCGATCACTTTCACGCTCTCCCCTACGTGGTAGGGATTGTGGTTGGTCTCGTCGCTTTCGGCGAGTTCATCCACCGTACCGAGGATGCGGTTCACCTCGTTCTGGCGCAAGGGGATCGGATCCCCTCCCTTCTCAGCGCCGAGGAAGCCGATCACGTTCGGCAACTGCTTCAGGGCGAAGATGATCTCACCCGTGAGATCGGCCTCCATCAGCACGTATCCGGGAAGGTGGTTCCGTTCCTTGCTCACCTTCTTGCCGTCCTTGATCTGGTAGAACTTCTCCATGGGGATCAGCACTTGGCTGATGTACGAACCCATGGTGGACCGGCGCACTTCGGCGTCGATCAGTTCCTTCACCTTCTTCTCCTTACCGGAGACGGCGCGGACCACGTACCACTTCTTGGAGCCCACCTCAGCCATACTACCCGATGAATTTGTAGATGAAGCCGAGGATACCTTTCCAGAAGGCGTTGTTCCCCATGTTCTGCACGCCGAACACGAAGTCCATCACGAAGATGATCAGGGAGAACACCAAGGCGGCGACCAGGACGAGGATGGCACTGCTCTGGAGTTCCTTCCAGGTGGGCCAGCTCACCTTGTTCACGAGCTCGTTGTAGCTCTCGGCGAAATATGTTCTCAAGCTTGCCACTTTGTTCGGATCGTTACTGGGCACGGGTGGCAGGAATCGAACCCGCAGCCTAAGGTTTTGGAGACCTTCGCTCTACCAATTGAGCTACACCCGTAGGGGAATTCCTGTCTCTTCTTTCGGCGGCGAAGGCCGACCCCGATACCGGGGTCGGCCCTGCCTCCGTTGGTGCTATGTTGCTTACTTGATCACTTCGGTCACCTGGCCGGCACCCACCGTACGGCCACCCTCACGGATAGCGAAACGGAGGCCCTTGTCCATGGCGATCGGCACGATCAGTTTCACGGTAATCGTCACGTTGTCACCGGGCATGATCATCTCGCGGCCGGCTTCCATCGTGATCTCGCCCGTTACGTCCGTGGTACGGAAGTAGAACTGGGGACGGTACTTGTTGTGGAAGGGCGTGTGGCGGCCACCTTCCTCCTTCTTCAACACGTAGATCTCGCCCTTGAACTCGGTGTGCGGGGTGATGCTACCGGGCTTCGCGATGACCATACCGCGACGGATCTGGTCCTTCTCGATACCGCGGAGCAGGATACCGCAGTTGTCACCGGCCTCACCACGCTCGAGGAGCTTGCGGAACATCTCCACACCCGTGCAGGTGCTGTTCAGCTTCTCCTCCTGCATGCCGATGATCTCCACGTTGTCGCCGGTCTTGATGACGCCGGTCTCGATACGGCCCGTAGCAACGGTACCGCGGCCGGTGATGGAGAACACGTCCTCCACGCTCATCAGGAAAGGCTTGTCGACCTCACGAGGAGGAACGGGGATCCAGGTGTCCACGGCGTCCATCAGCTGCATGATCGTATCCACCCACTTCGCTTCGCCGTTCAGGCCACCGAGAGCGGAACCACGGATCACGGGGGTATTGTCCCCATCGTATTCGTAGAACGAGAGGAGTTCGCGGATCTCCATTTCGACGAGGTCGAGGAGTTCGGCGTCATCCACCATGTCCACCTTGTTCATGAACACCACGATCTTGGGCACACCCACCTGACGGCCGAGCAGGATGTGCTCGCGGGTCTGGGGCATGGGACCATCGGTGGCGGCCACCACGAGGATGGCACCGTCCATCTGGGCGGCACCCGTCACCATGTTCTTCACATAGTCGGCGTGGCCGGGGCAGTCCACGTGTGCGTAGTGACGGTTGGCCGTCGAGTACTCCACGTGTGCAGTATTGATGGTGATACCGCGTTCCTTCTCCTCCGGAGCGTTGTCGATGGAGTCGAAACTGCGTTTCTCCGACAGGCCTTTGCTGGCCAGTACGGAAGTGATCGCCGCGGTCAACGTGGTCTTACCATGGTCCACGTGGCCGATGGTGCCGATGTTGACGTGTGGCTTGTCCCTTTTGAAGGTCTCCTTTGCCATGATCGTATTCGGTCGTTTGGGTGTTCTGGTCGTCTAACGTTGGTCGAACGCTCTCTTACTTGCTGTACTTGCCGCCGCTTGCGCGGATGTAGCCTTGCCGGCCGGAGCCTTTGCCGGGAATTGAACCCGGGACCTCTTCCTTACCAAGGAAGTGCTCTACCCCTGAGCTACAAAGGCCGATGATCGTTGATCGCATGGTGGACGGGTGGAACACCATGGTGTAGAGCGGGAGACGAGATTCGAACCCGCGACATTCAGCTTGGAAGGCTGATGCTCTACCAACTGAGCTACTCCCGCTTGGTATCGTGAAGAGGGTCCTGAACTTCCCTTATGGCTCCGTGGGGGTCATGGTGGGGAGAGCAGGATTCGAACCTACGAAGCTGTGAAGCAGCAGATTTACAGTCTGCCCCCGTTGGCCGCTTGGGTATCTCCCCTTCTTCCGATCACGGAGCCAATGGACGGATTCGAACCCCCGACCTGCTGATTACAAATCAGCTGCTCTACCAGCTGAGCTACATTGGCATGTACAACACGAAAAAGAACGGTCTTCCTACCCGTTTTCGGAGCTACCTCCGGAATTGGGCCTGCAAATGTAGGAATTACTCCCGTTCATCCAAATGCGAAGGGCCATGGTTTTTCCATGGCCCTTCGATCAAGCCCCCTAGAGAGGGCACGGACGGTCTAGTTGGCGTCGCGCAGACGGCTTTTGCCCCGGGCCACTTGGCTTCGAAGCGCTTCCACGGTGATGATGGCGGCCTCCTCGAAGGTCTTGCCCTGCCGTTTGGCGAACAGGTCGTTGCCGGGAATGGCCAAGCGGATCTCCACCACCTTGTTCTCGCGTTTCACGCCGTCATGCTCCAGACGGAGGAAAACCTCCCCGGAAAGGATGCTATCGTGGAACTGGGTGAGCTTGTCGATCTTCTCCTTGATGAAGGCGACCAGCTTGGCATCGGCGTCGAAGTGGATGGAATGCACGTTCAGGTTCATGGTTCGAATGGCTTGAAAGTGTGACGTTCACGAGGTTCGTGACCCACCACGGGGATGGGCCTGTTGATGCGCTTTCTTCAGTTTTTCCACGGTGTTGTGGGTGTACACCTGGGTGGCGGCCAAGCCGGCATGTCCGAGCAGTTCCTTCACCGCATTAAGGTCGGCTCCATGCTCGAGCAGGTGGGTGGCGAAGGTGTGTCGCAAAACGTGTGGGCTGCGTTTCCGTTGGGTGGTCACCGTACCAAGGTAACGGGTAACGAGGGTTTGTACGGCACGCCGGGGCAACGGTTCTCCCGATGGCTTCACCAAGAGCGGCGAATGCCCCGTTCCTTCCAAGATAAGCGGCTCACGTTCATGCAGGTATGTCCGTATCAGCTCCACCAATGGATCGGCCAAGGGAATGATCCGCTCCTTGTTGCGCTTGCCCAGCACCCGCACCGTCCTTCGCCGCAGGTCGATGTCATCCGGCACCAATCCCACGAGTTCGGCCAATCGCATGCCGGTGCCGTAGAGCAGCTCCACTATGGTACGGTCGCGCAGGCCCGTGAAGCCCTCGGGCCAGGTCAGGTCGTTCAGCAGCCGATCCATGCGTACTTCCTCCACGTACTCGGGTAGACGCTTGGGAGTGCGCGGGGGTTCGAGCAGTTCGGTGGGATCGGCGGTAACAGCACCCACCCGGCGACCGAAGCGGTAGTAGGCGCGCAGCGCGCTCAGCTTGCGATTCACCGAACGGGGCCCCGTACCTCCGGAGAGCAGGTGCATCATCCAGCCCCGAACGGCCTTGTCATTGGCCTCCTCGGGCCCCGAAAGCCCGACCTCGGCCTTCAGCCAGTCGGTGAATTGGGCGAGATCGCTGCGATAGGCCTCGACCGTCAAAGGACTGCTCCGCTTCTCGTAGGCCAGGTACTCCAGGAAGCGGTCGATGGGCATGGATACAAAAAAGGCGAAAAGACCGATCGGTCCTTTCGCCTTTCAACGTTCGTATCCGGGGTATCGTACGTGCCGCAGGTCGAACAAGGTCGACATCACTCCGGACACGGTCCGGGGGACGGCCCTTATTGCTCGCCGCCGTAGGTCTCCAGCTTGTACACCGCGCGGAGGATCTCCTTGCGACGTTCCACCGAAGGCTTGATGAAGGCCTGGCGCTTGCGCAGGGCGCGCAAGGTGCCGGTACGCTCGAACTTCTTCTTGAACTTCTTGAGCGCCTTGTCGATGGGTTCGCCTTCTTTGACGGGGATGATCAGCATGTCCTTGTGTTCGTAAGGTCCGCCTTCGCAATGCTCCGGCGGGACAATGGGGCGGCAAATATAACGGGCCTTTCGATCCGTGCAACACCTGCGATGATCCGGCTCCAGGGATCCAAGTGGATCCGCAGGTTCAGCGCAGGATCTCCCGGCTGATCACCAGCTTCTGGATCTCGCTGGTGCCTTCCCCGATGGTGCAGAGCTTGCTATCCCGGTAGAATTTCTCCACCGGGAAGTCCTTCGTATAGCCGTACCCGCCGAAGATCTGGACGGCCTCCGTGCTGGCCCACACGCAGACCTCACTGGCGAAATACTTCGCCATGGCGCCTTCCTTGGTCATCTTCAGGTGGCGGTTCTTGAGGTCGGCGGCCTCGAGGGTGAGCAGCTCAGCGGCCTCGATGCGGGTGGCCATATCGGCCAGCTTGAAGGCGATGGCCTGGAAGTTGGCGATGGGCTGCCCGAACTGCTCCCGCTCCTTCGCGTATTTCACGCTGGCGTCGTAGGCCCCTTTGGCGATGCCCAAGCTCAGCGCCGCGATGCTGATGCGGCCGCCGTCGAGCACCTTCATGGCCTGCTGGAAGCCCTCCCCCACCTGGCCCAGGACATTCTCCTGCGGCACTCGGCAATCCTCGAAGATCACTTCAGCGGTCTCGCTGCTGCGCATGCCCAGTTTGTTCTCCTTCTTGCCGGCCTTCAGGCCCTTGGTACCCCGTTCGATCACAAAGGCCGTCATGCCCTTGCTGTCCAGCGGCTCCCCGGTTCGAACGATGGCCACCACCACGTCGCTGCTCTTGCCATGGGTGATCCAGCACTTGGTGCCGTTCAAGACCCAGTCGTTGCCATCCTTGCGGGCCGTGCATTTCATCCGCATGGCGTCGCTGCCCGTGTTGGGTTCGGTGAGGGCCCATGCACCCAGCCATTCACCGCTGGCCAGCTTCGGTAGCCATTTCTTCTTCTGCTCGGCATTGCCGAACTGCAGGATATGCCCGGTGCACAGGCTGTTGTGCGCGGCCACGCTGAGGCCGATGCTGCCGCAGATGCGGGCCACCTCCACGATCGTGGTGATGTACTCGAAATAGCCGAGACCTGCGCCACCGTATTCCTCGGGCACCAATACACCGAGCATGCCGGCCGGCCCGAAGTGCTTCTTGAACAGGTCGATGGGCAGGTGCTGCGCCTCATCCCACTCCATCACGTGCGGGCGTACCTCGCGCTCACACAGGTCGCGCACGGCCTGTGCGATCATCTTCTGGTTCTCGGTCGTCGTGAAAT
>DASWWQ010000193.1:0-11728 GCA_036405935.1 Flavobacteriales bacterium
AAGAGGTAGACCAAGGCCACCGCCCACCACAGCCATCCGGTGATGAAGGGTAGGTAGAGCAACACGGCCAGCGGTACCAAGGTGAAGGTGACCTTCAACCCCAGGTGGACGAAGGGTAGGTCGCGCGGGTCCCGGATGAAACGCAGGAAGAACCGGTCCAGCCGCGAATGCACGATGGTGGTATCGTATTCAGGGTCGGAGAGGGAGGTGTAATGCAGCATGAGGGCGATCGCTAGGGCGTATCATTCCCTAGGGGGTGGGACGCCTATCGGGGTACAAGCTAACGTTTCCTCCTACGGGAACGGGTCGGGGCCGAGCAACGGTGACATTTCGAGCGCCCGATGCTAGTGCCGGGGTCCCCGCGCGGGAGGCTCGAACGAGCTACGGCGGAAGGGATGTGCCTCGGTGTTGAAGATGTGCGCGTCGAGATCGAAGCGGCCATCGCCCTCGCTGAAGACGAGGTAGAGGTATTTCATCGTCTCGGCGAAGAAGAACGTGGGCATATAGTCCTTCTTGGCCATGGTGCGCACGTCGCTCACGGAGGTGAAGGCCACGTCGGTGCGGCAATGTTCCTTGATATCGGACCAATAGGACCGCGCCATGTTGCGGTAGAGCGTGTCGCCGGTGGCGTGGTAGAGGTAGTATGCCGACTCGATGATCTCCGGGTTCAGGTCGTAATCACCGGCGCGGACCTCGCCCGTGGCGTAGTCGTAGGCCGTGGGTTCCAGTCCGTATTTCCGCCAGAGCGCATCCCACGAGCGTTGCAACTGTTCGGCGCGGACGGTATCGCCGCTCAGCACCATCAGGGCCGGGAAGAACGCATCGTACAGCGTCACCACCGAACTGATGGGCTTACCGGTTTCCATGTCCGACCGGCCGTACCACAACAGGCCGTCCTTGGTCACGGGCAGGTGGGTGTGCACCGGTGCGATGGCCTCTTTCCAAACCCGCTCCAGGTCCGGGTCCTGGAGCAACACCCAGGCCTTGTAGAGGTACTCGAAGTAGGAGTCGACCCCCGCGCAGATGCTGCTCTGCGTGTTGGTCCACGCCCCGGTGCGCACATTGATGTCGGTGCCGACCAGGCCGATGGCACTCCGCCGCTCATGGATGGCCAGCGTGGCCCGCTTCCCGGCCGCGTAGTACTTCGGATCCCCGGTGTAATGGCTCAGGATGCCCAACTCCAGGATGTTGGTGGCGGCCTCGGCCACATTCACGGTGTCGCCGCTCTGCTTGCCGGTGCGCAGGTTCACGGAGTAGGTGGGAATGCCGGTAGGGGTGTCGAAGGCCTTCAGCAGCCGGTCCGCGAAGTCCACCGTTTTCGCCAGCACCTTGGGGTTGGCGCTGTATTCGTACATGCTCAGCAGCCCGCCCAGGATGCGGATATCCACCTCGAAGGTCTTCGCATCCACGTCCTTGTCCCAACTCAACGAATCCACCACGTACCGCTCGATGTCGGCGGCCTCTTCATCCAGCCCCATCACCTTCAAGGTGCTGTAGGCGTCGATGGGGGAGATGTACAGGGGATGTGCATACCAATCCTCGAAGGAGCGGCTCAGCGGTTTCAGCGCATCATGACCCCAAGCGTAGGTCCGATAGGCCTTCCACGAGCGCAACGTCTCCTGCTTCACCTCGTCGGCCAAGGCGGTGAGCGGAGCCGGACGGGATGAGGCTTCGTGGTGTGCAGGTTGGGGCTGCGCACATCCGCAGGCCAGGCCGGCCAGCAGAAGGAAGGAAAGCGGTTTCGGGATGTTCATCGGTCGGGGGAGCGAACGGTGATGAGGTCAGCGGGCGAGGTCGGTGGTCACGGAGATGGTGCCGGTGAGCGTTTCGTGCACGTAGCACCGGTTCGCTATCGTGAGCAGACGGTCGCGCTGCTCCTCGTCAAGATCCCCGTGCAGGGTGATGGTGCGTTCGAAAAGGGAACTCTTGGCCGCGATGTCCTGCGTGAACTCCACATGCGTGTGCACAGAGGCCAACGGCCATTGTTTGCGGTCGGCATACATGCGCAAGGTGATGCACGTGCAGGAGGCCAAGGCCGCTGCCAGCAAGGCCTGCGGGGAGAAGCCCAGGTCCTGGCCACCCAGATCCGTGGGTTCGTCCGCGATCATTTCGCGGGTGGCACTGCGGAGCGAAGTGCGGTAGTGGTCCTTGCCGATGACGGCGTCGATGAGGGTCGGTGCGCTCATGGGAGGGATGCCCATCTACGGGATGGACAGCAAGGGGTGAAAGTAGCTGTGGCCCCGGATCGCTTCAAATGCAGAGGAACCGTGGTTGCAGACGGAGGGTTCCCTGCCATCTGCGTTCATCCGCGTCCATCTGCGGTTCTCTTCGACCTACTCGGTCCGGAAGGGGATAAGTTGGCCCACCTTCATCGGCATGCCGTGCACGCCCGGCCGCCAGATCACCTGGTTGCGGTCCACCTGGAAAAGCTGTCCCGACCACGTCAGCTGGTACGCGAACCCTTTCTCGGTGGACGGACCGAACTCCCCGAAGCCGATGGCCTCCGCGTAGTTGTTGAACCAGACCACTTGGTCCGTCGCATCCACGTAGTAGGTGTTGGGATCGCCTTCGAACCTGACGGTGTAGCGGAAGTCCACCGGTGTGGTCAGCTCTTCCGACGGCGCGCTGCCGTACGAATCCCAGCCCTGCTCGATGGCTTCCAGACGGGCGTGTTTGGGCGGGTGCTTGGCCGTGCCGTGCGGGTTGCCGGCCACTTCCATCGCAGCGAGGGCCTGCTGCCGGTCGGCCCCCAGCGCATGCAGGATGAAGCCTGAATAGCGGTCGCAAGCCAGCTCATCGCCGGGGTGCAGTTGCGCAGGATCGAGGGTATGCCCCAGCAGGTGGTGTGCGATCTCATGGGCCAGGATGCTCACGGCCGACCAGTCGGTATGCGAGGAGTCCATCACCGCCGAGATGAAGGCCGGGTTGTATTCGATGTAGCGCTTGCGGTTCTTGATGAAGGCGATCGCCGTGGGGATCGACCGGTTCTCCTGCACGACGAAGTTGGGCAGCAGCCCCGAGTGCTGCACGATGCGGTATACGGCCTGTTTGGCCATCCGCTCGGTCACCGGCTGCTGGCCGAAGATCGTCCCGACCATCAGGAAAAGCCCGATGAACAACGCTCCGCCACGCATGCGGCACAAGGTATCCTTCACGACCACGCCAACGCCGCCGCCTGCCTCGCCACGCGTATCCCGATGGCCACACCCATGCCGCTGAGACCGGCCGCCACCACCGTGCGTGCATCGTGCCGTGCGATCAATGGTGATTTGCCTGCGGCCCGGAAACCCATCACGCCGCTCCACCGCTTTTCCACCGTGAAGGGAAGGCCCGGGATGATGGTGGTGCGCAGCAGTTCCTCCAAAGCCTCTTGGATCCTCGGTGTGGTGCCGTCCTCCCACGTGATCTCACCGGACTTGTCCAAGTGGCGCCCACCGCCGAGCAGCACACGCCCCTCGAAGTCCCGGAAGTAGTAGTAGCCCTCGTCGGCATGGAAGGTGCCCTTCAACCGAAGACCGGGAATGGGATCGGTCAACAACACCTGGCCGCGCCCGGGCACCACATCCGCTTCCGGCAACAGTTGTTTCAGGTAGCCGTTGGTGGCGATCACCACCTGTTCGGCCTGCACCACGGTATGGTCGATCAACCGGACCTGGGCTGCACCGTTGCGCTCCTCCATGCTGTTGACGGTAGCGCCGAAGGCCACTTCCACACCGGCCTCCTGCACCTTGCGGAGCAGGGCCTGCATCAGAAGGCCGCTGTTCAAAGGTCCTTCCAAAGCGCAGAGGGCGAGGTGCCCGGTAGCCAACCCGAGGTCACCTTTCCGGGCATCCTGCCATGAATAGGCAGCTTGCCCCAGGATGCCCGCCAAGGCCGTGTTCAATCCGTCGAACCGGTCCGCCGTGCGCGTGTACAGGGCATCGTTCGCATGGAAGAGCTCATACCCCCCCGTGGCCTCGAAGCCGATGGCCGCATCGGTCAGTTCGGCGCGCAGCTCCTGCAGGCCCTTCCAGCGTTCTTCCACCCGAGTCAAGGCGATGTCCAGGCCTTCGGCATCGATATCGGCCAGGATCTCGCTGGGACTGCCGAAGCAGGCGAAGCCCGCATTGCGTACGCTGGCTCCGCTGGGAAAAGGTCCCCGCTCCAGCACCAGCACATGATGCTCCGGGTATCGTCGTTTATGGAAAAGGGCTGTGAAGAGGCCTACGATACCCGACCCGACCACCACCATATGCGCCCTTCGTCCGAAGCGCTGTTGCATCCAAGGACTGATCGTTCCTCCTACTTCCGCCATCGTGCGGGTAAAGTTGTCTTAAATTGGCGCTCCGCGCCGCCACCGGCATTCCAAAACCTGCGCATGGCCGAATTCCACGTGTTCCGACCACTGCGAACCCTCGCGTTCCTTTTCGCCCTGGCCTTGGTGCCCTTCGTTTCCGCACAGGTGGACAATGTCTACGTGTACGGCACGGTGAAGGACTACAACAATGCAAAGAAGCTCGACGGCATCACCGTCACGGTCTTCAAGAACGGAACGAAGCTGGCCGAGACCATCACCAATGCCAGCGGCAAGTACGAGTTCAACCTCGACTACGGCAGCGATTTCAAGATCGTGTACTCCAAGTCGGGCATGGTCAGCAAGAACATCCTGATCGACACCAAGAACATCCCCGAGGAGGACCGTGCCGGTGGCCACGGCATGAACGTGGAGATGACCTTGTTCAATGAACTGCCCGGCATGGACTTCTCCATCCTGCAGCAGCCCATCGGCAAGGCCAAGTTCGACCCCGCCAACAACGACGTCACCTGGGACCTCCAATACACCGAGCAGATCCGGTCCGAGATCGCCCGGTTGATGAAGGAGTATGACGACAAGAAGAAACGGGAGGCCGGGGCCGAGGCCGACTACGCCAAGTTGATGGCCGCAGGGGAGGCCGCCATGACCGCGGCGGACTACAAGAAGGCCATGGACAACTTCGGGCAGGCACTGGCCGCCAAGGCCGGTGATGCCAAGGCCACCGCGCGCCTGAGCGACGCCAAGATGAAATTCGACGAACTGGAGAACGCCAAGAAGGGCGAGGCCCAGTACGCGGCCTTGATCAAGGAGGCCGATGCGCTCTTCGGCAAGAAGGAGTATGAAAGCGCCAAGGGCAAGTACCAACAGGCGTTGGAGGTCAAGGATGAAACGCACCCCAAGCAACGGATCAAGGAATGCGACACGCTCATCGCCGAGGCCGCCAAGAAGGCCGAGGAGGAGCGCAAGGCCAAGGAGCTGGAGGACAAGTACAACGCGGCAATCGCCGCCGGTGATGCCAGCATGAAAGGGCCCAAACCGGAGGAGCCCGCGCAGTATGAAGCGGCCCGCGTGAAGTACCAGGAAGCTTCCACCCTGAAGCCGGCCGAAAAATATCCGAAGGACCAGCTCGCCGCCATCACCAAGAAGCTGGAGGAACTGGCCAAGAAGGCCGAGGACGACAAGAAGAACAAGGAGCTCAACGCCAAGTACGACGCCGCCATTGCCGCCGGTGATGCGGCCTTCAAGGCCAAGCAGTGGGAGGCGGCCAAGGCCAAGTACACGGAAGCATTGGCGGTGAAGGCCGAGGAGAAGTACCCGAAGGACCAGATCGCGGCCGCGGATAAGGCCATCGCGGATGCTGCGGACACCGCCGCGAAGGAACGTGCGGCCAAGGAACTGGAGGCCAATTACAAGGCGGCCATCACGGCGGCCGATGCGGCGTTCAAGGGCAAACAGTGGGATGCCGCCAAGGCGAAGTACAATGAGGCACTGACGCTGAAGGCCGAGGAGAAGTACCCCAAGGACCAGCTTTCCGCCATCGACAAGGCCATCGCGGATGCTGCGGATGCCGCCGAGAAGGAGCGCTTGGCCAAGGAGCTCAATGACAAGTACGACGCGGCCATCGCCGCCGGGGATGCGGCCTTCCGCAACAAGGGCTGGGACGAGGCGAAGACCGCCTACAACGAGGCCATCGGCCTGAAGTCCGCCGAGAAATATCCGAAGGACCAGCTCGCCGCCATCGCCAAGGCCATCGCCGATGCCGACAAGCAGGCCGAGAACGAGCGATTGGCCAAGGAGAAGGACGACAAGTACAACGCCTTGATCGCCGCCGCCGATGAGGCCTTCGGTGCGAAGGAATGGGACAAGGCCAAGGGCAAGTACAACGAGGCGCTGGGCGTGAAGTCCGCCGAGAAATATCCGAAGGATCAACTGGCCGCCATCGACCTGGCCATCAAGAATGCGGCGGACCAGGCCAAACAACTGGAGATCCAGGCCAAGTACGATGCGCTGATGGAGGAGGCCGAAGGCCACTACGCAGCGGAGAAGTACCAGGAGGCGAAGGGCGCGTTCCAAAAAGCCTTGGGCGTGAAGCCCGACGAGAACCGTCCGAAGGAGCGTATCGTGGAGATCGACGCCAAGCTGGCCGAACTCGCGCGGTTGGCGGAGGAGGAACGCAAGCGCAAGGACCTGGACGATCGGTACAACGCCTTCGTGGCCAAGGCGGATGCCGCCTTCGGATCCTCCAAGTTCCCCGATGCGTTGAACGAGTACAGGAATGCCTTGGCGCTTAAGCCGGACGAGCAGCATCCGAAGGACCGTATCGCCGAGATCACCTCCAAGATGGATGCGGACGCCCAGGCCAAGGCCGAGGCCGATCGCTTGGCCAAGGAGAAGGCGGATGCGGACAAGCGCTACGCCGACCTGATCGCCCAAGCCGATCGCGCTTTCGCTGCGCAGAAGTACGAGGAGGCCCGCGCACCCTACACCGATGCGTCGGCCGTGCGTCCGGAAGAGGCGTATCCCAAGGATCGCTTGGCCGATATCGATCGCCTGATCGCGGAGAAAGCGGCCGCCGAGGAGGCCGCACGCCTGAAGGCCGAGGCCGATGCCGCGGAGAAGGCCCGGTTGGCCGAGGAGGAGCGCTTGCGCAATGCATCCAAGGCGGAACTCGATGCGCGTTACAATGCCGCCATCGTCGCCGGGGACAAGGCCTTCAACGCCGCCTCGTACGAAGAGGCGCGTGGCCATTACGAGGAAGCACTGACCGTGAAGGCCGGTGAGAAGCATCCCACCGACCGGATCGCGGAGATCGAACGGCGCTTGGCCGAACTGGCCGCCCAGAGCGAAGCGGATCGGCTGAAGGCCGAGCAGGAGGCAGCGGAACGCGCCCGGCTCGAGGCGGAACGGTTGGCCCGCGAACAGGCGGATGCCGATGCGGCCCGCTTGGCGGAGGAGGAGCGTCAACGGAAACTGCAGGAGATCACCGACCTGGATACCCGCTACCGCAGCGCCATCCAGCAGGCCGATGCATCCTTGGCCGCCCAGACCTACGAGGAGGCCCGTGGCCTGTACGCCCAAGCTTTGGACATCAAGCCCGAAGAGGTATATCCCCAGAGCAAGATCGAACAGATCGATCGCTTGCTGGCCGAACAGGAGCGTCTCCGTCGAGAGGCCGAACTGGCCGCCCAGCAGCGCGCCGTGGAACCGGAGCCCGAAGTGGCGGGCAACCGGGTGGACACCCGCAAGGAGCAGGAGGCGGAGGAGTTCATGCGCGAAGCACGCTTGCGTGAAGAGGCCGAGAAGTACGAACGCATCAAGCGGTTGAAGTCCGAAGTGGAGGAGAAGAACCAGGAGTGGGACCGCACGGGTGTAGAGCGTCGCACGGCGGAGGTGGAACGAAAAGGCCAGCAGGCGGAAGCCGGAGCGGGACTATACCAAGGCAGTGAGGCTCTGCGGGAGAAGAACGCCGCTGAGCTCGCTGCTTACCGCGAGGCGTTGGAGGCACGCCGCATCAGTGTGCAAGGCACCGCCGATCAGAACCGCGAACTCTCTCGCGAAGCCGTGTTGGGTGACCAGGCCGCCATCGCCGAGAAGGAGGCCGAGAGCCGTGCACGACACCAAGGGCTGGTGGAGCGGAGCCAACGCGAACAGGAGGAGGTGAACGCCGCAAGGGCCGAGCGTATCGAACGCAGCTTGGACCGCCAAGCCAGCGCCCGGGAACAGGCCATGGCCACCAACGAAAGCACGTTGGCCATGCAGCAGCGCGGTGGACAGTGGTCTGCGCGTGGCAGTGAGCAGGTGGCCGAGAACAAGACCCGCTATGCGGACCAGCAGACCTTCCTGCAGAACCGCGCCCAGGACCAGCGAGCTGCTGAAAAGGCCCGAGTGGATGCCATCCCCTTGAACCAGCCGCGATCCTTTGCCGACTACAACCGGAGCAAGCTGGCGGCCGAGTATCCGCAAGGCGTTACGGAGGAAAGCTATACCGAAGGCAACAAGGTGATCATCCGGCGCGTGGTGGTGCAAGGCAACAAGGCCGATGAATACAGCAAGGTGATCGCCAAGTGGGGCACCTTCTACTTCAAGAACGGTCAAAGCATCACCGAGCCGATCTGGAGCCGCGATACGGAGTAGATCCCTGCGTAGGATGAACGCTGATGCATGAGCGTGGAGCGCCGATGCGTGCGTTCATCCGATCCCATGAATGGACCATGGCCCTGGGTGTTCCGCGCTATCGCGCGCACTCATTCGGGGCGTTCCTTGTTGGGGAATGGCTGCGGCAGCCATCATGGTCGACCATTCCGGGGTCCATCCAGCGAAAAGCCGCGGATGGTCGGACCATCCGCGGCTTCCTGGTCCTTGGGAGTCCGCTACTGTGCAGCCTTCTGCTGCTTCTTCCTCAACGCACCGATGAGGTCCACCATCTGGTCAACCGATAGTTGCTTGCCGACGATCTTCCGCTCCTTGTCCAGCAGGAAGAACTTCGGCGTGCTGTACACATCCCATGCATCCGCGTAGTTGAGGCTCTGGATGGTGGTGTACTTGGGGATGTACTTGTAGGAAGCCTTCTTGGCGTCCTCGTAGAGGTGCCAGGTGAGTCCTACGTTCTTCCAGTCGAGCTTGTTTTCGCGGATGAATTTCTTCCAGTCGTTGAACAACGTGCTGTCGGTGGCCTTCGCTACGGCGAACACCTCCACGCCCAAGGGTTTCAGCTTCTCCTGGAATTCCGTGTGGATGCCGGGCAGGGTCTTCTTGCAGTGTCCGCAATGGGGGTCCCAGAAGATGGCCAGCACGTACTCGTTGGGCAGGGCGTTCATGTTCACCCAGTTCTCTTCGGTGGTGTCCGGCAGGATGATGTTCTGAGCGGGTGCACCGATCACGATGGGGGCCATCTTGCGCGCTCGTTCACAGAGCTTCTCCAGTTTGTCGGCGGGCATCCACGTGGCCCTCGTCTTCTCAGGCGGACAGTAGTACGTCTTCGCCATGTGCACGAACACGGCGTCCATGCCCATGATGTCGCTGTTCTCGTACTTGTAGGTGATGGCGTTCACGGCGAACTTGAAGAGGTCTCCACCGTCGTCCATCCGCCGGATCAGGTCATCCGCGCACTTGCCGATGGTATCGGGGATCTGCGGTACCACCTTGCCGATGTACTCATCGAATTTGTTCTGGAACACCGGCGTGCGGAGGTTCCTTTCGTCGCGCAGGTCCACATTGTCCCAGAAGTGGGCGCGGTAGTGGTAGTAGGTGGCGGCACTGTCCAGCGTGCCATCGGCCTTCTTGATCTCCACCTGGTCCGGGGCGATGCTCATCCGCACGATGGAGGCGGCGAAGGTGCCGGGATTGTTGTTCACCAGCGCCAGCTGGTAGTCCTTGACCTCCTTGTCCAAGGCCGTCAGCCGTTCCCGTTTGGCGGCCTTGCCGATCAGGTCGGTGGTGCTTTCCAGGCTCTGCCGGATCTCTTCGGCCTCCTTGTGTTTCCCGTTCACGAACACCACGTAGTCCAGGAACACCTTGTTCTCCTTGGAGTCGGTCACCTGCAGGTGACCGTTGATGTCCGTGGTATCGGTGGTCATCACCACCTTCGGTTCGTTCACCAGGAACTGGAAGTACTTCGGACCCGGCACCACCACGGCGTAGACCCCGGACTTGTAACCGGCCGGCCGGTTGAACACCACCTTGCCCTTAGCGTCGGCCACGGCGGTGTCCGTGTAGTACAGCTTGTTGCCGTAGAAGTTGGCCAGGTGGATGGTGTCCTTGCCGGCCCCGGTGATGTGGAACTCCAGCACCCGTTTGTCCTGGGCTTGGGCGGCCGTTGCGAACAGGAGAAGTGCAACAACGTGGTTTCGCATGGCGCGAAAGTAGGATCGCCCTTGCCCCGTGGTATGGAGCATTAACAGAGTTTTGACGCTTGGGCCTGAAGCAACCCGCAACCCGGGCGCGCGTCATTGTTCTGACCCTATATTTGGACAACTGATACCCCACGGAACATGCTTCGTCCATTCCTCGCCCTATCCTTCGCATCGGCCCTCTTCATGGCTTCGGCCGATGCCCAGGACGACCGGATCAAAATGGTGGATACCGATGCCATGCGCATGTCCGCCGCCAAACGGACCGGTCAACTGGACAAGGTGGTTACCCTGTCCGATGAGCAACGCGAGCGCGTCAACGACTTCTACATGAGCATCGAGCGTCGCCTCGATGCCATCGATCAACGCTACACCATCGCCGGTCTTACACCCGAGCAGAAGGCCTCGGAGATGGCCGTGATCCACAATGCCATGAAAAAGGACGAGGAGCAGGCGCTGCCCGAGCTGCTCACCCCGGACCAACTGGCCAAGTGGAAGGCCAAGTAAGGCACCAAGAGCTTTCTACCGGAACGCCGCCCCCAACGGGTGGCGTTCCGCATTTCAGGCCATCTCGGTCTTGAACTCGCTGGTGGTATGGAAGGTGATCTCCGGATTGTTCCGCCGCTCCAGGTCCAGCATGTAGGCCGAAGGAGCCATGAACACCGGGTTGTCGTCCTTGTCGAATACGATCTGGCTGGCCTTCACCCGCATGAACGTGTCGAGTGCAGCGGGGTCCGTGCTGGTGAGCCAGCAGGCCTTGTGGGCTTGTATGGCCTGGAACGAACAGTTGGCACCGTATTCCTTGTCCAGCCGGTAGCGGATCACATCGAATTGCAGCTCGCCCACACAGCCCACGATCTTCTTGTTGCCGGGCTGTTGCGTGAAGAGCTGGGCCACACCCTCGTCGGTGAGCTGTCGGATGCCTTTCTCCAGCTGCTTGCTGCGCATGGGGTCCATGTTGATCACCTCGCGGAACAGCTCGGGTGAGAAGGAGGGGATGCCGCCGAAGTTGAAGTCCGCGCCTTGGGTCAGTGTATCACCGATCTTGAAGTTGCCGGTGTCGAACAGGCCGATCACATCCCCCGGCCAAGCCTCTTCGATCAAGGTCTTCTGCGCGGCCAGGAAGGTGGTGGGGGTGGTGAAGCGGACGTTCTTGTCCAGCCGCACATGATGGTAGTAGGTGTTGCGCTGGAAATGTCCGGAACAAATGCGTAGGAAGGCGATCCGGTCGCGGTGGTCGGGATCCAGGTTCGCGTGGATCTTGAACACGAAGCCGCTCATGGTCGGGTCCTCGGGATGCACCATCCCCTTGTCCGTGGGACGTGGCCCCGGGCGAGGGGCGATGCGTACGAAGGTGTCCAGCACCTCCTTCACGCCGAAGTTGTTGAAGGCACTGCCGAAGAAGACCGGGGCCACTTGGCCGGCGTTGTACTTCGCCAGGTCCAACGGGTCGTAGACGCCGTTGATCAGCTCCACCTCCTCGCGTAAGGTGAGGGCCGCTTCGGTCCCCAGATATTCATCCACCAGCGGGTCGGCCAGGTCCTTGATCCGGATCGATTCCCTTTCCACCTTGGTCTTGCCGGCC
>DASWWQ010000194.1:0-7325 GCA_036405935.1 Flavobacteriales bacterium
GTACCAAGGCCCCATCGATCGATCGGACCTCCAACGCGAGAACACCCGACGTGCACAGCACCTCCACCCGATCGGTAGCGGGGTTGCTGGAGAACCGCAGGCTCGGAGCACCGACCTCGTGGATGCCCGTGGGCGAATTCATCAGGCTCCCCACGCTCTGCGCGAGGAATTCCACCCGCGCGCCGAAGCTGTCGATCAAGGCGGGATCGAACAAGGTGCTCATCACCCGCGCATCGCCCACCGCATGGTCCATCATGGAGATCGTGCCGGCCAGCGGGTATTCCTCCGGACCCATCGTATAGATCGCGCGGGCCTCCTCGCGCAGCGAGCAGCCATCGGCATACCACAGGGTACTGAACTGCCAGGCCAGCGTGGCCGGGAACTCACCGGTGAAGGCCGGATCCAACTGCATCATCGGCACCCCGAGGCCGCCATCGTCCGCGTAGCTCTGCACATCGTAGGAGCCCAGCCCCATGAAGTCGTACGCGAAATCGCCTTCCTCGAAGCTGGCCGGCGTGGTGTACACCGCATACAGGAGGTCCTGCCCGATGATCCACAGCGATCCGCCGCCATCCACGTAGAGCGACAGGGCCGCCTGCACGCTTTCGTCCCAGAAACCCAGGCCCACGCCATCGGTGGAAGCGTACCAGACCACCAGCTCATTGGGCTCGAAGTCGGCGAAGGTGGGGTTCGAGCCGGCCAGTTGGATGTCGAATACATCGTAGGCGATGCCGGCCACCGACAGGTCGTTGAGGATCGTGTCCGTGTTGTAGGTGATGTTATCGTTGTCGTTCACGAAGAGCACTTGGGCTCGGAGCTGCATGCCGAGTGCCGACAGCAGCAGGCCCAGAACGAGCGAACGGATGAGGAAAGCGGAACGGAGCGTGGAGGTTATCATCAGAGGTACGGTATCGCTACTGCGATCTTACGACCGATGCCGCGTTCGCCCAAGCCGGCTATCCCAACACACCCTTGGCCCGCAAAGCGGCGGCCATAACGGACTGCAGTTCCTGCGCTGCCCTGCGCGCTGCCGGGATGGCGTCGTTGTCCTTACCGGCGTAGAGAATGCCGCGGCTGCTGTTGATCAGGACTCCACCATCCCTCGTCATGCATCGGTCCAACACCGCCTGCAGATCACCGCCCTGCGCCCCTACGCCGGGTACCAGGAAAAAATGGTCCGGCACCACCCCGCGGGCCTGCGCCAACACATCGGTACGCGTGGCACCGACCACGAACATGGTATCGCCAGCGGTTCCCCACTGCGCCACCTTGCGCATCACCGTTTCGAACAAGGGCCGGCCCTCCACCGGGAGGAATTGAAGGTCCAAGGCCCCTTCATTGCTGGTGACCCCGAGCACGATGGCCCACTTCCCCGGTCTCCCCAGGAAAGGCGTGATGCTGTCGCGACCCATGTAGGGCGAGAGCGTGATGGAGTCGAAGTCGAGTTCATCGAAGAAGGCCTCGGCGTACTTGCGCGCGGTGTTGCCGATGTCGCCCCGCTTGGCGTCCGCGATGAGGAAACAATCGCCCTTGCTGCGGATCAGCGCCACGGTGCTCTCCAGATCGCGCCAGCCATCGGCACCGTTGGCCTCGTAGAACGCGAGGTTCAGCTTGTAGGCCACGGCCAGGTCGTGGGTGGCCTCGATGATGGCATGGTTGAAGGCGCGTACCGGATCGCTCTCCTTGTGGAACCGTTCGGGGATCAGGTGCAGCTCGGTATCGAGGCCCACGCACAGCAGGCTGCGTTTCCGGCGGATGGCTTGGACCAGTTCTTCGCGGGTCATTTCGATCAGAAAATTAGATGATCAGCGAATGAGAAAAGAATCACCGACAGCATGACCCGACAGTTCGACACTTCGATCAAGCTCCCCTCATTCTCTGATCCACTCATCATCTCCACCATCTCATCGTCCGATCATCTCATCGTCTCATCATCTAATCATCTCATCATCTGATCGTCCTTCCGATCAAGAGTGGCCTTCCTTCAATTTCTCGGTCCGGTCGGCGAGTTGCAGGGCATCGATGATGTCCTGCAGATCCCCGTTGAGCACCTCGGTGAGGTTGTGCACGGTGAACTCGATGCGATGGTCGGTGATGCGGCTCTGCGGGTAGTTGTAGGTGCGGATCTTGGCGCTGCGATCGCCGCTGCTCACCTGGCTCTTGCGATGTGCCGAAGCGGCGGCCATCTCCGCGTGCAGCTTCTCCTCGTAGAGCTTGTTGCGCAGCATCTGCATCGCCTTCAGGCGGTTGCCCAGCTGACTGCGCTCCGTCTGGCACATCACCACGGTGCCGGTGGGGATGTGCGTGAGGCGCACCTTGGTCTCCACCTTGTTCACGTTCTGGCCACCAGCGCCACCGCTGCGCGCGGTCTCCATCTTCACATCGCTCTCCTTCAGTTCCACATCGAACTCCTCGGCTTCGGGGATCACCACCACGGTGGCCGCGCTGGTGTGGATACGGCCACTGGCCTCGGTCTGCGGTATACGCTGCACCCGATGCACACCGGCCTCGTACTTCAGCACGCCATAGGCACCGGTGCCGGTCACGTTCACCACGATCTCCTTGAAACCGCCGGCGCTGCCTTCGCTGCTGTCGGCCACCTCCACCTTCCAGCCCAGGCTTTCGCAGTAGCGGGTGTACATGCGGTACAGATCACCGGCGAAGATGCTGGCCTCGTCGCCACCCGTGCCGCCGCGGATCTCCATGGTGCAGTTCCGGTCGTCGTTGGGGTCCTTCGGCACCAGCAGCATCCGCACCTCTTCGTCCAGGGCCTGGATGGCGGGCCGGAGCTCATCGCGCTCGGCCTGTGCCATCTCCAAAAGGTCCGGATCCTTCTCCGTGCGCAGCATCTCCTCCGCTCCCCGAAGCTGTTCGAAGGCGCGTTTGTAGCGCGCATAGGCTTCGTCCAACGGTTCCAGGTCGCGGTATTCGCGGTTCATCTCCACGAAGCGCCTCTGGTCCGCGATCACGCTCGGGTCGGCCAAGTTCTTGCCGATCTCCGCACGCCGATCATGGATGGCACTGAGTTTCTCGAGTAGGTCGCTCATGGGTCTCTTCACCGCGAAGGCGCGGGGAACGCGAAGGTCAGTTGTAGGTGAAAGTGCCGTAGGGGCCGGTCAGGACAACCTCCTTGGTCGGAGCGGCCTCCACCCGTCCGATGACCTTGGCCTCGATGCCGAAGGACCTGGAGATGGCGATCACCTCCTGGACACGGGCCGGAGGCAGATAGAATTCCAGCCGGTGCCCCATGTTGAAGACCTTGTACATCTCCTTCCAATCCGTGCCGCTCATGCGCTGGATGGTGGCGAACAGCGGCGGCACGGGGAACAGGTCGTCCTTGGTCACCCGCACACCCCCAACGAAGTGCAGCACCTTGGTCTGTGCACCTCCACTGCAATGCACCATGCCATGGATCTCCTGGCGCAGACCACGCAGCACCTCCTTCACCACCGGTGCATAGGTGCGGGTGGGCGAAAGCACGGCACGCCCCAGATCGAGCGGCGTTCCTTCCAGCGGATCCAGCAGATCGCCTTGGCCGCTGTACACCAGGTCCTGCGGTGTGGCGGGGTCGAAGGTCTCCGGGAAAGCGGTGGCGATGGTCTTGTTGAAGACGTCGTGGCGGGCGCTGGTGAGCCCATTGCTTCCCATGCCCGCGTTGTAGGCGTCCTCATAGGTGGCCTGACCGGAACTGGCCAGTCCCACGATCACATCGCCGGCCTGGATGCGGGCATTGTCGATCACCTGATCGCGGCGCATGCGGCACACCACGGTGCTGTCCACGATCACGGTGCGCACCAGATCACCCACATCGGCGGTCTCCCCGCCGGTGCTGCGGATGCCGACACCGAGGTCCCGCATCCGTTGCAGGAAACGCTCCGTGCCGTCGATGATGGCCGAGATCACCTCGCCGGGCACCAACCGCTTGTTGCGACCGATGGTGCTACTGAGCAGGATGTTGTCCACGGCACCCACACAGAGCAGGTCATCGAGGTTCATCACCACCGCGTCCTGCGCAATCCCATGCCAGACGCTGAGATCGCCGGTGCGTTTCCAGTAGGCATAGGCCAAGGCGCTCTTGGTTCCCGCACCATCGGCATGCATCACCAGGCAATGGTCGGCACTGCCGGTGAGTTCATCCGCTACGATCTTGCAGAAAGCCTTGGGAAAAAGTCCTTTGTCCAGGTTGGCGATGGCCTTGTGGACGTCCTCTTTGGCGCTGGAAACGCCGCGTTGCTCGTAGCGGGAAGGATTCATCTGTAAAAAGAAAGAGCATCCCTCATCGGGATGCCCTTCCGGTTGTTCCTGGGCTAGTTCTGCGGTGCAGGGGTGCCAGCATCCTTGGGGATGTAGTCGAAGCTGATCACCTTGAAGTCCGTGCGGCGGTTGCGCTGGTGGGCGGCCTCCTTCTCCTCCTTCGTGGCCATCTTGGCGATCTCCGCATCGGTGATCAGGGGCTCGAGGGCCGCACGACCCACAGGGATCATGCGCACGGGATCGATGCCCTTGGTCACGAGGTAGTTCACACAGCTCTGGGCGCGCTTCTGGCTCAACTCGAGGTTACCCCCCTTGTAGCTGCGCGTGTTCCGCGAATCGGTGTGCGAGCGCAGCTCGATGATGATCGTGGGGTTCTCCACGAGCGTGTTGTAGAGGGTCTCCAAGGAATCCTTGCCGGCCTGGGTCAGCTCGAACTTGTCCACCGGGTACTGCACCTCGGGCAAGGGAATGCCCTTGTCGATCACCGGCTGCAGGAAGTACTCCTTCACGAAGGTGGTGCTCTCGTTGATGCCCACGGTGGTGATCTGGTCGTTCACCACGAGGTACTTGTCCTTGCTGGCGCGGATGCTGTAGCTGGTGTTCTCCTTGATGAAACGGTCCTTGCCGTTCTCCGCGAAGGCGAAACCACCGTTCTGGTCGGTCATCGCGTTGAAGTTGCTACCATCGGTACCCACCACCTCGATCTTGGCATCCGCGATGGGCTGCTGGGTCGACTTGTCGTACACCGTACCCTGCAGGGCGAACACGAGGTTCGGCATCATGAAGCGCCAGATGTCGTCCTGGCCCTTGCCACCCGGACGGTTGCTGGTGAAGTAGCCCTTGTCCTCGTCCCCGTCGAAGATCATCCCGAAGTCATCCCCGCTGCTGTTCACCGGGCTCTTGATGTTCTCCACATGGCCCCAGCTGTTGTCGCCGGTCTTCTCGGCGATGAAGATGTCGTGGCCGCCCATGCCGGGATGGCCTTCGCTGGAGAAGTACAGGTTGCCGTTGTTACGGACGAAGGCGAACATGTCGTCCTTGGGGGTGTTCACCTCGGCACCCAGGTTGGTGGCGGCCCCGGTGGGCTTGCCATCCTTGTCGAGCTTCACGATCCACAGGTCCTTGCCACCGCGGCCGCCCTTCATGTTGCTGCTGAAGATCAGCGCGCCGTCGTCGGGCGTGAGTGCGGGATGGCCGATGGTCACCACATCGGTATCGCCCTTGGCCTGCTCCGGCTTCAGGGGGAGCATCTCGGGTTCGCTGTAGTTGCTGCCCACCTTCTTGGTCATCCAGATGTCGCAACCGAAGGCTTTCTTCTTCTCATGGGGGCAGCGGGTGAAGTACATCACCGTGCGCTTGGAGTTGAAGGTGGCGCTACCCTCGTGACCGGGGGTATTGATCGCGGGAGGCAGCTTGGTGGGCTCGCTCCACTTGCCGAGTTTGTCGCGGCTGCTGGCGAAAAGATCCGTGAAGCTCTCCCCGGCGATCCAGTCGGACTCCGTGCCCGTGGAGGCGGCGCGGCTGCTGGCGATCACCAGGTCGCTGTTCTTCTTGTCGGAGAAGGCGGGCGAGAAATCGTACTGGGGCGTGTTCAACAGCACCTCGGGATCCACCGTGTAGCGGCTGGGGCTGTCGGTCCAGGTCTGGGCCAGTTGGCAGGCGGCCAGACTGGCATCCGCACGGCTGTCTCCGGGGTTCTTCTCCTTGTACTTGTTGTAGGCAGCGATGGCGTCCGCGTACTTGCCCTGCTCCTTCAACGACTCACCGATCCAGTAGTAGGTGATGGGATCGGGATACTGGGCCTTATTCGCCTTCTCGTACCACACCTGCGCATTGGCGGCATCCCCCAACGCACGATAGGCCTCAGCGGTCTTGAAGATCAGGGTGGCCTTCCCGCTGGTCGTCTTCTCGGTGGTGTACGCCTTCTTGTAGAGTTCGATGGCGTTGAAGTAGAAACCCTTGCTGAACGCGTCATCAGCTTCCGCCGCCTGCTTCTGGCCCATCGCCACGGTCGCACACAACGTCATCAGGCCCAGGCATGCGAAGAACTTCTTCGTGCTCATCATCGGTTTGCGGGGGAAATGGTTTTCGGCTGAGAGTGAGTGCGGCGAAAATAAGCAAAGAAGCATACGCTGCACACCGCGGCTCCGGGGGGGCGTGGAACCCCATGCGGAGGCCGATACCCGTAGGGTCGGCCTCCGCACACGGGCGCCGGGATCACCGGGTGAACAGCAGCTCACGCAGCTTGGGCAGCGGCCAGAGCTCGTCGTTCACCGTGATCTCCAGCTTGCCGCTGTGGTAGCGGACCTGGTCCAGGAAGGGTTTCACCTTATCGCAGTAGGCGATGGCCTTCTCCCGGTTGTCCTCGATGGCGTTGGCCTTCTTGCGGGCCTCGATCATCTCGTAGGTGAGCTTCTTCACGGCGTTCAGGTGCGTACTGATCTCCTCGATCAGCTCCACTTGGGCTTCGGTGGCCTTCTTGGCCTTCTGCTCGCCCAGCACGTCGCGCAGGCCCTTCACGTTGCTCACCAGTTCGTTCTGGTACGCCACGGCGGCGGGGATGATGTGGTTCACGGCCAGATCACCGCACACACGGCTCTCGATCTGGAGCTTCAGACAGTAGCTGTGCAGCTCGATCTCATGCCGGGCTTCCAGTTCCACCTCGGAGAGCACGCCCATGTCGGCGAAGAGCTTCTTGGTCTCGGGACGGGCCCATACGTCCAGTGCACGGGGCGTATCGGCGATGTTGCTCAGGCCGCGCTTCTCGGCCTCCTTACGCCACTCCTCGCCATAGCCGTTCCCCTCGAAGCGGATGGGCTTGCTCTGCACGATCAGGTCGCGGATCACGCGCAGGATGGCCTCGTCCTTCTTGGTGCCCTTCTTGATCAGGGCGTCCACGGCCTTCTTGAACTCGCGCAGCTGATGGGCCACGATGGTGTTCAGCACGGTCATCGACGCGGCGCAGTTGGCGCTGCTGCCCACGGCCCGGAACTCGAACTTGTTCCCGGTGAAGGCGAAGGGACTGGTCCGGTTCCGATCGGTGTTGTCCAGCAGCACGGAAGGGATCCGGC
>DASWWQ010000195.1:0-24071 GCA_036405935.1 Flavobacteriales bacterium
CGAGCTCCTTCGCGAAGAGGAAGGCCTTCTGGTTCTCGGCCAGCCGCGCGTTCACCAGGAGCTTGCGCAGCTCCGGGATGTAGATGCTGCGCATGTGGGATAGCTCCTCGTCGGCCGTGAAGGAGCGTTCCTCCACCGTGCAGTTGAAGCGCTCCTGCAGCAGCTGCCGAAGTTGGGCCGAGCCGATCTCGTCATCATCCCGCAGCTCGAAGCGTTCGCGGAAGCGGATCACCGCCTCCTCGGTCTCGTCGAAGTGGTTCTCGTGCAGCTCCTGGTGCGAGCGCAGGGCGGCGAAGTAGAAGTGCTCCTCGGTGACGTTGTAGTCGCCCGCGATGCGCGAGAGCGTCTTGATGAAGGCCGCCGCCTTGGCGGGCGCATTCCCGAGCACCGACATCAGCTTGATGCGGTCGATGCCGAAGAGGTCCAGCGGCAGCTCCTGCAGCAGTTCGTTGTTCAGGATGTCCGAGATGGGGGTGAGCTGCTTGTCGAGCTTCAGCGACACCAGCTTGTCGTACGTGGTACCCAGGGCCGCCGCCAACGGGGTGATGCGCTCGGCCTTCGGGTACTTCCGCCCCTTCTCGATCTCGTTGAGGTAGCTGGCCGAGAGGCCCGTGCGGCTGCTCAGTTCCGCCAACGACAGCCCCTTGGCCGTGCGCAGGCGCTTCAGCTTCATGCCGAAGACCAGGCGGATCTGGTCGCTCTTCAGTTCCATCGTTGTTACCGATCCCAAGGTAAGACGGTACCGGATAGCAGAAAAATCCCGCTCTTAGCGAAAATCATCATTTAGCGAATATTCGCTTGACAAGGAGGGTTGATCTGATTTGATTTGTCCCACCATGCCGATGAAGATCCATGAACCCCCTGCGCCGGTGTTGCCCGGCGTGGAGATCGCCGGGACCACCGTGCCCGGTCTGCAAGAGGTGCTGACCACCGAGGCCTTGGCCTTCGTGGTGGACCTCCATCGCCGCTTCAACCCCGAACGCCTGCGCCTGCTCGCCGAACGCACCGAACGGCAGAAGCGCTTCGATGAAGGTGTGCCCCTGATGTTCCCGGAGGATACCGAGGGCATCCGCGAGCGGGATTGGAAGGTGGCCGTGCTTCCGCACGACATCCGCGATCGGCGGGTGGAGATCACCGGGCCGGTGGACCGGAAGATGGTGATCAATGCGCTCAACTCCGGCGCGTATGTCTTCATGGCCGACTTCGAGGACGCCAATTCACCCACGTGGTCCAACAACATCGCCGGACAGATCAACCTGCGTGATGCCGTTCGCCGCACCATCACCTATTCCGATCCCGCTTCAGGGAAGAACTATGTCCTGAAGGACCGTACGGCCGTGCTCTTCGTCCGCCCACGCGGCTGGCACATGGAAGAGAAGGGGCTGCTGGTGGACGGCCAACGCGTGTCGGCATCGCTCTTCGACTTCGGGCTCTACTTCTTCCACAATGTCAAGGCCTTGTTGGAACGCGGTACCGGTCCCTACTTCTATCTCCCCAAGCTCGAAGGCCGGCAGGAGGCCCGGCTGTGGAACGACGTCTTCGTGTGCGCACAGCGCCTGCTGGGCATCCCCAACGGAACCATCAAGGCCACGGTGCTGATCGAGACGATCACGGCGGCCTTCGAGATGGACGAGATCCTGTACGAACTGCGTGACCATTCGGCCGGATTGAACTGCGGCCGCTGGGACTACATCTTCTCCTTGATCAAACGCCTGGGCAAGGATCCGCGCTTCGTGCTTCCCGACCGCGACCAGGTGACGATGGCCGTGCCCTTCATGGATGCCTACTCACGCTTGGTCATCCGCACCTGCCATCGCCGCAACGTGCACGCCATGGGCGGTATGTCGGCCTTCATCCCGATCAAGGATGATCCTGCTGCGAACGATGCCGCGATGCAGAAGGTGCGGACCGACAAGGAACGTGAGGCGCGCAACGGCCACGATGGCACTTGGGTGGCGCATCCCGGACTGGTGCCCATTGCGCTGGATGTCTTCGACCGGTTGATGCCCGGCCCGAACCAGTTGCATATGAAGCGGCAGGACGATGCGATCACGGAGCGGGACCTGCTGCAACCGTTCCATGGGGCGATCACCGAAGCGGGTGTGCGCAAGAACATCGATGTGGCCATCCGATACGTGGAGAGCTGGCTGCGTGGCTTCGGTGCCGTGGCCATCCACGATCTGATGGAGGATGCGGCCACGGCGGAGATCGGTCGGACCCAGCTCTGGCAATGGGTGTACCACGGCTCCAAGCTGGATGATGGCCGCACGATCAGCGCCGATCTGGTGCAGACCTGGATCACGGAAGGGGCCACGGCCATCGAACGCGAAGTGGGTAGCGATGGATTCCACGCCGGTCGATACGGCAATGCCGTGCTCGCCCTCCGCGAACTCGTCGCCACCAAGGAACCCACCGAGTTCCTGACCACGCCGGCCTACGCGCTTCTCTGAAACACACCCTCAACAACCTCAATTCCCATGTCGAAGCAAGCACGCATCATCGCGCTGGAGCAGTCCTGGAGGACCGACAAGCGGTGGGCCGGCATCATTCGCCCCTATGGTGCCAAGGAGGTCATCGATCTCAGCGGTTCGGTGCAGCAGGACCACTCCTTGGCCCGCCAGGGCGCCGACCTGCTGTGGCGCAAGTTGAACGCTCAGGACCGGGTGTGCGGCCTTGGTGCGCTGACCGGCAACCAAGCGGTGCAGGAGGTCCAGGCCGGTCTGGATGCCATCTACCTCAGTGGTTGGCAGGTGGCCGCCGATGCGAACCTGAGCGGGGAGATGTATCCCGATCAAAGCCTGTACCCGGCCAACTCGGTGCCCGAGGTGGTGGCCCGCATCAACAACGCCTTGCTCCGTCGCGACCAGATCAGCTACCTCAACAACGAGGAGGGCGTGCATTGGATGGCGCCCATCGTGGCGGATGCCGAGGCCGGTTTCGGCGGCAACCTCAATGCCTTCGAACTGATGAAGCAGCTGATCCGCGCCGGTGCCGCCGGTGCGCATTTCGAGGACCAGTTGAGCTCCGCCAAGAAGTGTGGACATCTCGGTGGCAAGGTGCTCGTGCCCACGCAGGAGGCGATCAACAAGCTGGTGGCCGCCCGGTTGGCGGCGGATGTGATGGGGGTGCCCACCGTGCTGATCGCGCGTACCGATGCGGATGCCGCCGATCTGTTGACCAGCGACATCGATCCGCGTGATGCCCGTTTCATCACCGGACAGCGGACCAGCGAGGGCTTCTTCCAAGTGAAGAGCGGCATCCAGCAGGGCATCGATCGCGCGCTGAGCTACGCGCCGTATGCCGATCTGTTGTGGATGGAGACGAGCAATC
Organism: Flavobacteriales bacterium; assembly: GCA_036405935.1. Classification (GTDB taxonomy): domain Bacteria; phylum Bacteroidota; class Bacteroidia; order Flavobacteriales_F; family PHOS-HE28; genus PHOS-HE28. The sequence goes on from DASWWQ010000195.1 coordinate 3,331, forward strand.
CCGACCTCGGCTACGCTCGCGAGTTCGCGCAAGCGGTGCATGCGAAGTTCCCGGGCAAGATGCTCGCCTACAATTGTTCACCCTCGTTCAATTGGGCGAAGCACATGGAGCGCCCGGAATTGGAGCGCTTCGGCGATGACCTGGCTGTTTTGGGCTACCGTTTCCAATTCATCACCCTCGCCGGTTTCCATGCGCTGAACACGAGCATGTTCGAGCTGGCGTTGGCGTACAAGAAGCACAACATGGCCGGCTACAGCGAGCTGCAGGAGCGTGAGTTCGCGCTGCAGGGCGCTGGCTTCAAGGCCGTGAAGCATCAGGCCTTCGTGGGTACGGGTTACTTCGATGCCGTGCAGAACGCGGTGCAGCAAGGTGCTTCGTCCACCACCGCGATGGTCAACAGTACCGAAGCGGCGCAGTTCCATTGATCAAGGCGTGTGCGAGGTGTCGTGACCGGGTATCCATCGCGTGGGAAAAGGACGAAAGGCGCGGCACCTCCATCGCCCATGATCCACCGTCAGGGATCGTGTATCAACGCACCGCTTCCGGTGATGTCGGAAGTGATGGTGGCGGGTGATCCGGTATAGCGCACATCGCCCACATAACGGATGATGGCATCCAGGCGCTGCTCGGGACGGCATAGGATATCGCCTGAACCGTTATTGAAAGCCCATACCCTTGCCGCAGCCAGTGAGCGTAGGTCCATCCGGCCCATGCTGGCGAGGTACAGGTCGGCGTAAGCGGCCGTGCCGGAACAGACCACGTCACCGGCACCCGCATGGAAACCGATGCGGCACGTGTCCACCTCCATGTGCAATCGCACGCTGCCCAGACCGCCTTGCTGCTGGATGCTGAACACCGGCCGCTGGATCGTGGTGGTGCCCGATACGTTCCCCGTTCCGCGAAGGGTGACCTCATGCAGGGAGCCGGCAGGGACATGCACGGTGATGCGCGGTTTGAAGCTGCGCACCCAGTTGCAACGGTTCTCGTTGCTGACGTACAGCACGCCGTCGCGCACCTCCGTCACCACCTGCCCGAGCAGGTTGCGTCCGGCTTCCACCCGGATGCTGCCATCGCCCTGCTCCAGCACCAGGTCCACGCGGTCGTTCAGGTCGATGCGGTCGAAGAAGCCCACGCTGCGTACTTCGGTCCGCATAGGCCCCGTGCTGGTGATGCAATCATCCCACTGGTCCTTCTGGCAGGACCACAGCAGTACGAAGGTGAAGGGGAGGAGGCGCTTCAGTTCCATCGGTATCCCACGCCGAACTCCCAGTGGTCGGCCACGGCGTAATGGCTCTTGAGCGCGATGCTCGCGACGAAGTGCTTGCCGCAACGCATGCGTCCGCCCAAGCGGTGGAAGACGGGGGCATGGTCCTTCACCGGGGTCATCACATAGGCCCCCATCTGGATGAACATCTCCGCGCGGCCGAAGAGCAGGGCGTAACCACCGTGCACGCCGAGCTGCGTGTTGCCGATGCGGTCGGTGTCCTTCAGCTCGGGATTCGCGGTGACGAGCGATCCCTTGTTGAACACATCGAATCCCGCGGCCAATCCCGACTTGCGGCTGATGGGCCACTGCACTTGGCCGCTCAGCGCGTAGACGCTGTACTGTCCGGAAAGCGGCCGTACGGATTCGTTCACCCCGAAGGCCGCCACCACCACCTGTTCGCGTTCACGCGGCACGTACACCGTGTCCGTCACGGCGATCGGAGCTGCTTGGGCACCCATCCGATAGCCCGCGCCGAGGTGCAAGGAGAGGTAGTTCAACCCGAGGTTGGGCAGTTGGAAGGATCCGTTGCTCCAATGGTCGATGCCGATGCCGCCCTGCAGCGTCCATGCACCCCGTTCCGAGCGGTATTCCGGCATGATCTGGATCGCGGTGTTCAGATGCGAACCGATGGCGATCTGCTTGATGTTCTCCCGGCGGTCGAAGGGTTTCGCCACGTAGCCGATGCCCCAGCCCAGCCGCATTCCGAAGGATGAGCGCGCGTTCCGGGTGAAAGGAAGGTAGAGGTAGGGCACCACGCGCACGCATGTGCCGATGCGCTGCGCATTGCCCATGCCGGTGTACAGCAGCCCGAAGCCGTAACGGGGCATCAGGAAATCATGGTGCCACGAGCGATCGCCCTTCACGGAGCGCTCGGCGAAAAGCTCGATCGCCGGGGCGTGGCGCTCCACCAGCACCCAGGTGGTGGTGCGATGGGGCCACAGGAAGCCGTGGTGCGCGTTCAGCCCGAACGACCACGGTTCTTGCGCCTGTATTCCGGACATCCACCACATGAGGAGACCGGTGAGCAGGAAGCGCATCGAGCAGTGGGGTTGGGCTCAGGCCGTAACGCCCGACGTGCGAGGATAGCGCGCGTGGCCGTGCTGCTTCATGTAGAGGTCGTACACGATGCCGTCCGCCAGACCCACCTTGGGAACGAACACCTCCTCGATCTCCGCGAACGTGAGGATCCGCAGGAAGATGTCCGCAGCAGGGATGATCACGTCAGCGCGGTCCGGGCGCAGGCGCAGGACATCCACACGGTCCTGGAAACTGTAGGCCCCGATGCGATCGCGCTGTTGCTGGATGGCGGTGCGGGAGAGGGGCTCGCCGAAGCGGTTGCCGTTCTCCTTGAAGATCCGGTTGATGTTGCCGCCCGTACCGATGGCCATCAGGTTGCCGTGCTCGGCGCGCAGCTCCTCCAGGAAGGAACGCACCAAGGTCCATTCGCTCTCCTCCACCTTGCCCTTCAGCGATCGCACCGTTCCGATCCGGAAGCTCGCGCTCTTCACACGGCGACCCTTCTCCAGCCAAGTGAGCTCGGTGCTGCCACCACCCACGTCGATGAAGAGGTAGTTGCGGTCCTTCAACAGGTCCTGCGTCCAGAAGGTGTTGCAGATGAGGTCGGCCTCCAGCTTGCCATCGATGATCTCGATGTGGATCCCGCTGGCGATCTCCACCTCGGCCAGGATCAGCTCGCGGTTCTGCGATTCGCGCAGGGCGCTGGTGGCGCAACAGCGCACGTAGTTGATGCCGTAGACGTCGGTGAGCAGACGGAAGGCCTTCAGGCTCTTGATCAGGTAGTCGCGCCGCGCATTGCCGATGCGGCCCGTCTCGAACACGTCCTCACCCAAACGGATCGGTACGCGCACCAAGGAGGTCTTCTTGATCACCGGATGGTCCTCGCGCTCGATCACGTCCGCGATGAGCAGGCGCACCGCGTTGGATCCGATGTCGATGGCGGCATATGTGAGGTCCTTGGCGATGGCACGAATTTAACCGGCTGGTGGATCGCCCCTTGGGTCGGACCGACAACAGGAAGGGCGATCGGATTTCCGATCGCCCTTCTTTTTCTTAATGGGGCAAGGAAGATCAGCCGACCAGTTGGCCGATCCGCGCCTCCAACGCCCGGATCTTCGCTTCGGCATCGGCCTTCTTCTTCCGCTCGGCCTCCAGCACGGCCGGTGGTGCACCGCTCACGAAACGTTCGTTGCCGAGCTTCTTCTCCACGCTGTTCAGGAAGCCGCGCAGGTAGTTCAACTCCTCCTCGGCCTTCTTGCGCTCGGCCTCGGTGTCGATATTGCCGCCGAGGTCCGCGGCGTATTCGGTGGTACCCACCAGGAAGGTGATCGCACCGTCGCTCACCCGGTCCACCGTGGCCAGCGCGCTGACGTTCGCCAGCTTGTGCACCAGCTGTGTTACGGAGGCGCTCATCGGTGCGGCCCCCTTCACTTGTAGGGCGATCGCCTCCTTCGGGGAGAGTCCTCGTTCGTTACGCACGTTGCGCACGGCCGTCACCAGGTCGAAGGCGTGCTGCACCTCGGCCTCCAGAGCGGCGTCACCGGATGCGGCCTTCGGCCAAGGAGCGATGATCAAGGCTTCGTTCGGACCCTTGCGTTCGTTCAGGTGGCTCCACAGTTCCTCGGTGAGGAAGGGCATGAAGGGGTGCAGCAACTTCATGAGATCCTCGAAGACACCGAGGGTCGCTTCGTGGGTGGTACGGTCGATCGGCTCCTGTCGGGCATCGCCCGCCGTAGCCTTGGCGAAGGCGGGTTTGATGCTCTCGAGGTACCAGCTGCAGAAGTCGTCCCAGATCAGCTTGTATGTGGCCATCAAGGCTTCGCTGATGCGGAACTGATCGTAGAGGCCGTTGATCTCCGTGGTGGCGTTCAACACGCGGCTGCGGATCCACGCCACGGCTGCGGCTGCGCTATCGGGCTGCGCCTGCTCACCGATGCTGAAGCCCTTCACCAGACGGAACGCGTTCCAGATCTTGTTGGTGAAGTTGCGGCCCTGTTCGCACAACGAATCGTCATAGGGCAGGTCGTTGCCCGCCGGTGAGGTGAAGAGCATGCCCACACGCACGCTGTCCGCACCGTACTGCGCGATCAGGTCCAAGGGGTCGGGACTGTTGCCTAGGCTCTTGCTCATCTTGCGGCCCAGCTTGTCGCGCACGATGCCCGTGAGGTACACGTTGCGGAACGGCACTTCCTTGCGGTACTCCACGCCGGCCATGATCATGCGGGCCACCCAGAAGAACAGGATCTCCGGGGCCGTCACCAGGTCGTTGGTGGGGTAGTAGTACTTGATGTCGGCATTGTCGGGGTCCTTGAACCCGTCGAACACGCTGATGGGCCACAGCCAGCTGCTGAACCAGGTGTCCACCACATCCTCGTCCTGCTTGATGCCCGTGGTGCTCTGCCCGGCGGCCTTGAACTGCGCGATGGCCTCGGCCTCGGTGCGGCACACGGCGGCATCCCCCGCTTCGTTGTACCACGCCGGGATCCGCTGCCCCCACCACAACTGGCGGCTGATGCACCAGTCGCGCACGTTCTCCATCCAGTGCTTGTAGGTGTTCTGGAACTTCTGCGGGTGGAGCTTCACCGTGCCGTCCATCACCACATCCAGCGCGGGTTGCGCCAGCTCGCTCATCTTCAGGAACCACTGTAGGGACAGGCGCGGCTCGATCACCGCGTCCGTGCGTTCGCTGGTGCCCACCTTGTTCACGATGTCCTCGGTCTTCACCAGGAAGCCCTCGGCCTCCAGCTGCTTCGCGATCTTCTTGCGCACCACGAAGCGATCCTCGCCCACGTACAGTTGCGCGGCCGGGCTCAGGGTGGCGTTCGCTTCCAGGATGTCGATGGTCTCCAAGCCATGCTTCTTGCCCAGCTCGTGGTCGTTCACGTCGTGCGCGGGCGTCACCTTCAACGCGCCAGTACCGAACTCGCGCTCCACGTACTCGTCGAGGATCACCGGGATGCTGCGGCCGATCAAGGGCACGAGCACGCGTTTGCCCTTCAGGTGCGCGTAACGCTCATCCTCCGGATGCACGGCCACGGCGGTGTCGCCGAGGATCGTCTCGGGACGCGTGGTGGCGATCGTCACCCATTCGTCGGCAGTGCCCTCGACCCGATAACGGATGTGGTACAGCTTGGAGTTGACCTCCTTGTGGATCACCTCCTCATCGCTCACCGCCGTCAGCGCCACGGGGTCCCAGTTCACCATGCGCAGGCCACGGTACACCAGGCCTTTCTTGTGCAGGTCGATGAAGACATCGAGCACCGCTTCGCTGAGGTCGGGCTCCATGGTGAAGCGCGTACGGTCCCAATCGCAGCTGGCCCCGAGCTTCTTCAGTTGTTCGAGGATCACGCCGCCGTACTTCTCCTTCCACGCGAAGGCATGCTTCAGGAACTCCTCCCGGCCGATCGCGCTCTTCTTGATGCCCTGCTCCTGCAGCAGGCGCACCACCTTGGCTTCCGTGGCGATGCTGGCGTGGTCGGTACCCGGCACCCAACAGGCGTTCTTGCCCTGCATGCGCGCGCGGCGGACCAGCACGTCCTGGATGGTGTTGTTCAGCATATGCCCCATGTGCAGCACACCCGTCACGTTCGGCGGGGGGATCACCACGGTATAGGGCTGGCGGCTATCGGGAACGCTACGGAAGTAGCCGTTGTCCAACCAGTATCGGTACCACTTGCTCTCCGCCTCCTGCGGCTCGAATCGTTTGGGAAGTTCCATGGCGTGGGGTCGGACCGAAGGTCCGTTTTTCGGATCGCGAAGGTACGCAGACCTGCACAGTCGGAAAGCTGCGCCGGAGCTGACCCACGCAGGTGCAGGGACACGGAAACGCTCGTGCCGAGGTCACGCGAGCTGTGAACGTTTGGTTAGATCCCGCATGGGAGGATGAACGGGTTCCGATCCTTGCCCCATGAACGCACCGATCCTCGCTTTCACCCTGATGCTGTCCGCGCTCTTGGGGGCACCATCACCGCGCCCGGAAGGGTCCGCAACGGAGCCCGAACCCGGACCGCGCATCACCTTCGATACCACGGTGTTCGACTATGGCACCATCGAGCACGGAGGGGATGGCCGTTGCTCCTTCCGGTTCACCAATACGGGTGATGCGCCCCTGATCATCCACACCTTCCAGACGAGCTGCGGCTGCCTGGTGCCCGACTGGGACAAGGAGCCGGTGATGCCGGGTGCCAGCGGTACGGTGCGACTCAAGTACGATACCTACCGGGCCGGACCCATCAACAAGTCCGCGACGTTGCGGAGCAATGCGGTGAACACACCGACGGTGGTGCTGCGGATCAAGGGTACGGTGAAGCCGAGGATGGAATAGAGCGGTCACCCGTCCAGTGTGGAGATCGCTTCCTCGGCTCCGCCTCCTCGCGATGACGCGCAGAGTTAGTTCATCACCCGCACCAGCAGCTCGCGCAGCAGTTCGCCGTCGTCGGCGCTGGCGTTGCCCACACCCTTGCTGTTGAGGTCGGCCTCACGGAGCAGGTGCTGCACCTCACGGAGCTTCTCGGGTGGATAGAAGCGCGCGGCGTTCTGGTAATCCCGCACGAAGAAGGGCGGCACCTTCATCGCCGCAGCCAGGTCGCCGGCGGGTTTGCCCGTGTTCGCATGCACGATGGCGATCTTGCTGAAGTAGGAGCTGAGCATGGCCGCGGTGAGGAAGAGCTTGTGCTCCTTGTCGCTGGCCAGGAAGTGCGCGATCCTCTGCGCCTTCACATGGTCGCGTGCCCCGATGGCGTTCTGCAGCTCGAAGATGTTGTAGTCCTTGCTGATGCCCACGTTGCGCTGGATCAGCTCGCTGGTGATGGTGCCGCCCTCCTCGATCACGATGCAGAGCTTCTCCACCTCGTTGGTCAACTTGCCGAGGTCGCTGCCCAGGTGGTCCGCCAGCAGTTTCGATTCCACCGGACCGATCTTCCGCTTGTGGAACTTCACGTAGGCCTGGATCCACTCCGGCAGCTTGTCCTCCTTCAGCTTGTCGCTGAGGAAGACCACCTGCTTCTTGGCCAGGTCCTTCAACCAGGTCTTGCGCCCGTCGGCCTTCTTGTGCTTGTAGAGGATCACAAGCACCGTGGTGGGCGTGGGGTTCTTGAAGTAGGCCTCGAGCTTGTCGAAGGCATCGATGCGCCAGGTCTGGGCCTCGCGCAGCACCACCACCTGCCGTTCGGCCATCATGGGATAGCGCAGGCAGGTGTCCTTCACCTGGTCGGCATCGCAATCGCGGCCGTAGAGGATGGAGAGGTTGAAGTCCTTCTCATGTTCCTGCAACGCGTGCAGCTCGATCTCCTCGGCCACCCGATCGATGAAGTACGATTCCTCGCCGTGCAGGAAGTACACGGGCTTGAACGTGCCGCTGCGCACGTCCTTGACGATCTTCTTGAAGTCGTCCGTGGTGCTCATTCGTAGCGCAGATGCTTCACCGAACGCCCGTCGTTGATGATGTGGCGCAGGCTGGCGATGCCGATGCGCACGTGCTGCTCGGCGAAGTTGCTGGTGACCTTCGCGTCGCTGGCGCTGGTCTTCACCCCGTCCGGGATCATGGGCTGGTCGCTCACCAGCAGCAGGGCACCCGTGGGGATGCCGTTCGCGAAGCCGGTCATGAAGAGCGTGGCCGTTTCCATGTCGATGCCCATGGCGCGATAGGTGCGCAGGCGTTCCTTGAAGGCATCGTCATGCTCCCACACGCGGCGGTTGGTGGTGTACACCGTGCCGCTCCAGTAGTCGAGCTCCATATCACGGATCCGGCCGCTCACCACGCGGTTGATCATGAAGGAGGGCAGGGCGGGTACTTCCGGGGGGAAATAGTCGCTGCTCGTTCCTTCCCCGCGGATGGCCGCGATGGGCAGGATCAGGTCGCCCAGTTGGTTCTTCTTCTTCAACCCCCCGCATTTGCCGAGGAACAGCACCGCCTCGGGCTCGATGGCGCTCAGGAGGTCCATCGTGGTGGCGGCCATGGGACTGCCCATGCCGAAGTTGATCATCATCAGATCGTCCGTGATGGCCGTCTGGAGCGCCTTGCCCACGCCGTGCACCGTGGCCCCGGTGAGCTTGGCGAAGATGTCGATGTAGTTGCTGAAGTTCGTCAGCAGGATGTGCTGCTTCATTTCACCCAGCTCCAGTCCCGTGTAGCGGGGAAGCCAGTTCTTCACGATGTCGTCCTTGGTGCGCACTTTTGCCCTGTTTTGATGACCGGCCTTCCTCTCCTGAACCTACCGGACCATGGCGTCAAAACTAGGCACACGCCCGAGGGTGATCATGTTTTCGATCCGGTGCGCCGCCGGTGGGTGGCCCTGACCCCCGAGGAATGGGTGCGGCAACATGTGCTGGTGCATCTGATGAAGGACCGCGGGTGCCCCTTGTCGCTGGTCGCCGTGGAACGCTCGCTGCAGCTGAACGGACTTTCCAAACGGGCCGATATCGTGGTGCATGCGCACGGTGCGATACCGCTGCTATTGGTGGAATGCAAAGCGCCCCAAGTGCCCCTCACACAGTCGGTCCTGGAGCAGGCCGCCCGCTATAACCTCGTGTTGCGCGTGCCTTTCCTGTTGGTCACCAACGGATTGTCCCATTACGCCTGCCGCATCCGTCACGTGGACGGCGCTGTTGATTTCTTGCCCGATCTTCCGACGTTCGAGGCCATGGAGCGCATGCTGGGCCGGTAGTTTTGTGGCATGATCATACGTTACGCCTTGGCGTTGCTCTGTGCCACGTCGCTTCTTTCCGCGGATGCCCAGCGCCGGGCGTCCGTCGGCATCCAGCTCGAGGCGTATCTGCGCACGGCCGATCCCCAAGGGACGGTGGACCTTTTCGTGCAGGGTGAAAGCAGCGCGGTGACGCGTGCGGTGCTGGGCCATCACGGGCGGGTGAAGCAGGTGGTCACCGGCTGGGTGAACGCCACCGTGCCCGTGGCAGAGGTCGAGGCCTTGGCCAAGGAGCCCGCCGTGCAGGGTTTCCAGTTCAGCCTGAGCAAGGGTGTTGCCCTCAACGACAGCGCTGCCACCAAGGCCCGCATCATTCCCGTTCGCGAAGGACAGGCGCCGCTTCCGGCCGGCTATACCGGCAAGGGTGTGCTGGTCGGCATCATCGATACCGGCCTCGATCTGCTGCATCCCGATTTCCAGGACAGCCTCGGTAACACCCGGGTGCTGCACTACTGGGACCAGACCCTCGCCGTGGACCCTGAACTGACGCCGCAGCCCTACGGATACGGACAGGCCTGGGACAGCACGGCCATCAATGCCGGACTGTGCACCGCGGTGGATCCGTACCACTACTTCGGGCACGGGACGGGCGTGGCCGGGGCCGCGGCCGGTAACGGACGCGCCACGGGCCACTACACCGGCGCGGCCCCCGACGCGGACCTCATCATCGTCACCAGCGACCAGCAACATCCCAACTGGAAGGCAACCATCGTGGATGCCGTGCAGTACATCATCCAGCTCGCGGACCAACTGGAGCGGCCGGTGGTGATCAACCTGAGCCTGGGCGACTACTACGGCAGCCACGACGGACTGGATCCCGCGGCCCTGTTCATCGATGACCTGCTGCAGGAAGCCCCCGGCCGGATGTTGGTCTGCGCCGGTGGCAACAGCGGCCAATACCCCGCCTATCATCTGCGCACCGATGTGGGTGCGGACACCTCCTTCACGTGGTTCCGGTTGAAACCGAACAGCGCCTTGGGCATGGATGCGGTCTATTTCGATCTGTGGGCCGATACCGCCGATTTCAGCCAAGTGCATTTCAGCGTGGGTGCCGATCGTTCCACCGGAGGGCCGTTGCATCGCGGACAGTTGCCCTTCCGCACCATCGCGAACAACCTGGACCAGGTGGTCACCGATACGTTGAAGAGCTTCAGCGGCAACCGGCTCGCCGTGGTGCATACCTACGCCGAACGTCGCGGTGGACAATACCACATGGAGGTCTTCCTCCCGCTGCCGGATTCCGCCGATGCCTACCGCTATCGCTTCAGCACCACGGGTGCCGGACGGTTCGATGTGTGGAGCAGCTTCTACCTGGGTACCTCGGAGATCGTGTCCACCATTCCCTCCGCCGGCCAGTTCCCGGATATCGTGGACTATGTGCTGCCGGACAACACCATGAGCATCGTGGATTCGTGGGCCTGTTCGCCCCATGTCATCACCGTGGGCAACTACCAGAATGAACACGATTACATCGACTACAACGGCAACTACCAGACCTTCCCCGCCACCGAAGGCCTGATCAGTGCCAGCAGCAGTCGCGGCCCCTCGCGCCTGGGCGACCAGAAACCCGATGTGTCGGCACCCGGCGATCTCACCTTCAGCGCGAGCACCCTGCAGTTCATCGATTCATTGCTCTTCTACGGTCAGGCGGAGAAGGTGGCTCCCGGTGGTTTCCATACCCGGGGTGGTGGTACGTCGGTGGCTTCGCCCGTGGTGGCGGGTATCGTGGCGCTCTACTTCGAAAAATGTCCCCGGGCCACGGCCGCCGAGATCCTGGCGGCCATCAATTCCACCGCCTACACCGATGCCCTCACCGGGGCCGTGCCCAACATCCGCTACGGCAACGGTAAGGTGGATGCCTTCGCCGCCCTCAACACCAGCCACGTGCCGGCTGCGATCGAAGGACCCGCCGGGGTTTGTGAAGGCGATACGGTGACCCTGAGCGGCACCGATTTCATGTATGCCTACCACTGGAGCAACGGAGCCAGTGGACTCCACATCCCTTTCACCGGTGGCGACATCTCCTTGATCGTGGAGAACGGTTCGGGCTGCCTCGGCTACAGCGATACGCTCTTCCTGCCTGCGCTGCCGCTGCCGGATGCGAGCATCGTAGCGGACGGTGTGGACCTCACCGCTTCGCCGGGCGCCGCACATCAGTGGTATTTCGAGGGCGAGGAGATCGCAGGTGCCACGGGACAGATGCACCAGGCCGCGCAGAACGGCTACTACCAGGTGCTGGTGACCGGTGCGAACCAGTGCACGGCTTTGTCGGACAGCCTGCTGGTATTGTCCGTGGGTATGACGGATGCGGATGCGGCTCCGGCGCGGGTGTGGCCCGTGCCTGCGGACGACCGACTGACCTTGGTCCTTCCGCAGGGCACCACCGAGCGATCCTATCTGGTGCTCGATGCGGCTGGTCGGATCGTGCTGCAGGGCGCCCTGCGTGCGGATGCCACCAACACGGTGGATGTGAGCGCGCTGGCGAGCGGGGTCTACGTACTGCGTTCGAGCGACGCCGGGCAAAGCTGGAGCCTGCGTTTCGTGAAGCGCTGATCACGAGGCCCTCGGTCGCGGCTTTTCACCAGCTTCGTACCGACATGGAACGCCGACCGATCGTCCTTTCCGGCGGTGGTGCCCGCGGTGCGGCCCACATCGGTGTGCTGCATGCGTTGGAGGAGCACGGCATCCTGCCCGAGGCCATCTCGGCCACCAGTGCGGGTGCGCTCGTCGGGGCCTTGATCGCCGATGGTCGCTCGGCCAGCGAGGTCTCCGGTCTGTTGCATCAGGAGATGAGGAGCATCCGTCTCCTGCGCCGCCCGGTGCCCGCATCGAAGCGCATAGCCGCCTTCATGCAGCGGCACCTGCGCCATCACCGCATCGAGGAACTGCCGATCCCGCTGCACATCGCCGCCACCGATCTGGAGCATGGCGGTCAGCGTATCTTCTCGTCCGGTGATCTGATCCCTGCCTTGCTGGCCGCCTCCGCCATTCCCGTGGTGTTCCCCGCTGTGGCCATCGACGGCGTTTTCCATGTGGACGGCGGCCTCAGCAACAACCTGCCCGTGGAGCCCTTCAACGACCGCAAGTCCGAGGTGATCGCGGTGCATGTGAACCCGCTGCCCCCTTTCGTGCCGGGCAGGCGCAGCATGATCGGCACGTTGGACCGTGTGTGGCACCTCAACTTCCGCGAGATGGTGACCCGTTCCGCGCAAGGCTGCCACCTGCTGATCGAACCACCGGAACTCTCCCGTTTCGGCCTCTTCGATGTGCGGCGGATGAACGAGATCGAGCGCGTCGGCTATACGTACACCCACGAACTGTTGGCCCGGAAATGAACGGCGAAGTCCTGGTGCGCCGGACCATCGAACGCTACGTGCGGCTCACGGATGCCGAATGGGCCCAAGTGGCACCGACCTGGAAGGAGAGGAGCCATGCGAAAGGGGCCTTCATCTCCGAAGCGGGCCGCATCGAGGAGCATTTCCACATCGTGCTGAGCGGTGTGCATCGGTTGTATTTCGAGCACGATGGAACGGAGCGTTGCCTGGGTTTCGCCTATGCCGGTACGTGGAGCGGCGACCCCGATTCCTTCTTCAGCCAACGGCCCGGACGGTTCCAACTGCAGGCGTTGACCGCGAGCACCACCTTGGCCATCCACCGCGATGATCTCCTCGCGCACTACGAGCGCATCCGGGCCATGGAACGGTTCGGGCGCCTGATCCTGGAGGAACTGCTGGTGGGCCGTGCCACGCGCGAAGTGGAGATGCTCACGCTCAACGCCGAGGAGCGCTACCGCAAACTGCTGCAGCGTAGTGCGCACCTTCTCCAGTTGGTGCCGCAGAAGGACCTCGCCTCGTACTTGGGCATGACCCCCGAGACCTTCAGCCGCTTGCGCGCCAAGGTGCGTTCTTGATGCGCATCAAGTGGGTGCCACGGGGCACGCCGGTACGTTTGCGCCATGCCGACGTTCCCTACACATGAGCTCATCGACCGGTTGCAGGCCACGCTCCGCAACCAGGTCCAACGCACCGAACAGTTGATGCAGTTGCCCTTGGCCGTGCTCACTACGGCACCGGGCCCGAAGCGTTGGAGCGTGTTGGAGGTGATCGCCCACCTGAACATCCTCGGTGGACACTACCATGAGCGTTTGCGGAAGGTCTATTCGGACGGTGTCGGGTTCGGGAAGGAGGATGGTTTTCGTTCAGGCTATTGGGGTGAGAAAATGACCCGCACCATGCAGCCGAAAGCCGATGGCGGGATCCCGTGGAAGATGCGCACCATGGCGCGTTTCGAGCCGCGCACCGTTTCCTCGGCACCGGACGAACTCCAGCGTTTCCACGTCCTGCTCGTGGACCTCCAGCGGTTGCTGGAACGTGCCCGGATCCTTGGCCTTGAGGGCCCGCGCATCACCAGCACCCTGGGTCCGATCTTCCGCTTCAAGCCCGGTGATGCCTTCCGCTTCACCATCGCGCACCAGGAACGACACTTCCTCCAGATCGAACGGACGCTGGCGGAGATCGATCGTTGATGCTCAGTGCATCACCACCAACTTGGAGGTGCCGCTGGCGTGCCGCACGAAGTAGGTGCCGTTGGACCACATGCCGGGATCGATCGTCTCCGTGCCGTTCACTTGCGCGGCCCACACCGTACGGCCGGTGGCGTCCATGATCCGGATGTCCTGCGCTGTCCGCGTGCGGATCATCAGCTGCGTGCTGGCGGGATTGGGGAAGATCACCGGTATCTCCGTTCCCGTGCTTTCCGCGAGCGCCGTGCTCTGCTCGTTGTTCGCGCTGAAGGTCGGCGCCTGGATCACGAAAGGTCCGCTGCCATTGGGGATGCGCGCGTAGCCCAGGTCGGCCTGTTGGGGCCCGAAGATCACTTGGTCCACCACCTCACCGGCCGGGTTGGTCAGCCAAAGCTCTTCCCCTGAAGCGGACAGCTTGAAGTCCGCGTGGCTCCAGCCATCGTCGATGTCCTCATCGGCCCAGAGGACCAGGTATCCGTTCGCGCCGATGTTGATGCCCGAGGGGATCGTCCACTTGAAGGGATCCGTGCCGTCGTCGCTCAGACCGTAACCGCTCAGGTCCACGCTGGCCGAGGTGGTGTTGAAGAGTTCGATCCAATCCTCGTACTGCCCCTGCGGATCGGTGACGGTGCTCGTGTTCTGGGCCATCAGTTCGTTGATGCGCACCGCCGGTTCGGTCACGGAGTTGAACGCGACCTGGTAGATGTAGACATCATGTTCGGCACCGACGGGAGAGTAGGAAGCGCTCAACGCGGCATTCGCAGCCACCGCTTCCACGTAGTAACGGATCCAGCTCATGGCCGCGCCCCCGGGCAGGGCGGCACCGTAAAGCCCGTCGCCGGCCGCACCGTCGTTGTGCGCGCCATCGTCGTACATGGGCATGGCCGTGAAATTCCCGTAGAGCGAATTGCTGTAGTACAGGTTCACCGCGGAGATGCCCGTGGTGGAGGTGACCGATGCCACCACATCCACGCCGGCGTTCGGTTGAGGAGCGGCCCAGGCCGTGCCGTCCACGCGGTGTTCCACGGAGGCGATCACGGGAGCCGTTTGCGCCACCTCGGTGTTCGAGTTGAGGTAGTTGCGGCGACTGGTGATCCAGTTCTGCAGCACCGTCAGCTCATTGTTGAAGGCGTTGTAGGTGTAGAGCTTCTTCGGATCGGCGAGCACTTCCGCGTCGATCAAGGCATCATACTCCGCCACCAGGGCATTGAACGTGGTGCTCTGCAGCTTCTCGGCGATGATGGTGCGCAGGTGTGCGAGGTAACGCTGGCGCCAAGCAGGTACCGACAGCATCCGCGCCAGCAACGGGTAGTCGGCATCGTTGGCATGGTAGAACGGCCCCCAGTTGGTGGTGTTCGTCTTCATGCAGCTGTTGCCGTCGAACTCCAAGGGCGTCATCCGGCGCGTCTCCTCGTCCCAATAGAGGTAGTAGTCCATCTTGCCCTTGTACACGTAGCTGTCGTCATCACCGAACGCGATCTCCGAGGCCAGGAACCACAGGGTGCGGTCCACATCGAGGTACTTCGGCAACGAATCCTCCAAGGTGGCCGAGGTGCCGTTGTTGAGCTTGTCGCATACCGTCACCAAGGCATCCCAGGGTTGTACCTGTTCCGTGCGTTTCAACGTGTAGTAGGTCTGGTAGCTGGCGGTGTCGCTGCCCAGGTAGTTCAATGCTGCCGTACCGTCCCCCCAACTGGGGCCACCACCGCCGGGACCTCCGCCGGATTGTCCGTCAGGGCGGTCGGCGCGCCACATCGTGCCGTTGTTGCTGAAGAACCACTCCTTGCTGTACTGGCTGTTCAGCTGTTGCACGTTGGGGTACAATCCCCAGCTCGCGCCGTTGATGTTCAGATGGACGAAGTTGGCCTTCGCCGCGGGGATATGGTCGCGGATCAGTTCCAGATAGAGCACCTCGCGCAGGAAGGAGGCATCCTCGAAGGCATTGTTGAGGTTCAGCGTCTCGTAGCCCATGATGTTCTGGCCGTCGATCACATGGTCCAGCGTCACGTTGAAGGACTTCTTTTCCGAGCCGGAAGGCAGCATCATGTAGCTGGTGTTGCCCTTGAAGCGCACGCCGATGCTGTCGTACGTAGTGCCCTCGCAGGTCATGGAGGCCAACAGGTTGGTCTCGCTGGCGTAGTTCTGCGTCAGCAAGGTCCAGTAGTTCGATTGTGGGAAGTTCAGGTCGATGGTCCGGATCAGGTCCTTCTGGTAAAAGCCCGTGGAAGGTGCTCCGCCGATCTTCAGCCGATGCCCATCATCGCTGTAGTGGAACTCGGACGGTAGATCCTGTGCGGCCAGCAGCAGGGGACAAAGGATCGCCAAGAAGGGAAGGACCGAGCGCATGGAAGGATGGTGGTAATGTGGTGATAACGGATCCGTGATCCTTGCATGGACACGGAAGGCCGGATCGGGTTTGATCGTCCGCGTCGCAACTCGCCGAGTGTGCGTGTCCGAATCGTTGAGCGAAGTCGGGCGCCCGTCGAAGGCGATCAATGCACCGCCTCTCCGTTCACGTAGGTGCGCTTCACCTTCACCTTGGCCAGACCGGCGGCGTCGCTTTTCAGCAGGTCGCGGTCCAGCACCGTGAAGTCGGCGAACTTGCCCACCTCCAACGTGCCGCGGTCGTTCTCGGTGAAGGTGGCCAGCGCGTTCCAGATGGTCATCCCGCGCAGGGCCTCCAAAGGAGTTAGTGCTTGCTCGCTGTGGTATCCACCAGCGGGTTCACCCTGGCCGTCGGTGCGGAGCACGGCCGAACGGAAGGTCTGCAACGGATCGATGCCTTCCACGGGGAAATCGGTGCCCAGCGCAAGCAGCCCCATCGTGCGCAGCAGGTCCTTGTAGGCGTATGCCGAAGTGATGCGCTCCGGCCCGAGCCGGTCACCGGCCCAAGGTCCGTCGCTGGTGGCGTGCGTAGGTTGTACGCTGGGTATGATGCTGTAGCGCTGGAAGAAGGAACGGTCCTCGGGCGATACCACTTGCGCATGTTCGATCCGCCAGCGGAGGTCGTTCGTTCCACCGAGCACTTCGCCATAGACCTCCAGCAACAGCTTGTTGGCACTGTCGCCGATGCAATGCGTGTTCATCTGGAAACCGTGCTGCTTGCACCACTGCGCCACCTCCAGGAAATGCTCCCGCGTGGCCAGTTGCAATCCGTGGTGCCCGGCCCGGTCGCTGTAGGGTTGTTTCAACAGGGCTCCGCGTGAGCCCAAGGCCCCATCGCCATAGACCTTCACGCTGCGCACATCCAACCGGTCGGTGTGGATCGGGCCGCTCTTCGCGAAGTGCTCCAGGTTGGCGGGTGCATCCGCCACCATCGCATGGATGCGGATCTTCAGATCGCCTTCCTGCTGCATGCGTTGCATCAAAGCGATGGTGCCGGTGTCCAGCCCGGCGTCGCAGACCATGGTCAGGCCTGCGGCGAAGCAATCGCGCTGCGCATCCAACAGGGCCCGGCGTTTGGTGGTCTCATCGGCTTCATCGAAGATGGTCTGGAACATGGATACGGCATTGTCCACCAACAGGCCGGTGGGTTCCCAGAAGGGATATCCCATGTGCTCCACTTCGGAAACCACTTTCGGGTCGGTCCACGAGCGATCGCCGTTGGGGGTGGTGAAACGCCCTACGATCTCGCCCCCGGGGATACGGGTCTCGGCCGTGATACCGGCATGGTGCAGGGCGGCCGCATTGGCGATGGCCGCGTGGCCATCCACACGCTGGAGCAGTACCGGTTTGTCGGGGAAGAGCTTGTTGAGCTCCGTGTTCTTGGGGAATTCCTTTTCCGCCCACAGGTTCTGGTCCCAGCCTCTGCCGATGATCCAGGTCTTCTCCGGATGCGCCTTCGCAAAGACCGTGACCCGTTCGATCACTTCGGCCCAGCTCCTCGATCCGCTGAGGTCCACCTTCTGCTTGTTCAATCCGTAGCCCAGGAAGTGGCAATGCCCATCGATGAAGCCCGGGTAGATGTAGGCTCCGGCGGCGTCATAGGACTCCTTCGCCCGGTACCGGTTGAGGA
This sequence comes from Flavobacteriales bacterium, assembly GCA_036405935.1. Classification (GTDB taxonomy): domain Bacteria; phylum Bacteroidota; class Bacteroidia; order Flavobacteriales_F; family PHOS-HE28; genus PHOS-HE28. The sequence continues at coordinate 20,856 of DASWWQ010000195.1, forward strand.
TCTGTTGTTCGGCACCGAGTTCCACGATCCGCCCGTCCACGATGGCCATGGCCTGGTACTCGTGCTCCACGCTGTCCAAGGTGATGATGTGCGCGTTGTGCACCACCAGGTCCGCTGCCCGGTCCTTGTAAGCGCAGCTCGTTGGCAGCAGGCCGGCGAGCAGGATCAGGACGTGCTGCGTTTGCGCGAAAGAGCGTTCCATGCAGGGAGGCGTTGGGGGTCGATGATCAGCAGCAGTCCGATGAACAGGAAGGGGAAGAAGGGCAGGCGATAGCGCACCAAGGCCCCGATCACCGGCGTGGTCCATCCGATGATCAGGCCAAGCACCAGCACATACAGCAGGCAGAAGAGCACCAAAGGCCATGCGATGTCCTTCCGTCGTTTGGCGAAGGGCAGGGTGAAAGCGAGGGCCAGGAAGGGCAGTGCGTTCTCCGCCGCCGTCACCAGCCCCAGCGCGCCGGAGCCCAGCATCAGGAAAGGCGAAAGGAAGGTGAGGAAGAGCGCATGCGGTGCGTTGATCAGGAAGCTGATCGGCGTGGCCGCGAGCTTTTCGGTCGGCACATAACTGCCGGTGGGGATCTCCGCCACCAGATCGATCATGTCCTTCTGTTTCACCCGGATCACCTCCAATAGGTCGAACCCGGGCAGTAGCAGTTCACTGTTCAGTGCGAGCACCAGGCAGACCAGGTGCACCGTACCAAAACGCCACCAGGCACCCGGCCGTGGTGCCGTACCGTGCCACATCACCGCGATCAGACCGGGCAACAGGGCCATCAGCACGTAGATCTTCAGGAAGCACAGCAGGAAGGCCGAGAGGAGGAAGCGCAGCACGATGGTCCATCGCACCTCGCGTTCGGCGATCCGTAGGCCCGCGGCCACCAACGGGCCGATGCCCAGCAGCAGCAAGGATTCCTTGAGCACGCCACTGCCCCAGAACAGCACCGTGGGCAGCAGGAAAACGGCGAACAACAACCCCCACTCCAAGCCGGGCAGGTAGCGCACGAAGGCCTTGTACAAGGCCGTGAGCCCGATCAGCCCCAGGAAACAAGCGAACACCGTGTGCACATGGTAGCTGCCGAAGGAGAACAGGCGCACCACCGCATTGAAACGGATCATCGTGTGCGCATCGTTGTACAACGCACCCTCGTACTGGCGGTACCAGTTGTTCATCACGCGGAAGTACTGCGTGTCGAAGCGCTCGCGGTCGTCCACCACGCCGAAGAGCATCCGGAGGTAATCCGCCGGGCGTTCCGGCAGGGCGCTGAACAGCACGTTGCCATCGTCGAAATACTTGTAGATGTCCGCCGTGGCGCGATCGGTGTAGTGTGCCGTGTACACCCACCAGAGCGCAGTACCTGCGGCGATCTTCAGGAGGAAAAGTCCGCTGATGGTGCCCTTACCGAGCCCGGGTGCGGCGAAGAAGCCCCAGCGCTGGATCACCAGCAGGAACAGGCCCGTGTAGAGCAGCGGCAACAGCACTTCACCCATCGCGGCCAAATGTATCGGGACGGGGAGCGTGCTATGGGTTTTCTTTGTGCCCCGTTCCGATCCGAACATGCCCACGAAGACCACGACCAATCCCGATACCCTCCCCGCCAGTCCCGAAACGGCCAAGAAGCTGGGGCTGCGCGATGAGGAGTACGTCCGCATCCAGGAGATCCTGGGCCGCGTGCCCAACTTCACCGAGCTCAGTGTCTACAGTGCGATGTGGAGCGAGCATTGCTCCTACAAGAACTCCATCCGCCTGCTGAAGACCCTCCCGCGCACAGGACCGAAACTGCTGGCCGAGGCGGGACAGGAGAATGCCGGCCTGGTCGATATCGGCGACGGTTGGGCCTGCGCCTTCAAGATCGAAAGCCACAACCACCCCAGTGCCATCGAGCCTTACCAAGGGGCGGCCACCGGTGTGGGCGGTATCAACCGCGACATCTTCACCATGGGAGCGCGCCCCATCGCGCAGTTGAACTCCCTGCGTTTCGGGGACATCACCACCGAGCCCACCAGCCGCTGGCACATGCGCGGTGTGGTGAAGGGCATCGCGCACTACGGCAACGCGTTCGGCGTACCCGTGCTCGGCGGGGAGGTCTATTTCGACCCCTGCTACACCACCAACCCGCTGGTGAACGCCATGAGCGTGGGCATCGTGCGCACCGATCGCGTGATCAGCGCCACCAGCCACGGCAAGGGCAACCCCGTGTTCATCGTGGGCAGCGCCACCGGCAAGGACGGTATCCACGGTGCTTCCTTCGCCAGCAAGGACATCACAGATACCAGCATGGACGATCTGCCGGCCGTTCAGGTCGGCGATCCCTTCATGGAGAAACTGCTGCTCGAGGCATCGCTGGAACTGGCACAGACCGATGCCATCATCGGTATGCAGGACATGGGTGCCGCCGGCATCACCTGTAGCACCAGCGAGATGAGCGCGAAAGGAGAGAGCGGCATGGACATCCATCTGGATCGCGTGCCCACCCGTCAGGAAGGCATGCGTGCCTGGGAGATCCTGCTCAGCGAAAGCCAGGAGCGTATGCTCGTGGTGGTGAAGAAGGGAAGGGAGAAGGAGGTGCAGGACATCTTCGCCAAGTGGGACCTCCATTGCGTGGAGATCGGTACGGTGACCGACGAGGACCGGATCCGCTACTTCATGCACGGTGAACTGGTGGCCGATGTGCCGGCGGAAAGCCTCGTGCTCGGTGGCGGTGCGCCCGTGTACACGCGGGAGGAGAAGGAGCCCGCCTACATCGCGGAGAACCGGAGGTTCGATCCGGAGAAGATCGAAGTGCCGTCGGACCTGCGCTACGTGGCCCTGGAACTGCTCAGCAGCCCGAACGTGGCCAGCAAGCGCTGGGTGTATGAACAGTACGACACCATGGTGCGCACCAACAACATGAGCACCAACGCCCCCAGCGACGCCGGACTGGTGATGCTGAAGGAGGCCGGTGAGAACAAGGCCCTCGCCGTATCGGTGGATTGCAATGGCCGTTACGTGCACGCCGATCCCTATGTGGGCGCCATGATCGCCGTGAGCGAGGCCGCCCGGAACATCGTCTGCAGCGGAGGCGATCCCTGCGGCGTCACCAACTGCCTCAACTTCGGCAACCCGTACGACCCCGAGGTCTACTGGCAGTTCGCGCAGGTGATCAAGGGCATGGGTGAGGCTTGCATCGAGTACAAGACTCCCGTGACCGGTGGCAACGTCAGCTTCTACAACCAGAC
>DASWWQ010000196.1:0-8468 GCA_036405935.1 Flavobacteriales bacterium
GCAACCCTCGTTCCTGTACGACTGGAACAACACGGCGGCGGGCATGGAGAATACGGACGCTTGCAATGCAGCTGCGGCACAGCCGGGTCAGCCCAATGGCTCCGGTGTGCCACCGGTGACCGGCCTTACGTTCAAGTGGACCCCGCCCACCTGTGCTCCACCGGCCTGGCCTGTGACGCTATCGGGTATCGGCTTCCAAGGGGCCATGGTCTCCTGGCCGAACAATGGATCCAGCGGTTACGACTACTTCGTTTCCACGGAGAACGACATCAATGGTCCGGAAGTTACCTCGGGATCCGTGACGGATCCCGAAGCGTATCTCGAAGGATTGGATGCGGCTACCACGTATTACGTGTTCGTGCGGAGCCAGTGCGATGGCACTCCCGGTACTTGGGGCCAGGGTACCGAGTTCGTCACCCACGGCGGTGGTGTGCTGGCCTGTCCGGACACGCCTGAGGAGGTGACCTATTGCACCCGGCAGTACAGCACGGTCTATTGGCACTACATGTCGGAGGATGGATTCTCCCCGGTGAAGATCGAGTTCCTCGGAGGCTTTGTAGGCAACCTCACGGGAGAGTCCCTGCAGATCTGGAATGGAGGTGCCCCTACGGGCCCGCCGGACTGGACCGCGCCCAGTGGTGATCTCGCGGGTCAGGTGTTCACCGCCAGCAGCGGCCAGCTCTTCATCCAGGCGATGAACGACATCGGTAGCTGCGAATCACAACCTTGGTACCTGCCGTTCCAGTGGCGCGTGGGTTGCAAGAACTGCTCGGAGCCTTTGGTGCAATTGGCCATGGGCGAAGTGGATTGCGAAGCGCAGGAGTATTTCCTCACCGCCAACGTGTTCTCCTTGGGAACGGCGGCCGAGGTGGTGCTGCAGAACGACCTGGGTGTGGGTTCCACCACGGCCACCGCCACAGGCGAGCTGGTGCTCGGTCCTTTCCAGACCGGTGACGCCGTGACGATCACCGCGGTCCATCCCGACAACATGCTCTGCAACGTGGTCTATGCTCCGTTGGAAAACGAGCCTTGCGCCATCACGGATTGCGGACCCACCTGGTATGAGGAATGCACCACGGAGGACGAGGTCGAGACCTGGCTCTTCGAAGGTGAAGGCCAGCCCGTCAGCGTGCGGTTCCTGCCCGCTACGCTGGGTTGGGACGCGGATGTGCTCGTGCACCCCAGCGGTGAGGAAGCGGCCAACCCGATCACGCTGGCCGGAGCCACGAACAACGAGGTGGTCACCAGCGAGACCGGGGCCAACCGGTTGCTGGTTCAGTTGGTGGCGTCGATCTATCCCGAGTACGACTGCTCCGAGGGCCTCTCGCAACCGCTGGAGTTCGTGGTGGCTTGCGCCTCGGAATGTGAGCAGCCCGCGGCCACGTTCGCCTATGCCGAATGCACGCAGCCATCCACCTACAACGTGCTGGTGAACGTGACGGACCTGGGTTCCACGGGGTCGGTGGTCATCACCAATGATGCTGGCGCTCCTTCCTTGACGGTGACCGCCATCGGTACGTACGAGGTGGGTCCCTTCACCTCCAATACGCCTGTGCGTGTGCATGTGGAGGGTGCCGATGCGATCTGCAGCTGGAGTTCCTCGGTGCTCAATTACAGCTGCCTCCAGATGGGGCTGGCCGAGGTCGGCGCGCTTCCGCTGCGCGTGTTCCCGAACCCCAGCGATGGACGCTTGCGCCTGGTGCTTCCCGCAGAAATGACCTCGGGCGCCCAACTGCAGGTGCTGGACCTCGCCGGTCGGAACGTGGCCCAGCGCTTCGTGAACGGCACCGGTGAGATGGCCTTGGACCTGGGCGAACTGCCCAACGGTCTGTACACGCTGTTGCTGCGCGACGGTCAACACAGTGCCACGGGCAAGATCAGCATCCAACATTGATCAGAGGGCACCACGCCGGACGGTGGGCCGCTCTCTCGGCCTCGCCGTCCGGCGATCGGTGACCTTTTCCATAGCAGACAGATGAACAGCAAGTACCTCATTTGGAGCGCCGGTCTTCTCCTGACCACGCTCGGAACCCCCGGAAAGGCGCAGGTCTCGGCGTACACCTTCTCGTCGTCCATCGGAACGTGGACCCCGATCAACGGATCGGGCACTCCCTTGGGCTTGGCCGGGCTTCCGGATTGGTTGGCGATCGATGACAACGCCTTCGTGCAACAAGGAGTGGACATCCCCTTGGGGCCGCTCACCACGGGTAACGGCTGGCCCATCGGCTTCGACTTCCACTACAACGGCCACGTCTTCGACCGGGTCGGGTTCAGCACCGAAGGCTGGTTGAGCTTCGGTCGCTCGCAGGATGGTGCGCACGCCGTGTACGTTCCGATCGGAGCTGCGGCCTATACACCCATCAGCACCGAGTCCGATCCGTTGGCGGGTGGCATGCGCCGGCATCGCATCGTGGGTTTCGCGAACGACCTCAAGGCCGGAGGCGGGGTCAGCAACTGGCCGATCCAGATCCGCACGTTCGGCACGGCGCCGGATCGCACCTTCGTGGCGGAGTACAACCTCACGCGTACCGGGAACGCCGGTGGTTCCTTTTCGTTCCAGATCCGCCTGAGCGAGGGCGGTGGTGATCCCGCTGCCCAGATCATCCAAGTGATCTACGGTACCATGTCGGTATCGGGCACTTACAGCGGCGAGGTCGGTCTCAGCGGCCTGGATGCCTCCGACCACAACAACCGCTCGGTGACCGTTTCACCCTACGATTGGCAAGTGAGCACGGCGGGCACGGACAATGCCGCCACCTGTCGCATCCCTTCCTCGGCCGCGCAACTGCCGCAGGGACTCACCTTCACCTGGACACCACCGGCCTGTGCGGTCCACGACATCACCATTTCGGATCTCATCGGCGTGGGGCTCGGTGCTTCGGCAACCTTGTCCTGGGCGGCGGTGACCGGTGCTTCCAGTTACGACTACATCATCACTGCCGGCAGCGCCACTGATCCCGTACTGTTGTCCGGTTCCGGCATCACGGGCACCTCGGTGGACCTGGAGGACCTTCCCGGTGATCAGGCGTTGCATGCGTATGTGCGTGCCGATTGCGCAACGGCATGGGGTGGGGGCCTTCCCTTCACGACCGTGGGCATCGTCGAACTGGTCTGTGGTCAGCCTCCTTTGCAAGGGGCCTATTGTTATGGCGATATGGAGCACCGCACATGGACCTACAGCAGCAGTACGGGCGATCCCGTGCGGTTGATCTTCAACGCCGGTGCCGTTCCGAGCGGGGATGTGCTTCTCTGCTACGATGGTACCGACACCCAAGCACCGCTGATCTTCAGCTCCAACGGCAATGCCGTGCTGGACCAAGTGGTGAGTGCACCGAGCGGGCATCTCACCATGCGGATCATGGCGGACTATCTGGGTTCATGTGCCAGCGGGAATGTCGATGCGCTGGAGTGGGTGGTGGGTTGCTTGGATTGCGATCCGGTGCTCGCCACGTTCTCCGTGGTGGACGATTGCCCCAATGCACAGTTCTCGGTGAACGTGCAGGTGTTCAGCATGGGCACGGCCACGGCGTTGACCATCGAGAACGATGGTGGCGCTCCGACGGTGGAGGCGGGTGCCACCGGACTCTACGTGACCGGGCCTTATCCCATCGGACAGCCGGTGATCGTTTCCGCCTTGAACGGCGTGAACGACTTCTGCAGCTCGGTGTCCGCACCCATGGAGTCCGAGTGTCCCACGGGTCTGTCGGAGTACGGTGCATCGCCTCTCCGTGTTTATCCGAATCCCGGTAGCGGTCGCTTTGTGCTGGAGATGCCCACGAACACAGTGGCCACGACCATCACGGTGATGGACATGACGGGCCGCACGGTGCGCGTGTCGTCCGATATGGCCGTGCAGGATGGACGGATGGTCCTCGACCTTTCCGACCTCCCGGATGGAGGTTATTGGTTGGCCGTTCAAGTGGATGGTCAACGTCTGATGAGCAAACTGCAGGTGGTGCACTGATCGGTCCTTACCTGGAGTGGGGCCGCTTCCGTAAAAGGAAGCGGCCCTTTTTTTGGAGGGATCTCGGCGATACGCAATGCGCCCGATGGCTCCGCCTGCACATGGTACCCCGCCCCGAAGCTGCTCCACCTCGGATGGCCTGTGCCGGGGAAGGTTCGGCCTCTGAGCGTGGAAACCCGCGCGGGGCTGCAAGGCTTCGAACAACGGAACGTGACGGCCGTCGGAGTTCCGTGGAAAGCATCCCCAGCGATCGTCCGAAGGCTTCGCTTCGTGCACGATGCGGGGATGCTCGGGGTCTGAACGTTCCGATAGCCGAACGGAACTCCCGGCGATCACGCAGAACAGGAACGGGGATGGTAAGCCATCCCCGTTCCTGTTCTGCGTGGGTGGAGGTTCAGCGTTTCACGAAGCGGGCATTACCGATCACGGTTCCGTCACCGGCCACCATGTGCAGCAGGTAGGAGCCTGAAGCCAAGGCGCGGAGGTCGAGGTCATGCATGGCTCGTCCGCGTTGCGCTGAAACGATCTCGGAATGGAGCGGTCTGCCCGTGGCATCCATCACCAGGTACATCACGGGGCCATCGATGGGAACATCGGCCACCACCTGGATCTCTTCCGTGGCGGGGTTGGGGTACACCACCGGTCCGCTCGCGCTGGCATCGAACACGGCCACCACGGTGGAACTGTAGTCGACGGACCCGTCCAGGTCCACTTGCCGCAAGCGGTAGTAGTTGGCTCCCTTCATCGGGTGCGGGTCGGTGAAGGTGTAGTCGATCCGGGCAACGGAATTGCCGGCGGCGGCAACCGTTCCGATCGGCGTGAAATGCTGCACATCGGTGCTGCGTTCCACCACGAAATGGCTGCTGTTGCGCTCACTTCCCGTGGCCCAGGCCAGGTCCACCGAACGTTCCTGGGGGAAGGCCTCGAACGAAAGGAATTCCACGGGCAGCACCAGTGGCGTGCAATCGAGCAAGGTGCTGCTGGGGTTGCCGGCGGCATCGTTCACCACCGTCCAGCGCAACTGGTACTGCACGTTGGGGAGGGCCGCCGCATCGAGGTTCCGCACGATGGCGATGAGGTAGATGTGGTCGGCCTGCACGGGCAAGGGACTCAGCCAGCCCCAGCCTCCGGGGCCTTCCATCTCCACGCCCACGAGGCCGTCCTGCAGCCCGGTGGAGTTGTTCACCTTGGCGCTGCTGCAGCGCACCGGCGGACCGTTCGGTGCGCAGATCGAGCCGGAGACGTTGGGAGAGCTCGGCTCATACACCGCCAGCCCGGCATCCCAGATGGCGAAGTCCAGATCGCGCGATACGCCTGCGGTGGTGCCGTCCAGCCAGAAGGCGACGGTGCCGTTCGCCGCGGGGTGGATCAGCAACCACTGGATGCCGTTGTATTCCGTTCCCAAGCAGCCCATGTTGCTTCCGGCCAGATCGAAACGTTGCCCCACACCCGTGTTGCTGCTGTCGATCGAACCGAACACCGTTCCCGTGCCGGGCCCGGTGTTGCAGACGGTCCGTGTACCCAGGCAATCCGAATCCCTGACCGGACTGGAGCAAGCGTTCGTGAAGGTGCGGCGGAAAGGATTGAGCGGTCCGGGGCCTGCGATGGGGACGCCGGAGAAGTAGTGCCACAGGATATCAGGGTCGTCCAAACGATAGATCCACCAATCGCACCGGCCGTTGGTGCCGGAGTTGTAGTACTCGAATTCAACCGTGGAGCCGATGGGCACGGCCACCAGCACTACGGCGCTCGCATCACCGCCGGTGGTGGAGTAGACCACCGGCGTACCACTGTCGATCGTGACCCGCATGGACTGGGTGCCCACTTGGTTCAGCGCCAGCATATCCACCACATAGTAGCAATGGCCGGCGGGCGGTGCTGCCAGCTCGGAGACGCAAAGGGAGAAGTTGCCTTGGCCACCGGCCGCACTGGCCACCCAGGCGCGGACGTAGTAGGTCTGGCCGGGAGCAAGACCACTGCGAAGGATCGCAGCGCCCGTGCCCACGCCTTGTTTGGCATCGCATTCGATCAACGTATAGCGCCCGGTGCAGCCGTCGCCGCCCGTGCTGTACAGGGCGATGCCCGGATCGGCCGGCAGTCCGATGCCCGGGGAGGCCTCGATGTGCACATTCCCGCTCGGAGGGGCCACGAAGCTGTACCATACATCCCTTGCCGTGCCGTCGAAGTTGCCGCAGGCGGGTGCAGGGATGCCGGGGGTGTTGCAGGCATCGATGTTGCCGCCGGCTGCCGGAGCCACGGGGCACGACGTGTTCAAGGCCACGGGTGTGGCTGCGCACGGTTGACTGTTGGTCGGTGCGATTGAGGGTGTGGTGGGACCTGTCCAGCGGAAGTTGACGCGCCCATAGCGTTTGGTCAAGGCCTGTGCGGCACGTGTGGAGTGGATGCGTACATAGAGGGTCTGCCCCGCAGGCAGGCAGGTGATGGTCCAGTTCGGCGGAGAGGTGGCCGCACCGGTGAAGGGCGCACCGCTGAAGGCGGAGATCTGTTGGAAGCGCGTGGGGTCCGCACAATCCGAGGTGAGGTATGCGCTCATGCCGATCGCGTTCACGAACGACGTGGTGGCCGAGGTTCGGGATACGAGCATGGTCACGATGCCCGAAGCGGGAATGGTCAACTTCACCCAGAGGTCCCCGCCGACATAGGACGAATCGGTATAGAGCCAGGAGCTCTCCTCGCAAGCGAACACATAGTCGATGGAGGTGCTGGTGGCGGCGGAAGGAGTCAGGGTGGGAGCTGCACAAGCGGTCTCGGCCGCCCCGCGAGAGGCCATGCCGGAGTCCACCTGCCCTTGCACGCAGATGGTGAAGTTGGAGCTGGAGTTCCGGTTGGCCTGGTCCCATACCCGCAGATACAGTTTGTTGCCCGGGGTGCTACAGGAGGCCTCCAAACTGGGCTGGGTCGCGGTGAAGCTGCCGCCCACGGCGCATTCGACCAAACGGAACGGGCCTGCCGCGGAGGGTGCTTCATACAGGGCCATGGCCCCATCGGTGATCCCGGGGGCACCGCCCGCATACAGCGTGAACCGGAACCGATGTGCGGCAACGGGCGGGTCCAGTCGGAACCAGGCATCACGCGCAGGATTCGGACCTGCTGGTGGGAGGTCGCGGAAGTTCCCGCACGTGGCGGGCCCCACGATGGTGGTGGACGTTGAGGTGAGCGCGCTGAGCGAGAAGTGCGATACCGTAGGATTGGAGGAGCCGCTGCCCGGACAAGCCGCGGCAAAAGGCGAGGTGGTGCCCGCGGTGGTGGTGTAGGTCAATGACGGCGTGGCATCCGAGGGGTCATCGCTCATCTGTGCCCAAGTGGCCGCGATGGGTGCAAGGAGTTGCATCACCACGGCAAGAGCACGTAGCCCCATGCGCGGGCCGAGGGGACCACTGCGGCCAGGGGTGCCTGTTGAGCGTTGTGGGGGTGGATGTTCAGTACTGCCGGGGATGTGGTCCGTGAGAGCGGACATCATCCTGTTGGAGCAGGAGAGTGGCATAAGGGGGATCGTGTTTGGAGAACACCGATGAGAGTCGGAGCGCAGGAGACGCCCCTCGCAAGTTTACGAAAAATGTGATGTGGAGAACGCGGTGAACACTTGTGCTGAAGGAGGAAGGCTGCGGTTATCACGCGCGGGTGCGATCCGCTGGAACTGCCCGTCCGGCAAGGATGTGCCGGGAGCCTGGGGGCGGATCCGGTCACGGAGGAGGGTTGTGCGGAGCGGGGCATTCGTCCATGGGACGAAATGGGGATGCGGGAGTTGCCGGCATGTCCAAAGCATTATTTTTTTGCTCCGAACACTTGCATCGTACCCGGCTTATGCCGTTACATTGGGGCACTCTCAATCTCCAAAGCTCCACCCTACAACCCCTACACTCTCCTTCTCCGCTCTCCGATCGTTCGCTTTTCCTGGTCGTCCGTGAGTGTCTTTGCGAAGGCGCGCATGGGCTTCATCGATGCCTGCTCCGGCCGGCATCCCTACCGCCACCCGGAGCTGGCCCGTTGCCGGCGTTCATGGTCCTTAGTCCCTTACACTCTCACTTTCACTCTCAACCCTTAACACATGCTCTGGAAGACAACTCGCTCCACTGCACCCGGGTGTACACGCCCGAGGTCAAGAGCTGGCGCTTTAGCGGCGGCGTTCACGCTGTTAACGACAGCGGCACTGGCACAGGTCAGCGCCTACACGGCACTGCCGCCGGTGAAACTCACCACCAGTGTCGACCCCGTGGAGGTCGCCGCGGCGTACCAGCCCATAACAGGTGGTACGTTGCTGGTGGATGGTTCGCAGCAGGCCACCGAGAACAATACGGTCTTCGGTACCGGATACACCAATTGGTCCACCTGCTGTGGTATTCCCTTTTTCGGCATCCCGAACTACTATGTGATCCAGCCGACAGGTTTGGCCGCCTTCGTCGGGAATGGCGTTGGAGGCACGGACGCCGACTACAGCAACAGCACGACGCCTTTCGTCAGTACCGGTCCGGGTCTACCCATC